>CAZBWS010000007.1:0-66442 GCA_964495705.1 uncultured Gammaproteobacteria bacterium
TGTAAGCGGTTTTTTTTGTTTGCGTGTATTGTGGTTATAAACTTCGCATAATGTATATTATGTTAAATTCAATGGGCAGTAAAATAATACCATTTAACAACTACTTAAAGGCGCTTATTGAAGCGCGCCTTCTCTTATCCAGTTTAATAGTGTTTGGTAATCCGTATCTGCTGTATTTGAAAAACCTGCGATGGTACCACCTACGTGATTGTTACCAAGAGGTTTTTGAAGAATTAAGCTGTTCTCTGGATCCATCAGGTTCACTCTGGCCATTACGTCTGTATAAAGGCTACTGGAATTAGGCGTTGACCTTCCTGCATCAGTATAAAAGACGGGGGTTACAGGTGTGCCTCCTTCACTGTGGCATAGTGTACATTTACCAGTATTACTATCACTGCCGAGTATCGCTCGAATATCGGTATCAAAACGAAGGGACTTTTGATTTGTGGTTAAGCCGCTATCAATCGTGATTCTAACCGTATCAACTGAGCTTCCTATATCATTGGAAGTGCTGAGCTGTAGTGTATAGACACCATCAAGATTGGCAGAAAACTGTGTAGCATTAGCATTTTCTGCAGTAAAGGAGTGTGTAGCACCACTAGGTGCTGATAGAAGTTTCCACTTGAAAGTGTTTGATAATAAGCTGGCGCTAGCATTTAGGCTTACTGGGGATGCAACTACTCTATCCTCGCCTGCTTTGGCAAACGGCATTCCCGGAACGCGTACTACGCGATTACCTTGTTTATCTTGTATGTCATAACTATCACCTAGATGGCTGGCGAGTAAACTGGGGGCTCCAGCGGGATCCAGCCAAAAGCGTTCAAAGTTTCGTAGAGATAGAGGCATATTGCCTCGACGATAAACATATTCAACAATCTGTTCTTCAAATGTTTTGAATTTTTCATAGGAAGAAAAATTAACCGCTGTACTAATGAAGTTGTTTATACCTTGTTGTGTACTGCCTTGTAGTGCATGACAGCTATAGCAATGGGGTTCTACAACCTGTTTAAACAGCAATGCTGTACCTGTTGGGTTTTTCTTGGCGGGGTCTTGTACCCAAGGGGTATTATCTCTCCAACCTTCTGGGATAAAACTGCTAGTGCTCCTTCCCGACGTTGTACTACCTGAATAACGCCCTTGTGATACCTCAAATGCATAACTGGCATCCCAGCTCCCTTCTGTTGCATCCGTAGTATATGAACGACTGATAAAATCATTGATCATTCTAATCGCATCATGTAGCTCACCCTTTGAAAACCCACTATCACTTGAGTACTCAAAGCTTTCTGCGTTTAATAAATTGAGTTCTGCGGAGCCCAGTGCTAATGAATTAAAAGACCCATCATTATTCAAGGGCAACACTCGACCGCCATGACATGAAAGACAAACACTGGGCACAGACTTGAGCCCTCTTCCGTCCATATCAATAACATTTCGTCGTAGTTGTTCCTCATCTGTGCTGCCGGGTAAAAAAGTATAAAACTTAACGATACTATCTTTGATATCACCGCCCTCTTTCACTGGGCTAAATTCTATGGCGTTTGTGCCGTCATGAAATTTTCTCGCGCGAAGTACTGCAGCATCTAAATTTAAACTTCCATAATTTGCAGAAGAATCACCAGTCGCTAGGTCGACTAAATAGTTGTCGACCATGAAGGCCATACTTCCATCGGTATTTCTATGCGCTGTAATATGGCGACCATAACCCAAATCGTTAACATCTCTAAACGTTGCGGATACAGTGGTACCGCTACCAGAGTTGAAGCCATTTTTTGTTTTCCATTTAGCAAGATTAGTACGTTCATCTGCAGGATCAATAGCGCGATAATAGGCCTTACTATAGTCTTCACCATCAACTTTACTGGTTGGGATAGTGATACGCCCAGCTGCTGTGTGGATTAGGTTTCCTGCGCGGTCTACGAGGCTTACCTGGCTTGGGACGGTGGCACTTAGGCTTAGCTCTATACCTCCAGGGTAATCAAGGTTGATAGATTCACAGGGGCGTTGAAGCCCTGCACAGCTATTACCTGGGCCGTTAGATGTATTAATAGAGCCGGTACGCGTTTCGCTGTGGCCATCATCAAAGGTGATCTTTAATGTATAGCTGCCTGATTGGCCTGAACTATTCGTTGCTATAACAGCTGTATAGTCACTCGCACTTAAGCTGTGTTGTTTATTGACAAAGCTGGCAAACTCATTGGGTACACTGGTCGCTACTTCAGTGTTTTCTATTACTGGATCTGAATCACCACGACTACACGCCGAAATAGCCAGGATGATACTCAATAAAAGGGTTAGTTGAACAAGTGAGTTACACATGATTAAAACCTTTTGGCAATGCTGAGGCGACTAAGTACACGCTGATAGTTATTATCACCTTTTGCCTCTACATCTGCCATCAATACAGATAAATCTACCGACATGGACGGGCTTATACGCTTGTTATATCCGAGTTTATAGGTATTCGTTTTTGCTGATAAGCGATAGGCTATCCATGTCCCCGGTAGTAGTTCACTAAAGGCACGGTCTGGTTCGGAAGCGTCTTGTGCATTGATGACTTTAAAAGGTTGGTTATTAGCAAAGCCAGTAGACACGCTGTCACCATCGATATAGCTATAGTTAAAGTAAATAAGGGATGAGCTATTTAAACTAAGATCGGCATTAGTGAAAAGCTTTGTGCGGTCCAAATCAAAAACAGTTCCGTCAGAATCTGTTGATTGGTGTTCGGCACCTATACCTAAGGTTAATTTGTCAGTTATACGTTTTTTAATCTGTGCCCTTAGCTCAATGGTTGTGCTGTCGCGCTGGTCAAACTCAAACTCTTCCGCCTTAAGGGTAGCACTGACTTGATATAAAGGTTGAGTAAAACCAAGCTTGGGTTGTATGCGATAAATAGCCGTCACACCTAAGCTACCGCTGTCCAGAGTAGTAAATTCTCTGTGCCCTTTAAATTTTGTAAAGCCAGCTATAGTGTATCCTTGTTTTAGTGTCAGCAAGCGGCTAAAAGCTAAACTGGCACTTAACTCTGCAGACTGATCTTCCGCTATATCACTGTTTTGTTCTGCTTGGCTAAGATTGTCATCACTAGTCAAACTGATTCGTGCATTAGTACTCCAAGGAGATTTATCTTGAACTGCCCAAGCGGTATTGCAAAGACTTATAGTTAAAATAAAACAGATGTGTGCAGTAGTTATTTTCAAGCTCATGTTCGAGGTCATTTTTGTTTCACAAAAGGGAGTAAACCGATTATCAAAAATAGGCCGAGGAATATTATGTTAAAGGAGCTAGAGCCACCCGCTTTGACACTATCGTTAATCTCAGCGGTTTGTGCAATATTAGCTTCTATCAGGGAATCAGGTGTGTTGCTATTGGGTATTGATATACCTCCAGGGTCAACAATGACACCGTTTGCAAGGCCATCTGCATCATTTGGACCACCATCTTTAATAGTTAGCTCAAGACAATTAGCAAATGCTTGTAAGCCGTTAACGTAATCCTCATTCATAATGTCTGGGCAAACTCCCTCAATACTGTTGGCAGACTTGATACTGTTTTCACTGTCTTCAACAAAATTATTCCAGCCCGAGGCTAAATCAAACTTTCTATATACCGCATTGGCTGGCAAATTTATGGATAGCGGGATAACAATTTTTGCAGTGTTTTTGATTGAATTAAGCCCGTGTATTTCAAAGTCAAATAAACTACTTATTGGTGTATAAGCTGAGTCCGTAGCAACGCTATCGCTGGTCTGAGGGTCTTCAATACTCTTTTGAATATCTTCAATACTGACTTGTGCTCCAGAAGTTTGAGCTGCAATGGCACGACTGCCTAACCTCAAACTAAGTCCGGCCTCTGTTTGCATTGTGTTGATATAATTGTTTTCTAAGGGACTGACAAAAATACTTAATACATGGTTTTGAATAATAGGGTCTAAAAAGTCGGGCAGACCGTTTGAGTCACTATCGCTGGCTCCTTCAGTAACATCATCGACTCCATCTCCATCGCTGTCAGCTGTTGTTAATGGCGTTAGTGTATCTTGCAATAATAGATTTAGGGTATGGGTTACGTTGTTGTTGCCATCGCTAACGCTCACCGGAATGCTGTAAAGCCGACTCGCTAAGCTACTGGGGTCGAATACAACACTGCTGCTATTAACGGTGGGCATAGGGTTGAAGCTAATGTCGTCTACCGCACTCCAGTCATAACTTAGAGTATCTCCATTTGCATCACTGGTGTTCGCGGTCAGCGTGACCATGCCTTGGTCTTTATAAATATAAATTGAATTGCTCCCCCCCTGGTTGACACTCAACGAGACTAGCGGTGGCACTTGTTGTTCGACGATAGTGATTATTTGTTGCTTTTGTACCCCAACAACAGCATTGGTTGCTGTATCTAAAGTGACAATGATTTCTTCTGTTCCCTCTATTAGTGAGTCACTGGCAATATTGATGGGTAGTGTGGCTGATAGCCCAGCGTTAATATCAATCTGGCCCATAAGTAAGTCGTGATCCAGAGGGGCACTGGCACTACCTGAAACTAGATAATTAATAGATACAGGATAAATCGCTGCTGGGCCACTCAGTTCTACACTGAGGTTGAGTGTGCGCCCTTCCCCGCTGACTTGGCTGGCGGCCACGGAGACTATGGGAGCAATATTAACGATTTGATCTAGATTGGCTATATTGCCGGCTTGGTCTTGTGCAAACCAACTGACCGTATGCGAACCTGATAGGAACGGGCCTGTATCACTGTTAGTATTAATATTTATAACACCATCAAGAGCGTCTAGTGCACTTGCGGCTAAGTCGACAGTAGTTAACACAGCACTTGCGTCTATATTAATAGTATCAGCAGAAATGACCGGTGGCACCGTATCCGCATTGGGGTTTGAGCCTTGTGCCGCTTCTTCGGCATTAGTCAATCCATCACCATCGTTGTCTAAGCCAGCATCATTTGCATCAAAGGGGTCTAAGCCGTTGGCTAATTCAAAGCTATCTAGTATTGTATCGTTGTCATCATCTAGGTCACAAAGGTCTCCTTCAGTATCTAGATCGTTATTAGCTTGATCGGTATTGGCTGTATCAGGGCAGTTGTCTTCGTAGTCTGCTATGGTGTCTAGATCCCTGTCTGCGGTAGTCACGATTAATGTAATAGCTTCTAGTGCTGGAGTAGCGCTATCTTCCCTCCCGTCTTCAACTTGTACGCTAAAGTTATAGGTGTTTGCAGAGTCCTCCCCTGGCGTCCATGTTATTAAGCCGCCATTGAGTGTGACCTGCATATCAATAGGTGCCCCAATTAATGAGTACGCCAGTCCCGTACCTGTGTCGTCAGGGTCATTGACGATAACTTGATATTGATACTGTACAAGTTCAACAACGCTATTGGGCGAGATTGATGTGATTTGTGGTGCATCATTAACCGCTCTAATTGTTACCGACACCTCCGCCGAGGACTGGCTGCCAGCGGTATCTTGCATGATGTACTTGAATTCAAATAATCCGTTTTCATTTAAAGCGGGGTTGAATAGCACTTGATTATTAATATCAGCAGAGTTTAGTGTCACTGTTCCCATGGCAGCAGTATAAGTGTTAGACGTACAGGCAATATCAGTTGTACCTTTGGCGCACAGGGCAATGATCCTTTTGGTATCTCCTGCATCAGGATCAGTGTCATTTGCCAGTACATCTAATAAATTATTACTCGAGTCTTCTAATACATCACTAAAGCTATTATCTGCTAAGGCAAGGGGCATATCATTTACATTGCTGATACTAATATTGACGATTCCATCCACGCTTTGCCCATCATTATCGGTAAGTGTATAAACAAAGCTGTCACTATGTATTTCACTTTCGTTGTGCGTATAGCTGAAGGTGCCATTGTTATTCAGTGTAAACGCCGCAGCTTGGTTGGGTGCTGTTTTAAGGCTAATCACAATGGGAGTATCTAATAATCCCGTATCATTGCTTGTCACATTGTTCGCACCGCCGACCAGTGCAGTCGCCGTGCCGCCTTCAGTAATAGTAATCGAGTCGTTCAATGCAGCTGGTGCACTATCACTAACTTTACTGATAACAATGCTAACGAGTCCATGGGCTGTTTGCCCATCATTATCAGTAATAGTGTAGCTAAAACTATCATTGAAATTTTCACTACCGTCGTGTTGATAGCTAAAAGTGCCATTGGGGTTTAAGGTGAAATTGCTGGCAAAATTGGGGTTGTTTAAAGGAGTAACAACAATCGGTGTATCCAATAAGCCTGCGTCATTATCAATCACACTAGTATTACTGTTAGTTAGAACTGCAGTAGTGCCTCCCTCGGCCAGGCTGATGCTATCTGCTAAAGCGGATGGCGTTGAGTCACTGGTAGCTATGATGGATATACTGACAAAAGCCGTATCAAGCTCCCCGTCTAAATCTTTAATTTGGTAACTAAAACTGTCGCTGAAATTCTCGCTGCCATTATGTTGATAACTGAAAGTACCGTCGTTAGTATTAAAGGAGAAGGCGCTTGCATGGACCGGGCTACTTAGCTGGGTAACCGTGATCGGTGTGTCTGTTAAACCCGTATCATTACTCAATACACTGCTGGCTCCACCTACTAAGCTTGTCGCCGTTGCCCCCTCATTTAGGCTAATGGATTCTATATTAGCGACAGGTGTTGAATCACTAACGGCTAACACAGTCGTAGACACTAAAGCCATAGACACGGCGCCATTGCTATCCTGCATTTTATATTTAAAGCTAAAGGGGCCGTTATAGTTACTAGTGGGGGTGAATAATACACGGTTGTTAATCGTGTTTGCACTGAGACTTAGTGCCCCGTTAGCATCACTATAAGTATCTGTAGTGCAGCTGGCCGCATTGGCCGTGGATGGTGCGCAAAGCGCAATAATTTGCTGAGTATCGCCCTCTCGACTCAGGTCGACGTCGGTATCATTACTCAGTACGTTAAAGCTGTTATTACTAGTGTCTTCGTTCACTGCCGCGGGGGTGTCCGCAACAGCAAGCGGCGGGTCATTTTGTGCTGTTACACTCAATGAGGCCGTTGCGGTTGACGTCAGGCCTGCCGCATCACGTATCTTATATTTAAAGGCAAAGGGACCGTTATAATGGTTCGCAGGGGTAAATACCGCTTGGTTATTAAGCGTTGTTGAACTGAGCGTAACACTGCCTTGGCCGCTTATTGTGTAGTTTGTGTTTGTACAGGCTGCATCGGAGCTTGCCGTGGCACAGAAGGCTATAATTTCCTGGCTATCCCCTGCGTCACTATCAACATCATTGGATAATACATCAAATGCATTGGCCCCAGAGTCTTCGACTACAGACCCAAGAGTGTCATTTATGGCGGTGGGTTGGTCATTAACATTGGTCGCACTAATATTGACAGTGGCATTTGATGTTTGTCCATCATTATCAGTAAGACGGTAAGTGAAGCTGTCGCTGAGTGTGTCGCTGCCATTGTGCTGATAACTAAAGCTACCGTTGCTATTTAAGTTAAAAGTTGAGGCTTGGCTGGGGGGCGAAAGTACCGACACTAGAACCGGAGTGTCAAGTAACCCCGTATCATTATCAGTTACATTATTACTGCCACCGACTAATGTGATGGCAGTGCCGCCCTCAGCGAGAGCGATCGAATCTGTATTAGCAATCGGCGTACTGTCGCTCACCTTGGAGACAGCGATAGATACTGTTGCGTTACTATTTTGACCGTCTAAATCAGTAACTTTGTAGGTGAAATTGTCCGTAAAATTTTCGCTACCATTGTGCGTATAACTGAATGTGCCATCGCTATTAAGCGTAAAGCTAGCTGCATGGATAGGCGGCGATACAACACTGACTGTGACCGGGGTATCCGTTAAGCCGCCATCATTGCTTAAGACAGAGCTTGCTCCACCTACGAGTGTCGTAATTGTTGCCCCTTCTACTACTGCAATATTGTCAGCTGCTGGGTTGGGGCTAGAGTCGCTAACTGCAGACACTGTTACCGTAATCTCAGCGTTTGAGGTTGAGCCCGCTGAGTCTTGCATGCGGTATTCAAAAGTAAAACTACCATTGTAATTGTTAGCGGGAGTATAAATGATGTTATCACCAGATTTACTCAGAGTACCTGGTACGCCTAAGCTAAAACCCGATGAAGTATTAGTACAGCTAGTATTGGCGGTGCCTTGCAAACAATAGCCCACCAGGGTTTTAGTGTCGCCATCCCCCCCGGCAGTGTCATTACTTAAGGGTGAGATGATTTTCGTACCTCCATCTTCAGTGTGTGTGATAGATGGGTCATTAGCGGCCGTGGGTGCAGTATTTACCGTTACCGTATTCGAAGTACATCTAACAGTGCCGTCATCAGCTTCGGTACCTAGGTCGTTCACCGGGTTACCACAGGCATAGAAGGTATAATTACCAACCGTGCTTGGCGTGGTCCATGTATAGTTCCAAATATAGCTATTTGAACTATTGGTCTTCTTGCTTGAATGGACTATTTCTTTGCCAATTGATGCATCACTGGTACCGCCGTTATCAGCAGTGGTTTTTACTTTGGTGTTCTGTCCACCTTGGGCGATAAGTGTTCCCGAGGTTACTGACAAACCAAAACCCGCGCCAGAAGCCTGTACGCCTACAGAGCCCCGTGTTAGGCGAAAGCTTAAATCTGTATAAGAACTGCTATTGTTGAGTCTAGGGAAGCTGCTGCTTCCATTTTTCATGATAGCCGCAGAGTAGCCCGTATGAGTCGTTGTAAAATGACAGGCTGCACAGCTCGACCCACTGCCAAAAGCTGCTGATGGGTTGTTAGAGTGTTCAAACTGCCCGGAAGCACTTGCCCAGACGGTTTGATTCACTATGGCAATAAGTAGAAAAGCTGAAAAGAGTATTTTAGGCATAAGTACTACTTGAATGGCTGTCTTCATATTATGTTAGTCTAGCTCAATAAAAGTGAGATTTGTGACTGTTTTCACGAATTTGACTGCAATCATGATCTATAATATAGCCAATTAATACAAAAGACGATAAAAGTGGATGAAAATACTTTATTAGCACGGCGCCAGTTTTTAAAGCAGTCGGCAGCTGCGGGTCTTATATCCCTTGGAACACCAACGGCGTGGACTGACAGTGTCTACGCTATGGGTAAGATACCCAGAAAACTTAACCCGCCAAAATCTATCTATGAGCTTAAAGGCCGCGTTTTAGTCAATGGCCAGCTTGCAAATGCCCGCTCTGTCATTTCAGCGAATTCAACAGTTGAAACGGGTAGTAATAGTTTTGTGGTTTTTGTTGTGGGTGCAGGCGCTCATATTCTGCGTGAAAACAGTAAGGTTAGTTTTACGGGGAGTGAATTTTTAGAACAAGGCTTGCGCTTGCTCACTGGTAAGCTTATGTCAGTCTTTGGGCACCGTGATACTGCGCGAGACCGACTGAAAATGCATACAACAACAGCCACTATTGGTATACATGGCACGGGTGTATATGCTGAGTCATACGCAGATCGCAGCATCGTAGGACGAAGGCCTCCCTTTTCCAGTATCAATGATTACAATCAATCTATCATTGATTATTAAAGACGACACTTACATAGAGATGTAAAACATGAATAAAGTAGAGCTAGAAGAATCAAGGCGTGAGTTTTTACTCAAATCCATTAGTGCAGGGACATTGGCTATTTCGGCATCCAGTGGTTTATTAGTCCCTGCTCCTGCTCAATCTATGGGAAAAATCCCCGAAAAGCTCATCCCTGGTAAGTCTATATATGATATACGAGGAACAGTTTTAGTGGATGGTGTAAAAGCGAATGAAGAAACCTTAATTAAAGCCTCTTCTAAGGTAGAAACTAAAAGCGGCAGTCATGTTGTTTTCGTCATTGGCTCAGATGCACATGTACTACGAGAAAATAGTACTGTGCAATTCAAAGGCGCTGAATTTTTTGAGGAAGGGCTGCGTTTAGTCACCGGCAAGTTACTATCGGTATTTGGTGCTCGCCCTAAGCATCAACAACATACATTACGTACATCCACGGCAACCATTGGTATACGCGGAACAGGGGTTTATACCGAGTCCTACGAGGATGCTAGTTATCTATGTACATGTTACGGGACGGTCGATCTATATGCGGATAATGATGACTATAGTGCAGAACGCATTGTTTCTAAGCAGCACGAAAATCCTCGTTATATTTTAGCTGATGGTAGCAAGGGAAAACTTATTGAAGACGCACCGATTAAGAATCACTCGGTGGAAGAGCTTATTCTTGTCGAATCTTTGGTGGGTCGCAAGCCGCCAGTATCTTTTGTAAGTGATTACAGCCCGCCTCGGGATGATTACTAAGTCAACAAGCATAAAAAAAGGCTCAGATGAGCCTTTTTTTATGCTTGTTTATTGAGCTTAGCCAAGTTGCGCGTCAATGACTTTCTGAGCATCTTCAATTAAAGGGTGCTTGGGATGTGCCTTAATAAAGCTTCGCATTAATTCAATACTCTGTGCTTTTTCACCTTGCCCGCCGCTCACTAAAGCCTTTGTAAACAGTGCGTTGGGGTACAGTTGAGTACCTTTGTACTGTTGTATAAAGCTGTCTAAATTTTTCCCAGCTGCTTGTAAGTTGCCTTGCTCAATAGATTTTTGTGCTTTGTTAAATAATTTTAAAGACTCAACAAAAACAGGGTCTTCAGATTGGTCCCCCTTCCAATAAGGCTCTAGGATGCTCTCTGTCGTTTCATTGCCACGAATACCTGCAGTAGTCACAGCACGGTACTTAGTATTTTTAGCTGTACTTGGATTCAATGCACGCAACTTCCCCCAGACCTGGTAGAAAATGCCTTTCAATACATTACTGGACTTATCTTCTTGTATGATTGCATTGTCTTCAGCAAAGCTGAATTGCGGTACGCTGATAGCTAAAGCCACTGACGCTACTATTACTTTAATATGCATGAAACGGCCCTTTGTTTGTTCTGCATTGTTTTTATCAGTTTAACGGTATTTATGAAGAAAAACCTTGAATTCAATCTCATTTTTAGTTGACCAACAAGCTGCCTAAGCTTGCATAGCGCTGGCTTAAGTCAGGGTGTTGTTGCAAAGCTTGTTGATACTTATTTCGAGCAGAGCTCAATTCGCCACCACGATAGTAGGCAATCGACATGTTTATTTTAATACCGCCATCCTCTGGGTCTAAATCCTCTGCTTTTTGATAGGCATCGACAGCTTGGGCAAAGTCTCCAGAATTCAGATAGATGTTGCCCTTAGTATTATAGGCTTCTGCGCTACGTGGATTTAATATTAGCAGTTCAGAGAGTGTGTCCAGTGCGCGTTGTACTAAGCCATATTTTGCGAAAACAATAGCCATTTGGGTTTTGGCCACTTGGTTTTCAGGGTCGCTTTCTAACAGCAGTACATAGGGTTGGATGATACGATCTATGCCCTGCTCTATTAAACGATCAATTTCTATATTCACTAAACGTTGTACCGCCAGCTTAGGTGGCAATGCAAGATCATTGCCACTGTGCTTTAAAGTGACTGGCTGGAAGTCTTTCCAAGCGTCTTTTAAAGCAATAGCGTTGAGCTTATTCTCGCCTAAATATTTATGATATTTGCGTGCACCTTCGGCCCATGCCTCTGCAAAACTCGTATTAATCATCGTTGCTTCGATAGGTACCCAGACAAAGCCATCTCGAATGACTACGAGACTTTCCTGTTGACTAATGACTGTACGATCTCTTTCAGGGATGCCTGTATTAAACATCATTAACAAATGTCCTGGCACATCTAATAATGCAGTCGCGATGCCTAAGTTTTCTAAGCTAGTACTCAACAACACAGAAAGATCGTCACAGTCACCGCTTTTGAGCTTTAAGGTTTCACGGGCAAATTGAACATAATCCACGGTATCTTCACCTAGCTCGGCAAAGGGATTGCTGGGGTCCACTACATAGCGAATACCCAAGGCATTAAAACTGTTAAATAGTGTCATTGCAGACACTAAGCTTTCGCTGAGTGGACCATGTTCAGGCTTGTATTCGTTAATAGCCTGACGCACAAAGCCTCGTAACAAGTCGTCTTTGGGAGTGACGAATGAGCCAGCCATATGAGGTTGAGACCAAGTGATAGCATTTTTGCCGTGTATCGTCATGGGGCGAGTAATACTGATGCTGTCCTTCTGACCGTTACGCACAAAATTGAGTTTGATCTCAACTTGCACACCAGTGTCTTCATCAATATCTAAGACTTGGTTGTTAAATGCTGCATTTAAAGGCAGTTCTATACTTTGCCCTCCTGAAATCATATTAATCGGCGTTGTCGTGGGGAAGTCCATATAGCCCTTTACATTAAAGCTTAAGCTCAGGTTGCCATAGCTCGTTGCAGCAGCGTTGCGCACCACAATGCTGCCAACGGGTTTATTAGAATACTGTTTGTAAGCAGCTGAAAAAATGGGGTGTATATTAAAATTTTCAAATACAAGCTGAGGTTGATTAAAGCGAAATTCTTCAGATTTCTTTTTTTCTGCGTAGGCGGCATTAACTAAGTTTTTATTTTCTACGGAGGGGGTAATCTCTGCGGCTTTTTCATAGCTTTCTATAGCGGCTTCATACAGCCTACGCTGTATATAGAGGTCGCCCTGGGTAACAAAGGCCGTAGCTAACTTAGGGTTTAATATTAAGGCCTGCTCAATTGCAGCCAGTGACTGATCATATAAACTGTTGTGTAAATACAGTGTCGCCAAACGAACGTGTAAAGTTGCATCAGTTTTATCGATAGCAATAGCTTTGCGAATACTTTCCAGTGCATCGCCAGTCTTTCCTTGTTGTTCTTGAATTTTCGATTTGGTTAATAAGGGCTTAATATTTTTAGGTTGTATGCGGATAGCCTGCTGGGCGTGCTTTTCAGCTTGTTTAAGAGCACCAGAATGAGCTTGCGCTTCGGCCATCGCAAGGTGTGTCGAAAAGTCATTAGGCTTAATTTGTAATGCAGTTGTTAACGCGCTGACGGCATCATCATTGTTATTATTAATAAAGGCCGCACGGCCATAGGCAAGTTGAGCGTCATGACTTTGAGGATTGTTGGTAGCGGCAGTTTGTAGTGTTTGTAAAGCCCTCTCCTTCTCTTCTCGCTGAGAGTATAAAGCCGCTAGCGCAATCCATGCAGGAACATTGTTAGCATCCGCACGGCTGGACTTTCCCAGTGATAATAGTGCAGTTCCCTCATCTTTATTTGCCAGAGCAACAACACCGAGTAAGTAATTCCCCTCAGATAGCGTATCCACATTGCCTGCCAGAGCTATAGCAATATTTCGGACTTCTTCGTATTTCTCTTCTAATAGATAAACATTCGCCAAGCCCAATTGGGCTTGAGTATTTTCACCTTGCAGGCTTATAGCGTGTTGATACTTAGTCGTTGCTAATTCGTATTCTTGAAACTGCACATAGATATCACCCGCTTCAGACCATAGTAAAGCCGCATCTGTACGTTGCTTATCAGTCAAGCCTTCTACATCAATACTACCTGCTAAAGCTTTTTCTAGTTGTGCAAAACCTTGTTCTTTAGCTCCGACTTTTAAATATGCCCTGCCTAATAGCAGCTGGCTGTGGATATGCTCAGGCTGTAACTTAATTGCCGCCTCTAAGCAGTCTACTGCGCCAATTGCATCATTCATTTCAAGGCTTAGCTGGCCACAATATAGCTGTGTTTCTGCGTCGTTAGGGGCTTGTTTAATCAGTTGTTGAACTAAGGCGAGAGCTTCAATGAATTGCTGGTCTTCGTGTAAAGTCTCGACCTGCAATTTAAGCCCTTCTTCTCTAAAGCCGTCAACATTAGCGAGAGACTTAAATTGGCTTAAAGCCGCTTCACTTTGTCCCATCTTTTTATAGCTTAAACCTAGATACTTTATGGCTGCAGCATGTTGCGGGTTTTGCCCAATGGCTATACTGAGTATTTTCTCGGCTATATCGTACTCAGCATTTTTATAACCCTGATAAGCTTCTAAGAAGATATCTTCAACACTAGCAGATGCAATACCTTGTTTGTCAAAACCACTGATAGCTGAAACACGGTATTTTGCATAGGTTTTGTTAGGCTTTTGTGAAATATTGAGCTGTGTTGATTGCACGGTGTCGATAAGTTCATATGTATCACTGGCAACGTTTAAGGCCCCAAAAACACGGTAGCCCTTGATATGCTGCCCTGCAACCTTAGACCAGTCTAAATGAGCGGCGTTGACATCACCGGTTACCTTTAGACCTGAAACCTTTGCAGGCACCTTAATATAGTGATAGTTAAGCATGCCGCCTTTTTTGGCATCAAAAATAGCGATGCTGGTTTTTTGTTTAGGCGTTAAGGTTAAAGATGTTGCGTTTTGTAATGCGGAGCTTTCTTTTTTTGAATAGTTAGCAAAGCGGAATATACGTTGTTTTCCTTTATAGATATGTACACTTTGCTTATTGGCATTGGTGCCGGCTAGCACGTAAAGGTTATCGTCAACATCGACTGCTAAATCAATAAAGTGTGTGAATGCATCAGGGGATTTCAAGGGTGCACCAATATCATACATAAACTGATTATTAGCCGAAAACACTACGATTTTTTTCTTTTCATTATCAGCAACAAAAATTTCGCCTACGCTATTAACCGCTACAGCAGTAGGCTTTATTAGCAAATTGGGGCTGTCGCCGGGTCTAGGTAGCTTGCCTAGAAAAACGCCTTTTTGTGTAAAAAACTGTACTCTTGGTAGGCCAGATTCCGCCACATAGATACGCTTGCCAGTTAAAAATAGATCTTTAGCGCCTTTTAACTCCCCCTCTTTTTTTCCTCGTGCGCCAAATTGAGCAATACGGGTTCCTGCGTGATTAAAAACAAATACCCCTTTACTGCCCAGTACCGCAATTTTTTGGTCGTCAAAGGAGGCTTGTATAGGGTTCTTAAGCTTACTATCTAGGGTTTTAATAACTTTTCCATTGTTATCAAGAATATTCACCGCATTTTTCTTGTTGTCTAAACACAGCAGTTGGCCATTATTTAATTCATAGGCATTACTGCATTGCAGTTTAGCTAAGCCTGTAAATCGAATGCTTGCATAGGGTGCGGGATCTTCTTTTCCTAGGCTTTCTGAGGGGAGTTGGTATACGTCTATTTTTTTGTTGCCACTATCTGCGACGGCAATTTTAAAATTATCAGATACCGCCAGTGCTGTGGTATTAATATATTGCCCAGGCCCTTTGCCTGAGCTGCCAAATACGCGCTTTACTTTGTTGCTGTGCCAGTCGTATTGTAAGATTTTTCCAGAGATTTTATCCGCAATAAAGAGCTGCCCTTGAGCGCTTACAGCAATAGCGCTCAGTTTTATCTTTTTTGCCCCAGTAGTCGCGTGCAACTGTGCCGCTTTAATTGTTTTCAGGCGCTTCCCTGCCTGGGTGAAAATATGTATAGAGCCCATTTCTGCGCTATCTAAGACGTAAACACGCTCCTGCTTGTCGAGTTTTACCTGCTTAGGTATTTTTAGGTTTCTTGCGGGGTTGGTATTGTCTCTACCAATACGGTACAGAAATACACCATCAAGGCTAAATACTGATATATGACCTGCCTCATCAGCCAGATAAATACGTTCATTATGCGAATAAGCTAAACTGCTCGCAGATTTGAGTAGCCCTGCACCTGCACCACTGGCACCAAATTTATTACTAACCTCGCCTGCCGAGTCAAGGATAATGATTGTGTCATCTCCACTGTTAGTAACGGCTAAAGCACCATCAGGTAAAGCATCGATGCCGCTGACTTTTCTTGACGAAAATGCTTTAGCTTTACCTGCAATCACTACTTTGTTCGCGATACCTTCAGAAAATGTCGTTACAGCTCCCAAGCTTGAGTCTGCTGCGACTAAACTACCATCATTAAGAAATTCAAGATCAGAGATATATTTGATAGCCGCTTTAGCATTGGTAGAGTTATAGCTTTGTAATAACTCAACATCCGCAGCAGGAGAAATACCAGAGTAAGTCAGCAGTGAAACTATTAAGCAATTCAGTAGTCGTAATTTAGGTGATTTTAAACCCATGGCGGCCTCAGCAGATTTACAATTGATACTGCGCTTATTATGCTGATCAATAGCCATAAATTACAAGAGGCTAACACTGATAAATTCACTGTCTTTTCGCGCAATTTACGTTACATTTGTGTACGGTCTTTACTACATATAAGAAACCATAATGAAAAACCAACTCCAAACAGCCATTAAGTCACTTAATAGTATTATTTTAGGCAAGCCAGAAGTGATCCGACAAGCCTTAACTTGTTTGTTGGCAGAGGGACACTTACTCATAGAAGACTTGCCGGGTACAGGGAAAACGACACTCGCCCATGCATTGGCGAGTGTTTTAGGGATGAATTATCAACGCGTTCAGTTTACCAGTGATATGCTACCCGCAGATATTATTGGTGTTTCCATATTCCAGCAAGATAAAGGTGACTTTCGCTTCCATGCAGGGCCTTTGTTTAATCAGCTAATACTGGCAGATGAAGTCAATCGGGCCACTCCCAAAACGCAAAGTGCACTGCTGGAGGCGATGGAAGAGCAACAAGTCACTGTAGACGGTAATACCCATAACCTACCGCAACCGTTTTTTGTGTTGGCTACACAAAACCCGTCTACTCAAATTGGTACTTTTCCCCTTCCTGAGTCACAGCTAGATCGCTTTCTTATGCGCGTTAGTATGGGGCAATTAAGTGCTGATGCCGAACGCTCGTTACTACTGGGTGAAAGCCGCCGAGATATGTTGAAAAATATCGAACCTGCTTTGAATGGCAGTGACTTGCTTGCATTACAAAAACGCACCCGTGAAGTACAGGTTTCAGAAGCTCTAGTTAACTACTTGCAAGACATATTACAACACTCCCGTGACAGTGGTTTCTTTGAACAGGGCTTATCGCCTCGAGCAGGCCTGGGAGTAAAGCGGGCAGCACAAGCTAATGCCTTGCTAATGGGACGTGACTACGTAACACCAGAAGATGTACAGGCCGTTATATTACCTGTGGCTAATCACCGTTTATTAAGCAGCCGCCACGAGGCGCTATCAGAAGCTATATTGCGAGAGCAGTTAATTCATCCAGTTCCTATCCCATAAATGAATAATAAATCCACTTCTTTTCAGGCGATGCGCAACAAACTGCAAAGCTGGTTTAACAGTCGAATAGAGCGCCACGGAAATAGTATTACGCTAACGGGACGGTCTGTTTATGTCATCCCAACACGTTATGGTTTTATGCTGGGGATAATGCTGCTAGGCTTGCTGCTGGGGTCGATGAACTACAGCAATAGCATGTCCTTTATGTTGACGTTTTTACTGGCCAGTATTGCTTTGCTGGGTATGCATTATACCTATGGCAATATAGTGAAACTAAAAATTAATGCGGGGAATATAACGCCGATATTTGCAGGTCAGTGTGCGAATATTCCCTTTCTTTTATCTGCATTAAATGAACGCCCGCGCTACGGTTTATTCTTAGGTGATGCGGATAGGCTGCAGCAACCGGCTAATGTCGAACAACCTCGTTCGCCACTCTATTTTAAAACACAGGCCTTAAGTCGAGGCCGCTATGTGCTACCTCGTACAAGGATATGGACTACATTTCCCTTTGGGATTTTCTATAGCTGGGCTTGGTTGAAACTGGATCAAATCGTATTAGTTTACCCGCAACCACAGAATTTTTTAGCCGAACTAGAATCTGAAGGGCAACAACAAGGTGAACTAAGCAGTACTCGTAAGGGCGATGATGATTTCGCTGGCATTCGCCGCTATCAAGAAACAGATTCACCCAACCGCATTGCATGGAAAGCGCTAGCCCATAGCGGTGACTTACTATCTAAAGACTTCCATGGAACGACAGATAATAATATCTGGCTTAACTATGAACTGCTCATGCAGCTTGAGCCCGAAGAGCGCCTCTCGCAACTATGCCAATGGGTGTTGGACTGTGAACGCGATCACCTGCCCTATGGCTTGTGTCTACCTGGTTACAGGGTAGATATTGACTTAGGTGAACGGCATAAAAAGCACTGTTTAGAGCTACTTGCCCTATTTGAGATACGACAGTGAGCCTATTTAACAACAAGCCAGCACTAGAGGCGGTTAAGAACCCCGTACTGAACTCTAAGCATCTCATTCTTCTGATGTTGGTGATTATCGTAGCTAGTACAGCACACTTTCTACGCATGCCGATTACCCTTAGTGCTTTAATTATTAGTGCACTCGGCTTAAAGGTACTTATGTTGTGGCGTGGTCGTATTGCCGCTAATAGATTGATGTTATTACTATTTACCATCGTAGTCACTGGCTTGGTGTTTATTAATTATGGCACTATCAATGGCCATGAAGCAGGTTCGGCTTTACTGGTGGGTATGTTAGGGCTGAAATTATTGGAGGCTAAAAACCATCGTGACGCGATGATCTGCCTATTTCTAACTTATTTTCTCACAGCCGTTAACTTCTTGTTTACTCAAAGTATTGCCACTGCTGCTTGGATGTTTTGCCAAGTGACTATCATTACATTCTGCTTGATTACCCTGAGCCAAACCCAATATAAAAGCCCTTGGAAATTTAGAGCCAAATTTGCTGTTAGGAGCGTGCTGCAAGCCGTTCCTATAATGGTTGTTTTGTTTTTACTCTTTCCTCGGATACCAGGGCCCCTGTGGGGGATTCCGAAGCCAAATAGCTCCGCTACAACCGGTTTTTCGGACACTATGTCGCCAGGTCAATTTTCTGATTTGGCAAAATCAGCTTCAGTGGCTTTTCGAGTTAAGTTTGAAGGGGATATTCCCCAACAAAACCAACTCTATTGGCGAGGCCTAGTACTGTGGCACTACGACGGGTTTACATGGAACAAGGGTAAAAGTGTCAACTCTTATGCCTCAGCTTTTGAAAAACAAGGTGAGGCAATCGATTATACAGTGACATTAGAACCACATAAAAAGAAAACCCTGTTTACCCTAGACATGCCCGGAGATTTTAAGAATGCGTATAGGCTGGATAGGAACTTTCAACTCAGCGCTAAGCGCGCAGTTACCCAGGTGATCCAATATCAGGTTAGCTCATTCAACACGTATCGAATAAATGCACAGTTAGAGCCTTTTGAATGGCGCAAAGGCTTACAACTACCTCGTGATTACAACCCTCAAACTATTGCGCTGGGAAAGCAGTGGAAACAGGATATTGGGGATCCTGAGAAAATTGTTGATAAAGCGCTACATTTTTTTAATCAAGAACCGTTCTATTACACCTTACGTCCACCACCTTTAGGTAAGCATAAGGCGGATGACTTCTTATTTAATACGCGCAAAGGTTTTTGCGAATATTATTCTAATGCATTTGTTATTTTAATGCGTGCAGCGGATATCCCCGCACGAGTAGTTGTCGGTTATATGGGGGGTGAGCGAAACCCTATTAATAACAATCTAACCATTCGTCAATCAGATGCCCATGCCTGGGCAGAGGTCTGGCTTAGTGGCCGTGGTTGGGTGCGTATCGACCCTACCGCTGCGGTTGCTCCGTCTCGTATAGAGCAAAATCTCGATGCCGCCTTACCTGAAGAAGATCGCAGCGCCCTGCCCTTTTTCAGTAAAGCCTCACCACTAAAAGGTCTAGTTAATCTTTGGGATGCTATCGATAATGGTTGGAACCAATGGGTGCTAGGCTACAACCCAGAGTTTCAACGCAAGTTTTTAGCGCGTTTTGGTCTCGAAGACTTTATGCAATTCACCTATGCCATGATCGGACTTATCGGTATTGCCTTAGCCCTGTTTAGTTTCTGGATGTTACGCCCGATTAATAAAATAAAACTCACTGTAACCCAGAAGACATTTAAAAAATTCTGTCAACGCATGGCGACTAAAGGCTATACAAGAAATAGCCACGAAACTGCTAGTGATTATATAAAGCGTTTAATAAAAGTGATGCCCCAGCAAGAGCGGCAATTACTAGAGATTGCCCGCACTTATAATCGCTTGCGCTATGAAAATGAGACTAGCGATAGACTAGAACACTTTCAGAAGTTGGTTAATGGGTTTAAGGCTGATATTAAGCCATGAGGTTGCACTGATACTTTACAGATAGTGTATAAAAAAGGCCTGCTTATGCAGGCCTTTTTTAATAATATGGCGGTGAGACAGGGATTCGAACCCTGGGTACGCGTAAACGTACACACGCTTTCCAGGCGTGCTCCTTCAACCACTCAGACATCTCACCGTGGTTTGCTAATCTAGCCTAAGCTATTTCAACAAGGCCGCGAGATTACATGATTCAAAGCCTGCAGGCAAGTGATTCAATATTGCTTCTGGAGTTATTTAAGCTCTATACAATAGCGTGGGTTAAAATCTTCGCGTTCGGCTAGGCCGTGGTAGCCTCGAGGGTTACACACTACACGAGTGTTGCCTAGTGTATAGTCTGACTGGCTATGAATATGACCGTGTACCCATAAGGCTGCTGGACAGTTTAATAACGCATTATCTAGGTCATTGCAGTAGGCGAACTGAAGGGCATCACTGGCGCTACGTGCCCAGCTGTGTTTACTGGGGGCGTGGTGAGAGACAACCACTTGGCGCTGGCCTTCATACTGTTCGAGCTGGCGCTGTAACCAGTCTAAACTCGCTTGGTGTTCACGATAAAGGTCATCGGCTGTTAAGGCGCGATTGTCTTCTTGGATGTATTTAAAGTCGTTTATTTTCGACTCCGCTTCCTCCATGACCCATTGATTGCCTTGGGCGTAGTCAGTCCAGAGGGTGCAGCCATGAAAAACAGTGCCGTCAATTTCGATGCTGTCACGTTCTAAAAAATGAATATTACTGCCCGAGCAGTCTTGGCGGAGTTGCTGTTGCGTGCTGTAGCGTTCCCCATGCCAATATTCATGATTGCCACAGATATAAATAACCGGTTGCTTAAACTTTTTAAGCCATTCTATCGCTTTTTCTTGTACGTGGATATCGCCAGCCGCAATCACCACATCCGCATCGGTGTGCGGCACATCAATCATGCCAAATTCTAAGTGTAGATCTGAAAATATTTGCAGCTTCACATAACCCCCTATGTTGACTGCAGTATTACTTATTTAGTGGTGAAAGCAAATTACTTAGGAGTAAACATATGCCCTAGTTTATTCACTTTAGTCGACAGGTAGCCCTCGCGTTCTGGTTCGTGGGGGGCGATGATTTCTAGCCGTTGTAGTACTTGAATATCAAACTTTTCTAAGGCGGCAACTTTGCGCGGGTTATTGGTCATTAAGCGTACTGACTGTATGCCTTCCAGTTTGAGCATGTCGGCGGCAACTTGATAGTCTCTGGCATCAGCGGGAAAGCCTAGGTGCTCATTAGCCTCCACGGTATCCATGCCTTCATCTTGCAGCTCATAGGCTTTAATTTTGTTGGCTAGACCAATGCCTCGTCCTTCTTGGCGCAAGTAAAGTAAGACACCATTGCCCTCTGCGGCTATATGGCCAAGGGCCATATCCAGTTGCTCGCCACAGTCACAACGCCTTGAGCCTAATACGTCGCCGGTCAGGCACTCAGAGTGCAGCCTCACTAACATGGCTTGATCAGTATTTTCTTTACGTTGACTCAATGCCATATGCTCATACCCTGTTTCATCCACATAGACGGTGGCAATAAATTCGCCATGACGTGTGGGTAGACGGGCGGAACTGGTTTTTTTTACTGAGTACTGGGTCATACAGAAAATATAGTTTTGAGGATTAGTAGCTCAATTATAACCTGTAAGGCAGGTAACTAGCTAAATACATTTATAGATATAAAAAAGGACAGCCTAGCCGCCCTTGTTTACATTTGATGTGTAACCTAAAGTTTACACATAATCGCTTCAACGCGTACTAAGTCTTCAGGTACATCTACGCCTGGGCCTGGAGACTCAACAGCGTGAGCTACATAAATTTTAGCATCATGGCGCAAGGCTCTTAGTTGCTCAAGGCATTCAATTTCTTCTAAACGCCCCATCGACATAGAAGTGTAGCGCTTTAGAAATTCAGCGCGATAACCATAGATGCCAATATGACGAAGTGCATATTTAGGCGGCTCTTCTGGGTCACGATCACGAATAAAAGGAATGGGGGCGCGACTAAAGTAAAGTGCAAAATTCCTATTGTCGTGCACAACTTTTACGATATTGGGATCATCTAAGTCTTCATAATCATCTATTTTAGCGCACAGGGTCGTCATGTCCGCATCTTTGTGCAGCGATAGATCTGTGGCAACCTGTGTTAGCAAGGATGCTGGCGTCAACGGCTCATCGCCCTGCAAATTTACAATGATAGTCTCATCGCCCCAGTCTTTCTTAGAGATGACTTCAGCAATTCGATCACTCCCTGACTCATGTTCTGAGGAGGTCATAACGACCTCTGCGCCAAAGGCTTCAGCGGCTACGCGAATTTTATCGTCATCTGTTGCAATCAGCACTTCATCAGCTCCTGCTTGCATGCCACGTTCCCACACATGCTGGATCATGGGCTTGCCACAGATCATTTCAAGGGGTTTGCCGGGAAAGCGATTGGACGCATAGCGCGCAGGAATAACAATTTTAAAGTCAACGACAGCAGAGCCCATAGCTCCACGGTTACTAGGTGTTATTGGTGAGGTCACGAGCTTCTTCCTCCAACATGACTGGGATGCCGTCTCTGACGGGATACGCCAGGCCAGCTACTTCACTGATTAACTCTTGGTTTTGTTCGTCATAACTTAGTTTACCCTGTGTTTTAGGGCAGACTAATATGTCTAATAGTGCTTTATCCATCGATTTTCTCACTTGCTAGCAAGTCTTGAATTTCGTTTAACAAGGCAGTGCTAAAATCATTTGGCAGCTGCGCTTCTACGGGGACATACAATAGCTTATCAGCGCCTAATTTTCGACACTTAACGGCGTCTTTTTCGGTCATTAAGACCGGTAAGTCATCATCAAACTGTACATCAGCCAATTCAAAGTGGTGATGATCGGGTTTTGCATGCTCAATACACTGAATGCCCCGCTCTCTCAGTGTATTAAAAAAACGTTGCGGATTACCTATACCCGCAATGGCGTGTACCGTATTAGCACTAAAGTCTGTCAATGTAGCGACCGGCTCATTATTGCTCACCGATAATACGCGATCTGCTATTAGGCGCATTACTGGAAAATGCTGGTAGTTTTGGCTATTCGCCACGATAAAGTTGACCTTACGCAGGCGTTCAGGTGGCTCGCGCAAGGGCCCTGAAGGGAGCAAGTGCCCGTTGCCAAGGCCCCGTGTTCCATCGATCATGGCAATTTCTAGCTGCCTTCCCATGGCATAGTGCTGCATGCCGTCATCAGAGAGAATTAAATCCAGCTCATAATGAGCCAGCAACAACTTTATGGCTTGCACACGGTCTGCGCCCACTGCCATAGGACAGTGCAAGTGTTGGTAGATCATGTAGGGCTCATCGCCTACCTGCTCTGGTAGGCTATCCGCATTTAACAGGCTAGGCTCATGTTCACTGGCGGACTTATAGCCGCGACTCACAATACCTATGCGGATAGGCTCACCATCGGCTTTTTGTTTAGCTTGTAATAGCTTGCCTAGCCAAATAATAAAAGGGGTCTTCCCCGTACCGCCCACGCTAATATTACCCACGACTATAATAGGTACCGCGGCCTGGTACTGCGCTGACAAGCCTTTTGCATAGGCTTTTTGACGCCCCCAAACGACCGCTTTTAATACGTAACTTATGGGTCGCAGAGCTAGGCTGAGCGGGTGGGACTCATACCAAATGTCATTCCAGAGATTGTTGGGCATCAGTGTTCGCTGAATTGCATTTTGTGTAACTGGGAGTAAGCGCCCTGCTTTGTTAGCAGTTCGGTATGGCTACCTTGCTCAATTATTCGCCCTTGCTCCATAACCACAATCAAGTCAGCCTTTTCGATCGTCGAGAGGCGATGGGCAATCATTAATGTCGTTCGATTTTTAACCAATTCATCTAAAGCTGCTTGAATATGCCGCTCTGACTCCGTGTCCAGTGCGGACGTTGCTTCGTCTAAGATCAATATGGGTGAGTCTTTTAGTAGTGCTCGAGCAATTGATATACGCTGTCGTTGACCACCTGAGAGCTGCGCTCCACCCTCACCTACCAGGGCGTTAAAACCTTCTGGTTTAGCTTCAATAAAATCAATTGCACGTGCCGCTATAGCGGCTTGTCGAATCTGAGTGTCACTGAAACCTTCCATTTCACCGTAGGCGATATTATTGCGAATGCTATCGTCAAATAAGCGTATATCTTGACCCACATAAGAAATTTGTCGGCGTAAATCGCTCAGGCTATAGTCTTGGATGTTGTGATCGTCGAGTTTGATTGCGCCATTATCGACATCGTAAAACCGCGGTAATAAACTCGCTAGTGTTGTCTTGCCACTGCCAGAGGCACCAACCAAGGCAACGGTTTGCCCTGCCTTTATGCTTAGGTTTAAGTTGTTGATAGCAGCAGTTTCTGCGCCCTGATAGCTAAAACCGACACCGATGAAGTCTAAATTACCGCGTGCCTTTTCAATAGTCGCCTGCCCTTCATCAAGCTCAGACTCTGAATCGATGATATCAAAAACCGATTGAGCTGCAGCCACTCCACGTTGGATTTGTAAATTTACTTTAGTTAATGATCGCAAAGGTGCAAATAAACCAGCAAAGGCAAAAAAGAAAGCCATAAACTCACCAGCTTTCATGGGCGCTTCAATAAACATGCCCGTGGCGGCAACATAGATAATTAAGCCTAAGGATATCCCCACCAAAATTTGTACAAAGGGTGAGACTAGGCTATTTATAACTGCAAGCTTTAATTCTTGGCTGCGTGTGTAGTCATTCACTTTTCCAAAGCGTTGCTGCTCTGTTTTGTGCCCACCAAAGACTTTAATAATGCGGTGTGCAGTAATAATCTCGCTCACTACTTGAGCTACATTGCCAACAGAGTCTTGAATTCGCTTGCTGTAGCGACGTACTGCCTTATTACCTAAACCAACTAATAATAACATGACAGGAAAAATGACTAAAAACACTAAAACAAGTTTGGCACTGATCGTGCACATTATAAAAATAAGGCCGACACCCGTTAAGCCATCACGAATCAAAATAGTAATTGATTTTGAGCAGGTATGCGAAAGCAGGCCAACGTTGTAAGTGACTTTTGATAATGCCTCGCCTGAGGAAGACCTGTCATGCATACTGCTTGGGACATTCAGGTATTTTGAAAACAGCTGTTTACGGATGTCACGGATAACACTCATAGCAACATAATCCATACCATAGCTACCCATAATTCCACCTAGCGCTCTTAAACTAACGGCTAGTATGATTAACATAGGTACCGTCCAGACGGCATTAGGGTCTTGTTGGGTAAAGACTTGTTCAACCAATGGCTCAACTTGTTTGACAAAAAAGGCGTTGGCTCCAGCAGTGATGACCATGCCAACGATGGCAAAATAAAATGCCAAACGATAATTTTTTGAATAAGCCAAAAGCCGTAGGTAGACAGCTTTAGTTGAATACTCTACGGCTTTATTATCGACTGCCACTATTTACCTGCTACTTCACTGGTTGAGAGAGACATTTTCACCAAGCCTAACTTGCCGATCACATCCATGATAGTGACGACAGATTGATAGTCTGCCTTACCGTCGCCGCGAATAACAACATGACGATCTTTATTGCCTACGGTGACTTTTTGAATCGCTTTTCGCAACGTGTCGGGGCTGGTATTAAGTAGTTCTTTGCCGTCTACAAAAAAGCGGCCGCGGGCATCCACGACAATTTCTAAGGGTCGATCTTTATCTTGACTCTCTTCAGCACTGGCCTCAGGTAAGTTAATTTGTAGTTCAGTTTCTTTTTGAAAAGTAGTCGTAATCATAAAGAAAATTAACAACAGGAACACCACGTCAATTAACGGGGTAACATTGACATCTAACTCTTCGGCTTGGCGATTCTTAAAGTTCATGCCTAGGCCTCGCGCTCGCCTTGCACAACTTCTACCAGTTTAATCGCTTCTTGTTCCATACCAACGACCAAGGCGTCAACGCGTGCACGAAAGTAACGATGGAAAATCAAGCTTGGAATGGCTACTGAAATTCCTGCTGCGGTTGTAATTAAGGCTTTGGATATACCCCCAGCTAATAGTTCTGGGTCACCGACTCCTGCAGAGGTGATGACGGCAAATACTTGGATCATACCAATGACTGTTCCCAGTAGGCCCAATAAGGGGGTAATCGCTGCTACAGTACCTAAAGCATTTAAGAAGCGTTCGAGCTCGTGAGCCACATGGCGGCCGGTCTCCTCAATACTCTCTTTCATGACTTCTCGTGAGTGCTTGCGGTTTATCAAACCAATAGCGAGAACACGCCCCAGTGGAGACCCCTCATAGATACTTTGAATTTTCTTGTCATCTAGCTTATTACTTTTAACCATATCCCAAATATCTGCGACCAATGATTTTGGCAGTACTTTTTCAGGCTTGAGGCTCCAAAAGCGTTCTACAACGATTCCTAAAGCTAAAATTGAGCAGGCTAGTATAGGAAACATTAAAATGCCCCCAGCTTGTATGATTGCAAACACAGTATTTGATCCGTTAATTTTTGAATATGCGCGAATCATACTGTATTTAAGTCCTGCTTAAAAAGACTTATTTAATGTGCTTTTTCAATTGCCAACGCCGTTGCGCATGTCTTCTGAAGCAACTCAATCGAGATTTGGAGTATTCCAGCATTCCACAATCTGAAGTTGCAGCCTTATTTACACTTGCATCCCTATACCTCTGCAGAACCTTGGCATGGGGGTGTCCGAAGCGACTTCGATAGCCTGCGGAGAAAATAACCCAGTCAGGATTAACGGCTTGTATAAAGTTCGTGCTAGATGAGCTATTACTGCCATGATGAGGGGCCAGTAATATATCCGACTGTAAGCTGGCACTATTATCGACAAGCCACTCCTCTACGGCTTTTTCTATATCCCCCGTTAGTAAAACAGACTGGTTTGCCGACGAAATGCGCAACACACAGGAACGATTGTTGTGTGTTGGCCTTATTTTTGTATGCCCAGGTAATTTAGAAATGGGCCAGAGCATATCAAAATTAACACCATCCCATTGCCACGAGCTGCCTCGGTGACATTGTTTCGCATTTAAACTGGTAAATACGCGTTCTGGTTCGCCACTGATTACACTGTAAATATCGACACTCTCAATCAAATGTGCCAGTCCCCCAAGATGATCTTTGTCGCCATGAGAAAGTATTAATTTATCAATTTTATTAATATGCTGGTTTTTTAGATAAGGCAGTACAGCGGCTTGAACCGTATTGAATCCAGAGGGAAATTCGGGCCCAGTATCAAATAGCAATGAATGATTCTGAGTTTGTAAAAGTACCGATAACCCCTGACCAACGTCGATAACTGCAAGTTTAAAATCACCTTTTTCTAACACCTGCTTGGCAGGTATTAAAGCTATTATGACAAGTATAGCCATCATCATTTTTAAGTACTTAGCTGTGCCTCTCGGCCAGAGGACTATAAGCATCAATAGTTGTAGTAATACAACTTGTTCAATGCTCAGTTGCCAGCTAATTGGGCTCGCCCAGGTGGCGGCATTAAATGCTTCAAGGAAGCTTAAAATACCTCGATATATTTCATCAATAAAACTGAGTATCCATACATTAGAAGTCGGCATGAGAATTTCTAATAAGCTTGCAAACAAGCATAAAGGCAATAAGACAACACTTACTAGGGGTATAAGCACCATATTTGCTACGGCCCCTAGTGTTGCTGAGCTGCCAAAGTAATATTGTAGAATAGGCCATAGTAGTACAGGTAATAGCAATTGAATTAAAAACACCTTCTTTGCCTTAGGTAGATAGGCTGGGAGTACATGTAAAATATAGGCTATCCAAGCCACTGCCAGAAATGACAGAAACAAGCCTGCCCCTAACACAGCGGCAGGCTGAACCAATAGAATAAGTACTAATGCGATAGTAAAACTCTGTATTGAAAGCATGCGTTTACCCAGTGCGCATGCTAGATAAGCGACCGACAACATGATTAAGGCACGCTGTGTAGAAAGAGATAGCCCCGCCAGTATTGAATAGGCAGTGCAACCTAACCAAGAGCAAGCTAAATAGACTTTCAAAGGTGTGCGCCTGTATATGGCTATGCTGAGAAAGCGAGGTAGGAAAGTGGCATGCAAGAGAATAAATACTAGCGTTTTAGCTAAAAAGTAGAAAACTCCAGCTAACATGCCAATATGTAGCCCAGAGATAGCAAACAAATGAGCTGTTCCGCTATCAATAAATAGTTGGCGTTGGGCATAGCTTAAGCCATGTTTCTCTCCGAGCACCAGTGCAGCAACCAGGCTGCCTGCATCACCTGGATATGACTGCAAGGAGTCCCATAGTCTTTGGCGAATATTTAAGCCCAAAGGGCTATATAGCCTATCCGCATGACGAATATAGCCTCGCCCATGCAAGTTGCGAGACAACATCCATTTTTCATGGTCAAAGCCACCTGGGTTGGCATAGCCGTGAGGTCTTTTTAAGCGCACGGTAAATAGCCATACCTCACCTACTTTGGGGCTTACTGCGTCATCGTACCAATTGAGCTGTAGTGATTTTATGTTTGCAATGGGTTGACTGTTTTTTACATCAACGATTAAGCGCCAACCCTTGTGTCGCTTTACCGGAATTTCAGCGATTCTGGCCTTAATTGAAAGGTCTTTACCCTCTAGCTCAAGGGGGAGTAAATGATGGTAATAATCGTTTAAATAATTCCCCCCCCATAAAAAACCAATAAGTATCATCAACACAATAAAATAGTTTGATAGACATCGTTTAGAGAATAAGTAAACGCTAGCTATAAAGGCAAATAGAGAGACTAACAAGCTAGGCTCCGGCCAGTAAAATGCCGACAATATACCCAGAATAAATGCCGTAGATGCTATGAGCATGCGGTATTGTCCTTTATAATTCTGTGACTTACAGCGGTCACTCCATGTCACTAAAGCATAGACTACAAAAACTACTCCCTTCTCCAGAGTCTTTTAAGCAAGATAAACGCTTAAAAATACTGGGGGACTGGTTACATGACCCAAACATTTGGCATATCAATCGTCGTTCGGTATCAGGGGCTTTTGGTATTGGCTTTGCGGCTGCATGGTGCCCCTTTCCGATACAAATGTTTTTAGCGGCTGCTCTGGCCATCTACTTTCGTAAAAACCTACCCGTAGCCGCATTTACAACCTGGATTACCAACCCAATTACCGTTCCCCCCATGTTCTATTTTGCTTATTGGGTCGGCACCCTAATACTGGGTATTCAGCCCATCAGCTTGATGGACTTAGACATACAACTATCTCTAGATTGGTTTTTTACTCAGCTAGGGGCTAGCTGGAGACCCTTTTTCTTAGGTTGCGCTGTACTTTCTATGGTCTCAGGAACACTGGGGTATTTGGCCATGCAATTGCTTTGGCGCTACCATGTATTGACAAAGATTAAGCAACGTAAACAGCGAATGATCAATCGTATACGACACACCCCTCCTATGGACGATCAAAACACTGACTGAAAATCATGAGTAGTATCGACGTTCTTTTTCACCGTGACTTTATATTCGCTATGCTATGTCATAGCTTTATTGCACCCAGCTTGATCGTGGCTGTGTTTTGGTTGCTAGATAAGGCTAATCAGAGTGCTCGCGGGTCAAGTTGGGTTACTGAACTCAACAACTGGACCACTCAGCACATATGGCTACCTCTAGCGAGAATTATAGCCATACTTTTATTTGTTACTATGGCCCACCCTATCCTCTTCGGTATAGATTCAGCTAGCTCAATACCAGTACTCTTAGATTCACACCGCATTAACACCTTAATTAATGTATTGTTTTTACTCAGTATCTTTCTCCCACTCTTACCTATAGTGGGAAAAATGCACTCTTTGATCCTGCCTGTACAAAGCCTAGCGGCTGCTCAACTACTGTTTAGCTGGATGAATCAACGCGATTATCAATTGGATATTACTTTTTTACCCAGCTTCAATACATTAATGTTGCTCAGCAGCCTGATTATTGCCAGCCACTTTATCGGTCAGTATACAGCCCGTTATATTGGGCGACTTTTAGATGAAAATTTTAATGTAGAGGGTAGTACAGACTTGATTTTTCAATCAGTGTTACTACTTCTACAAGGGCCATTACTACTGGTTTATACCGTAGGGCTTGGCTCACAGCTTACTCATTAATACGCATAGGAAAACATGTTAAAGAATATTGAAAAAGGCTTAGAGGCCACGATTTTTAAAAGCCGTTGGCTATTGGCGCCCTTTTATTTAGGGCTGATATTCAGCATTATTTTGCTATTTATTAAATTTGTCCAAGAGTTTTGGCACATTGCCAGCCATATTGTCACCGCTTCTGAAAGTGATGTGATTATTGGTATTCTTGCTCTAGTAGATATGTCTTTAGTGGGCAGTTTATTGCTAATGATCATATTCAGTGGCTATGAAATTTTTGTCTCAAAAATCGATATAGCTGACCATGAAGACCGTCCTGGCTGGATGGGTAAAGTAGATTTCTCTGGACTAAAGCTCAAAGTAATTGGAGCAATTGTTGCCATCTCTGCTATCGACCTTCTCAAAGCCTTTATGAATATGCCAGCCGAGCTCAGCGCTGAAAACGAAAGCACCCTATACTGGAAGGTCTGTATTCACATGGCCTTTGTTTTTTCAGGGGTGTTATTTGCTGTGATGGACAAAATTGCTGGGGATACGGTTAAGCACTAGAGCTGGCACTTAATCGGTACAATGAATGCGGATAGCCTCTCAGAGGCTATCCGCATTTTTTATGCCTCATTCAATAAACTCTCCAAACAGTGCTCTTTAATGCCATAGTAAGTCTTGATTTCGGCAATTTGCTTCAGCACTTCAGTTTTGTGTTGTTCATCGGGCTTGGCATTCTTGACTGCTAAGATCATTTTGTTTTTATTGGTATGCTCTAAGCTAATAAATTCAAAGACTTTAGTCGTATACCCGTTAGCCTCTAAAAAAAGCGCACGTAAAGAGTCAGTGACCATCTCTGCCTGTTGCCCCATGTGGACACCATATTGCAGCATAGGCTGAAACAGTTCTGGACTTTGCATTTGTGGGCGTATTTGCTTATGACAGCAAGGTGAACACATGATGATGCCCGCCTCTGCCTGTATGCCGTAGTTAATGGCATAGTCAGTGGCTACGTCACAGGCATGTAGAGCGATCATTACGTCGGTCTGTTTGGGGGCATGAGTTTTCACGTCCCCGCAGACAAACTCTAAGCCTTGATGGTCCAACGCCGCCTTATTACATAGATCAGCCAGATTTTGGCGCAGCTCGACACCCGTCACCTGAGCTTTATTGCCCATGCTGTGACTGAGATAATCGTGTACCGCAAAGGTCAAATAGCCTTTCCCCGAGCCAAAATCAACGACTTTCACCGGCTTCTCTTTATCGATGGGGGAAACATTCAGTGCTTGACTGAATACCTCGACAAACTTATTAATCTGCTTCCATTTGCGCGACATTGCTGGAATAACATTGTGTTGCTTATCCGTTACACCCAGCTGAATCAAGAAAGGACGGCTTACATCAACAAAGCGATACTTTTCTCTATTGTGGTCACGATTGTATTTAGTATCGGCCGCAGCTTTACTATTATGCAGGCTGATATTGATCTTGCCTTTCTTACTAATATCAACCTGTATACCTGAGTCAAGTAAGCTTAGATGTGCACTTTTGAAGTCACTGCCAAGCAATGACTGGATCAGTTCCACACTGGCTCTGTAGTCATGATTTTTAGTAATGTGATTGGTTTGGTGCTCGTATACAAAAGATAACTGGGGATTACCCTGTAAAGTAACTGGGCGAATACTAATACGACGCAGGCTCTTATCTTCCCCACGATGCTTGCTGAGTAACAAGGTTTTTAGGTTGTTATTATTTAAAGCTTCTGTGAGCTTACTATAGAAGTATTCTAAGTTATTAGTGTTAGTCATGGTTATTTAATAGATAGCTTATGAATTAAACGACAGAATGTTGCTCTGACAGCACTCCGCTATCCATTCGTAAAACGCTATCCATTTTCTTCGCCAGTACCGTGTCGTGAGTCACAATAATAAAACTCGTTTGCAGCTCTTGCTTTAACTTCAATAGAATATCAAACACCTGTTCTGCGGTTTCTGAATCTAAATTCCCTGTTGGCTCATCAGCCAACACACAGGCCGGTTTAGTCACTAGTGCTCGAGCAATGGCAGCGCGTTGGCGCTCTCCACCAGACAACTCGCCAGGCTTATGTTCTAAGCGATGGCCTAGACCAACCTGTTCGAGCATTATGGTTGCCTGGTCTCTGGCCTGTGCGGGTTTGGTGCCTCGTATCAATAAGGGCATGGCAACATTTTCTACCGCGGTAAATTCCGCTAATAAGTGATGAAACTGATAAACAAAGCCTAGGTGTTGATTGCGCAGCTCTCCACTTTTGATAGCACTAAGTTTATGTATTTCTTGCCCCATGACTTTTACTTGGCCTTCAGTCGGTGAATCTAGGCCGCCAAGTATTTGTAATAGTGTTGATTTGCCCGAGCCAGAGGCTCCCACAATTGCCAAGCTCTGGCCAGCATCTAAACGTAAATTCACGCCCTTTAATACATGGGTTTCTACACCGTCTTGATAGTCTTTAAATAGTTCTGTGCACTCAATTACCGCATTATTCATAGCGTAGCGCCTCCGCAGGCTGTACTTGTGCGGCACGCCAAGCGGGGTAGATGGTGGCCAAGATGGAAACAATGAAGGCAAATAAGCCAGCAACTAATACATTTTCTAAGCGTAGCTCAGAGGGTAAGTCACTGATGTAATAGACATCAGCGGCCAAAAACTTGAAGTTAAATAAAGACTCCACTGCTGAGATAGCTTGGCCTATATAGGCCCCAGAGATAGCCCCTGTGATCATGCCAATGATAGTGCCAATCACGCCGACCATCGTGCCCTGTACCATGAAAATCTTCATAATACTGCGCGGTGATGCGCCTAGCGTACGCAGGATAGCGATATCTGCCTGCTTATCCGTGACCACCATAATTAAGGTTGAAATAATATTGAAAGCAGCCACTGCAACGATCAAGGTAAGAATTATAAACATTACCATACGTTCAGTTTTGATGGCGCTAAAGAAGTTTGCATGGCGGCGTGTCCAGTCATCTACCCAATAAGCCTCACCCAGCGTATCCGCAACCTCTTGTGCCGTCTGTCTAGCATTAAACATATCGGTCAGTTTTAAGCGTACACCCGTCACACTGCCCTTGGGCATGCGAAATAATTTGGCGGCATCAACGCTGTGCATAAACACTAAGGCGCTGTCATATTCATGCATGCCCAGCTCAAATACACCACTTACTGTGAATGTTTTTAAGCGAGGAATAAAGCCCGCTGCAGTAATATTAGTTTGCGGGGTAATTACAGTGACTTTGTCCCCTAAACCCAAGCGCAATGCATAGGCCAGTTCTTTACCTAGAATAATATTCCAGTCCCCAGCCTGTAAACTATTAATACGCCCGGCGACCATTTTATCCTCAACATCAGCCACCTCCCCTTCATACTGAGGCAGTATACCGCGAGAGATTGCACCACTTACCTTACCGCCACTGCTAAGCATTAACTGGCCTTCTACATAGGGGGCAGCACCAAGGACGTCTTTATGACCTTTTACTTGCTCTAATACGCTATCCCAGTCTTGTAGTACGCCGCTATAATCTGAAATTGTAGCGTGGGAGGCCATGCCTAAAATACGGTTGCGTAACTCTGATTCAAAACCGTTCATCACAGAAATGATGGTTATCAAGGCCCAAACACCTATAGCAATACCAAAAATGGAGATTAAGGAAATAAAGGAAATGAAATTATTGCGGCGCTTAGCACGTGTATAGCGTAGGCCGATGAAAAATTCGTAGGGTTGAAACATAAAATGCTTTTAAGCCATATATAGAGTGATGCGGATTAAAACATAGAACAGAACAATAAACACGGGTATTAAAGGGATTAATGCTGAGTAATAAAACTAATATATTCTTCTTCAACATAAAAAATGGCGTGTATCCCCAGGCTTGCAATATCTTGCTAAGTGCCATTATTAAATTGTTGTTTTTAGCCTTTTATACAATATCTTCTAATGGCCCCTCTATCGCGCTCGCAACTAGCAACGGACTTGTTTAATAATGCGGATATGCTCAAAACTTACTTCGCAGGTAAATGCATACACTTCAACGCCCTTATTTTTAGCCTGTACCAGTATATCCGCATACTCAGCATCAAACTCAGGGGCCGTGCGCAGCTGATGTATATCGTCACGCTGTATACAAAACAACATAGCTACGCGGTGCCCCTGCTGCTTCAATGTCATTAATTCCTGTAGGTGTTTGCGCCCACGTTGAGTTTTAGCATCGGGGAACAGTGCCACACCAGGCTCGCTGCTCGCGGTCACACTTTTCACTTCGACATAACAATCAAGACCGCCTCCAGTGAACAAAAAGTCTAAACGACTATTGCCTACCTTAACTTCTCGCTGGCAATATAAGTATTCATCAAAGGGACTTAATAAGCCAGCTTGCCAAGCTTCTTCAACTAAATCATTCGCACGCGCTGAATATATACCTACAAGATTAGTCTGATCACTGGCCAGCTCCCAGCTATAGTCTAATTTACGTTTTGGAGAAGGAGCATAACGTAGCCAAACCTTACTTCCCTCGTCTTGGCAACCCAACATTGCCCCAGTATTAGGGCAGTGGGCAGTAACGATATCGCCATTGCATAATTCAACGTCTGCTAAAAATCGTTTATAACGCCGTATAAGCTTGCCTTGGATAAGGTCTTTGTCAAATTTCATGCCGTTATAATCCCAAAAAAATCAATCAACTACTATACTTTCTTAATGTAGAGTTAAACGTAGACTTAAAATGGTTAAGCTTGTTATAGTTCAACAAAATATGGCTTTGCCAATAATGATACGGTTACATCCATCTGGAGAGATGACGCTATGAAAAAATTCACCGCCCCCTTAATAGCTGCAGCATTACTGACCACTCTAAGTTCAGCCCATGCAGAACTACCCAGCACGGGAACCATGTTAGACGCAGTGATTGCAGAATACGGCGAGCCAACTGACAAAACCTTGCCAATTGGCCAGCCTGCCATTACTCGCTGGATGTACGATAGCTTTACCGTCGTATTTGAGAATGATCATGTTATACACTCCTTTGCTAGGCTCAACAGGGTAGAAAACCGTGAACTGGGGGATATCCCTGAACGTCCCTATTTTGTAAGCTTGATTGACCAAACACGTAACAAGCCCGAGGTCGCCTTAAAGTCCGTTGACATCATTCAAAGTAATGTTTCAGTCCATGAAGAGAAAATGCAAATTCACGAGGCAGATACAGTAGCAGATACTATTAAGTCCCTAGAAATGGCCACACCACAATAAGTGTCTACTGTACGCGGCATTCCCGCTCAGTGGGAATTACAGTCTGGCCTGCTTATCAGCTGGCCACATAGCATTGATGAGCTAGTTTCCATTGAATCTAGCTTAAGACAAATTATTACATCAACAGCCCCTTATCAAGCGGTAATTATCGCCTGCCACGATGCAGAGCTTATAGGTCGCCTAGCTATCGAGTTGGGTGACATTTTCGGAGACCTTCGCTTTTTCCATGCCCCTAATGACAGTATGTGGGTACGCGACTATGGACCTATTAGCTGTCGATTAGAAGGTCGGCTGTGCTTTTATGACTTTCAGTTTAATGGCTCGGGGACTCGAGAGAATTACGAACAAAATAACCGTCTTACAGCACAGCTTGATCAGCAATGTATATTTCAAGCTAATCTGATCTATCAAAATTTTGTTTTAGAGGCCACAAATCTAGAGTCAGATGGTCTAGGCACCCTAATCTGTCACGGGTCAGCACTTGAACAGAGTAACCCCGACTACAGTCGCAGCGAGATTGAGAGCTATTTATGCAAGCACTTAGATGCTCAGCAGATTATTTGGCTTGAGCAGCGTCATTTGGCCAGGTTCATTAACGCTAATACCCTAGTCTATAGCGCCTGTGATAACCCACAAGATGAACGTTACTTGCCGTATCAAGCACTGCATGCAGTGCTTGATACGCTGTGCAATGCGGAGGGCGAAGCCTATCAGTTACTAGCACTCCCCTTGCCACAGGCTATCCGCAATGCACAAGGTGAATTATTGCCGGCCAATTATTGTGATTTTTTGATGACAGACAAGCACGTTTTTGTTCCCCAGTTTAAGGATAGTAATGACCCTGTTGCCTTGCAGTCTATCCAACAGTTATGCCCTGACCGAGAAGCTATACCTGTTGAGTCACAGGCTCTATTACATGCTCGAGGTAGCCTGCATAAAGCAAGCTTGAACCTTTTTGCTGAAATAACGTATTAGTTCAATATTGTAAATTTTTGTTATGGTCATTGTGTATATATATTAATGATTTTAATATTAGACTAAGTGATAAAATACTTAAGGGCTTAAAAAATGAAAAAAATCATATTATCCAGTGTGCTATTTAGTAGCATAAGCTTTGCATCCCCTGCCATTATAGAGAGTAGCGGTGAACCCTGCCCTCGTATGTACATGAAACTATCGGGAGTCTGTGTCAATCCAGAGAAAATCTGTGACAGCCGCAATAATTTAAAGGCGGCTGTATCACACTACATTTCCTACAAAGAAATAGATAAACAGTACGACTGTGCTGCAGGCAATACCAGCCCCCATCTGATACAGGATTTAGCCCCTAGCTATTCTTATGCTAATGCCGAAAATGTTTCAACTATTAGTCAAAGCTGTATCGAATTGAAAAACACTCTAGATCAGTATCAATTATCCGGTGTTACTCTATTAGACCCAAGTACTAATACGGTACAAAAAATGGATTCAACAACAGCACAGCAAGTTATTCAACGAGTGAAATCACAGTTTTCTAATAACTGTCAGTAATTACATTCATTTCGCCTGAAAAACAGGCAATAAAAAAGGCGGCCACTGGCCGCCTTTTTTATGACTGATTAAACACGCTTAGTGCTTAATACCTAATGCGTCAATTACTTCAATAGTCAAAGCACCAACAGCTAGGCCTTTATCTTTCTGATATGCCTTAACTGCTTGAGTAGTTTGCCAGCCATAAATATTGTCTACAGGGCCCGCATTATAGCCAAGAGCGTTTAACTTGCTTTGTAGTTGACCAACAATCTCACCGGTCATGTTTGTCTTACACAAGATTGGAGCCCATTCAATACGCCCTTCTGAGACCTTTGAACGCTTAGTCACTGTGCCGTAAACAGGAGCAACAGGCGTCTTTGTAGATGAAGCGGCTGTGACTAGCTTTTTCACTTTTACTTGGCCGTATTCAGCTGGAATAGTTTTAGTCACTGTTTTAGCAGGTGTCTTTACAACGCGTGTTTTAACTGTCTTGTACTGAGCTGGCTGCACAACGACTTCTTTAGTTGTTGCCGCTGTTACCAGTGTACGCTTTGTGACTGTGCTGTATTGTGCAGGCACTTCAACTAAACACATAATTTCGCCAGTGCTTTCGTCGACTTTAGTTATTGGGCCAGTACCCTTTTTCCAAATAGAGTGAGCGGCTTTTACTAAAACCTTCTCTGATGTTGAACCATAAACAGCAGGTACCTTACGTAGCTCTTTAATTTCAGGGCTAACTAGCACTTGTTCTTCTTTCCAACCGTAGACTGCAGGTACTACTTCTAGAACCTCTGTCTTTTCTTTAACTAAAACAGTTTTCTCTTCAGTTGCATATTTGGCAGGTACTAGACTAATAACATCATAACCTTCCTTTTTCAGAACTTCGATAGACTCTGTTTTGTAAGTAGGCTCAATGAATACTCGCGCATAACACTCACCTGGCTTTGCATTTGGTGGCAGTAAATCACCCATTGCTGAACTTGAGATGTTATCCCCTGTTAGCGCAGAAGATGTAGATTGACGTTCAGCTAACATACGCTTTAGATCCGTGATCTGGCGCTCGCGAGCTTGTAGCTCTGACTCCCTTTGAGTCAAACGATTTTGTAAGTCAACACTATTAGCAGAATTAACCGCTTGAGTTTGAGTGCTTTGAGTCGATGCAGATACATCATTAGCCTTAGTCGCTGTTGACCCACAACCTGTCATCGTAGTGACTGCAGCCGCAATGGATAGTACGAGTAGTTTCTTTTTCATTTGTGTTTCCCTTTATTAAAGTGCCCAAAGTCTAGTCTTATTGCTGCTTAAGCTCTGTTAATAATTGTAAATTACTGAATAAATAAATTTGCGCGTGTAGAATAACCTCCTTTTTATACTTTGCATAGTAATGATCACGCTTCCCCCAATCCCCCAGCACTCTGGAAACACCTTTACTTGGGGGCAACTCTACGGCAGTGCTAAGGCCCTGGCTATTGCTGAAGCGGCTAAGCAGTTTAAGGGCTTAAGTTTAGTTATCGTAGACAGCGCTCAAGAAGCTTGGCAACTTGAGGCCAGTATTAAGTTTTTTCTGGGGGCGCAAAAACTACCTATATTGCATTTTCCCGACTGGGAGACCTTACCTTATGATGTCTACTCACCCCATCAAGACATCATTTCAGAGCGCTTAAGTTCGTTGTACCAACTCCCCCAGGTACAACATGGTCTATTAATATTACCGGCTATCAGCCTATTACAGCGCCTGCCCCCCGTAGATTATTTAGACCAACAAGCCTTTATTGCCAAGGTGGGTGATCGCTTAGATATAGATGCTTTGCGCGCTAGATTAGAACGTTCAGGCTATAGTTATGTGACACAAGTGTTAGAACATGGTGAGTTTGCCGTGCGAGGTGCTTTGATTGACCTTTTCCCCATGGGCCACGCCCAACCCTACCGCATTGATTTATTTGATGATGAAATAGAGTCTATTCGTGATTTTGACCCTGAAACCCAGCTTTCCAATGCAAAACACGCAGAGATTCGTCTACTTCCAGCAAGGGAGTTCCCCTTGCATGAGCAAGCTATCAGTGAATTTCGCGGGCGTTGGCGTGACCGTTTTGAGGGCGATCCACAAAGCTGTGTCGTTTATAAAGACGTTAGTAATGGCCTAGCTCCTGCGGGGATAGAGTATTACTCACCTTTATTTTTTACTAAGACAGCGAGTTTATTTGACTATCTACCCAAAAAAACATTGGTTTTACAAGCCTCCCCCGTTGATAGCAGTAATGAGCACTTTTGGGAACAGCTTGCACATCGCCACGAACAACGCCGACACAATACTGAACGCCCCATACTCGAGCCAGATGAGTTATACCTAAGACCCAAAGACAGCAAACAAGCACTAGCAGCCTATCCGCATATACAGTTGCAAAGCTTTGAGGCAGCCGAAACTCTTACACATAAACATAATTTTTCTGCCCGACAACCAGACTCTTTCCAGCTGAAAGTTAAAGAGCAAGACCCCAGTGCCAAGCTGCGCTTATTCACTGAGAACTGTGAAAAAAACATACTTTTTATCGCTGAGTCTGCAGGGCGACGAGAAAGCTTGCTAGAGCTGTTGAGGGGCATCAATATACACCCCAAACAAGTACAAAGCTGGGACGAGATAAACCAACAGCCATCCAACAATGGACACTTCATAAGTGTTGCACCACTGCCCGAGGGTTTAGATCTTCCCGAGCTAGTGATTATTGCGGAAAGTCAAATTTACGGCGAGCGTGTCTCGCAATCTCGGCGGCGGCGTAAAAGCAGTGGCCAAAAAGATGCCCAGGCGATTATTAATAGCCTAGAAGATCTATCCATAGGCGCTCCTGTCGTACATGAACACAGTGGTGTTGGCCGCTATCAGGGGCTTCAAACACTCCAGCTAGGCGATATTGAGCACGAATTTTTAACCCTTGAATACGCTAATGAAGACAAGCTATATGTACCCGTTAGCGATCTACATTTAGTTAGCCGCTTTACCGGTGCCCCTGCAGACTCTGCACCTCTGCATAAACTCGGCTCTGAAACTTGGGGTAAGCAAAAAGCTCGCGCCCTTAAACAAGCCAGAGATGTTGCAGCAGAACTGCTTGCAATACATGCCAAGCGCGCCGCTAAACAAGGCCAACAATTTAAACTCCCTGTGGTGGAGTATGAACTATTCAGCAGCGGCTTCCCCTTTGAGGAGACTGCGGACCAACACGATGCGATTAATGCCGTATTAGAAGACATGCAGAAAACGCAACCTATGGATCGGGTAGTTTGTGGTGATGTGGGCTTTGGTAAAACCGAAGTGGCTATGCGTGCTGCCTTTATGGCGAGCATGAACCAAAAGCAAGTATGTATATTAGTGCCAACGACCTTGCTCGCCCAACAGCACTTTGAAAACTTTCAAAATCGCTTTGCAGATTGGCCCGTGCGCGTCGAATGTTTATCGCGCTTTGGCGGCAAGAAAAAGCAAGACGCGACGATTGCCGACCTCGGCGACGGCAAAGTCGACATTATTATTGGCACCCACAAACTGCTGCAACCGAGTATTAAGTTTAATGACTTAGGCCTCGTTATCGTCGATGAGGAACAGCGCTTTGGTGTGCGACATAAGGAAATGATGAAGAAAATGCGTGCTGAGGTAGATATATTAACCCTCACTGCCACCCCTATTCCTCGTACGCTAAACATGGCCATGAGTGGCTTGCGTGATCTATCGATTATCGCTACCCCGCCACAACGCCGTACTGCTGTTAAAACGTTTATTAGTGAATGGAATGACGACCAAATACGCGAAGCCTGCCAGCGCGAACTATCCCGTGGCGGGCAGATCTACTTTGTACATAACAAAGTAGAAAACATCGGTAAAATTGCAGCACAAATAGAAGCTATCGTGCCTGAAGCCAGAGCCGCAGTGGCTCACGGGCAGATGGGTGAGCGCGAGCTAGAACAAGTGATGCTGGACTTCTACCATCAGCGCGTCAATTTATTGGTGTGTACCACCATTATCGAAAGTGGTATCGATGTCCCCACAGCGAATACGATCATCATCAACCGAGCAGACCACTTTGGCCTATCCCAGCTACACCAAATGCGTGGCCGTGTAGGGCGTAGCCACCATCGCGCCTATGCCTATTTAATCGCTCCCCATGAAAAAGCGATGAGTGCGGATGCCGCGAAACGCTTACAAGCGATAGAGTCCCTTGAAGACCTCGGCGCAGGTTTTACCCTAGCTACCCACGATCTAGAAATTCGAGGTGCGGGTGAGCTACTGGGGTCAGAGCAATCGGGACAGATTCAAGAGGTTGGTTTTGGTATGTACACCGACATGTTAGACCGCGCGGTGAAAGCCTTAAAAAGCGGAGTAGACTTTGATGCAGCGTTGCCCACCGACTCTGGACCACAGATTGATTTGGGCATCCCCTCACTTCTACCTTCCGACTATGTACCCGATGTGCATATGCGTTTAATGCTCTATAAGCGCATATCCAATGCCGATGACTTAATTGAACTGAAGGATGTTGAGATGGAGCTTATAGATCGCTTTGGCCTCTTACCCGAAGGCGCTAAAAACCTCTTACTAGTGGCTCAAATGAAGTTATCCGCATTGAGCATGGGGATTGGTAAAATAGACGCTGGAAAAAATGGAGGTCGAATAGAGTTTACCCCTCACACCACGATCGACCCAGGTACACTCATCATGTTGATTCAACGCAACCCTGCGACCTATCATTTTAATGCCCCAGAGAATAAACTGCGCTTTAAATGTGAGTCTGACACAGCTGAGGAGCGTTTCGAGTTTATCTTTGCTATGCTCGACGCATTAAGCCAAAAAACCACCCAATAAGAAGTTATTATATTAATGTTGAAGTATAGCCTAAGGAAAAATAGTAACACCTTGATTGCATTAGCTTTACTAAGCTTTTGTTCCCTAGCTCAGGCTCAGAGTTTGCGCTGGTATGATGTGGAAGTAATCGCGTTTGCCCATGCACGCGGTGAATACCTAAATACCGAGACGTGGCCAGCGCAGTGGCCGCGGCCCGACACAGAATCGGCTATTAATTTTGAAACGATCAAACATAGCTTGTTTTCCAAAAAAGCCTCTCGTGGTGTTCTATCGGGGATTGCAAAGCGTGTTGATAAGTCCAGTCGCTACAAACTGCTTAGCTATAAGGTTTGGCGCCAAGCGGGGCTTTCTGAGACCAAGTCGAAGCCGGTACATATTCAGTCTGAGGCGCGGGTGAGCAATTTAGCGCCTCAAGGTAGTGATGAGTACGGCAATCTAATTAGCCAGCTAATTGAGGTGCCAATGCTGGATGGGACTGTCCGCATTAGCTTGGGCCGCTTTCTGCATATTCACACCGACCTGTTATATACCACGGCTTTAGAGGATATACAGCTATTGCCAGAGACAGCAGAAGAAGGTGATGTTGCTATTAAAACCACACAACGCTTAGCGCCAGAGGGTTCTCAGCAAAATCGTTTACAAGGCTTTGTGTTAAAAACACAGCGCAAAACGCGCAGTAAAGAGACTCAATTTATAGATCATCCAATGTTTGGCTTAATTGTGCGCATTACACCCGTTAAAACATCCTAGCGTCGATAAGACCATCAGGGGGAAACCAATGACATCTAAATCACTCGGCCTCGCCGCCATCTTATTACTACTAGGTGGCTGCACAACTATAAGCAATATTAACGATAATATCTCAAGTAAATTTAAAAATTTTTATACAAATAAACCTGATGTGGTGGGTCGCCAACCCACACATTTGATGCCACATAAAGAACAACTGTTTTTAAACGGCCCTGTTAAAAAGGTGAGTTATTTCATAACACGTCCAGACTTCTCAGGCACGCAAATCACTGATGAACTGCATATTGAGTTTAATCAGGCGGGTTTTATTACTCAAATTACGGGTAATAAAAAAGCCTTGGCTATCAATGGCTTTTTAAAATACTGGAGCCTGCCAGCTAATACACAAATCGAATATGATAAAAATAATGTATTAGAAAAAATATCCAGCGCTAAAAGCAGTCATCAATATGAATACGAAGGCGGCCCAGAAGAATATAGTGAGAAAACAGGCAATATGCGCTCTGTTATCCTTACTCATGTGCAAAACTCAGAGCAAAAATATCGTACTTTAGATTACATGATCTATGCGGGAAATCGCTATATGGTCCTCAGCAAAGACAATCGCCAACGTGAAAAAACGGTAGCTCGTATCTATGAATACGAGAATAATCGCCTGCATAAAGTGTACTTTCATGAGAATGACTATCCTCTAGACAAAAAACCTAGTGAGGCATTACAAGACCCTTTGAAATACCGGTTCACGCTTGAAAAACAAATTGACTACGACCTACAGGGGCGTATTAATCATGTAATGACTAGCCAGCGTAAGGGGGCATTGATTTCAGAGGATCGAATCAGCTACCACATCAACAGTAAAAACCCGAAACGCTTGACCAATGTTAATGGTACGGGGTCACAGCAATACCGCATCAAATACAGCGATTATGAGCAAGACCAAAGTGAAAACTGGATTTCACGTAAAGTGATTACAACTTATCGCCGTGGCGACAAGGAAGGTAGTGATAAGCGAACGATTGAGTACTTTGAAACAGAAAGCTAAGCTGTTTACAGCCTATCCGCATCAGCAATTATACTCAGTAAACGCTCGCCATCTAAGGCGGGTGTATCACCGGCATCAAAGGCTTTTTTTACCTGCTGAACCACTTTTAGATTCACAGGTGTAGCTATACCTACTTGTTTACCTAAGGCGACAATGGCGCCATTCAGATAGTCAATTTCAGGCTGACGCTTAGCCTGTAAATCCTCCCACATAGAAGAACGTGCCTCGGGGTCCATTTTCAACATGCCCTTGGCTAATAACTGAAAAACCTGATTAGGCAAACGCAATACAAAGGGCAATAAACGCGGCATGACTTTCCCCACTCTGACTGGCTTTATTTTCGCCTTATCCATACATTTCAGAGCTTCGGCAATACTCAAGGCCAATGCGCGACGATAGTGTCTATCTGCAAGCTGTTGTTGTAAGGGCTTACCCGACAACATATTCAGCGCATTATTTAAGTTCATTAACAACTTGCCCCACTGAACGGCTTCTATGTCTTTAACTTGTTTGACGGGGAGCCCCGCTTTATTGAAATACTCCAAAAGTTTACTAGGTAACGGCTGTATGCACAGTTCACCCTCAGTACCACAGTGAAAGCGCCCCAGTCCCCTATTCACCACATTAAAAGGCACCATACCGCCAACAATATTGACATTACTTAGCCCAGCTTTAAGCCGCCCTAGGTTACCTACCCCATTTTGTAAACTGATTAAGGTCGCTCGTGCCTTCAACTTGTTTTTCAGCTGCTTTAGGGCCACGGCTGTGTCTTGAGACTTAACCGTCAATATCACTACATCCGCCTCTGTAAGAACATCGGTATCGGTGTGAAAATCAAACTGTGAACTAGGCAGACGAATTTGGCTTTGGTTGAAATGAGTAAGGTGTAAGCCTTTATCATTTAACAAGGCTTGCATTCGCGGTCGGCCAATAAAGCTAACAGTTGCTCCCGCTGCAGCCAAACGCCCTCCTACGTAACAACCAATTGAGCCCGCACCTAATATAACAATCCGCATTGTGTATTCTCATCTATTATTTATATCCTTATATAAACATAATGGAGGTGAATGCGCCAAGAGAATACGTTGATGAATTGAAAATTACAGAGCGGCCAAAACCCGCTTAACCCCAACCATCCCTAGCTCCAGGTTCTTATAAATCTCAGCAAGCGGAATCTCTTCATCCAAAACTCCACTTCCCCAATTAACCACCAGTGCTAAGCAAGCGTAATCTAAGCCTGCCTCCATTGCTAGAGCCGCCTCGGGCATCCCTGTCATACCAACAATGTCGCAGCCATCGCGCTTCAGTTTGGCAATCTCCGCAGCCGTTTCAAGACGTGGCCCCTGAGTGGCTGCATAGCAACCGCCATTGACGACCGTCTGGCCTGCTTTTTCTGCGGCAGCTAATAACTCAGCGCGCAGTGTTTGGTTATAGGGCTGGCAAAAGCTAATGTGCTGTACATCGCCCCCCGCTTCTACAAAGGTATGCTGGCGCCCCCAAGTGTAATCAATAATTTGATCGGGTAGATTGATGACCTGTGGGCCATTCGCCGAGGTAATACCACCCACAGCAGCTACCGCAACCACTTTTTTTATACCTAGGGATTTAAGTGCCCAAATATTCGCGCGATAGTTAATCAAATGTGGCGCCACGCTATGGTCAGTATTGTGACGCGAAAGAAAAAATAGCTTTTTACCCTGCCATATACCCTCTTGCACCGGGCTGGCTAAACGGCCATAGGGTGTGATCATAAGATGCTCTTGTTGTAGCTCTAGATCCTCAAGCTGCTCTAAGCCACTGCCGCCAACAATCCCCAGCATCGCTTAAGACTTCGCGGCGTAGATAGCGTTGAGATTGCGATAGTAGCCCTTATAGTCCATGCCACAGCCAAACACGTATTGATCCGGCAACTTTAGTCCTACATAGTCCGCTGCAATATTGGGAGCACGTCGCTGATGTTGTTTATCGGTCAGCACGGCAATTTTCAAAGAGGCTGGCGCTTGCTGCTGCAGTGCCCCTTTGATCGCTAGTAGAGTATGGCCTTCGTCCAAGATATCATCTAATACGAGAACATGGCGATCAGATAAATTGGCTTGGGGCGCCGCCTTCCACATGACTTGTTCACCACGCAGTTCACCGTTGTAACGGGTAGCGTGTAGATAGTCTTGCTGGTGCGGGAAGTTGAGGCGCTTACATAACTCTGCGGTAAAAAACAAACCACCATTCATAACACATAGAAAAACCGGATCTTTATCTGCATAGTCAATGCGGATAGCTTCTGCCAGCTGGTCTAAGGCAGTACTGATTTGGTCTTCATTGAATACAACGGTGGCCGAGTCGAAGGCCTTTTGCGCTTCTAGTAGTGACATTTATGCTTCCGCCTTTGTCGTCGCCATATGAATATCTGGCATATTTTCTAAGTGTAATGTTTGTGTGGGATAAGCCATTTGGGCACCTTCACCCTCTACTATATCGGCTATGCGCATCAGCACATCTTCTTTAACGGCATGAAAACGAGCCCAATTCGTTGTTTTAGTAAAGGTATAAATAAAGAAGTCTAAGGAGCTATTGTTGAATTGATTGAAATTCACCATCAAGGTTTGTTGTGCGTCTATGCCTTCATGTTCGATTAGCATTTCCTTGACCTGTTGCACAATCGTTTCCATCTTGCTTAAGTCCTCATAGCGAATACCAATGGTTTCCTTGATTCGACGATTACTCATCCTAGAGGGGTTTTCCACTACAATACTGGTAAAAATAGAATTAGGTACATACAAGGGGCGTTTATCAAAGGTTCTGATACGCGTTAAGCGCCAGCCTATATCTTCAACCGTACCCTCTATGTTGCGATCGGGTGAGCGGACCCAATCCCCCACTGAGAAAGGCCGATCTAGATATACCATCAGCCCACCAAAAAAATTGGCCAGTAAATCCCGTGCGGCAAAGCCAATCGCAATGCCCCCCACCCCGCCAAAGGCAAGTACACCAGACACTGAGATACCCAATGTTTGTAAGCAGACTAAAGCGCCGGTAATCATCAGCGCCAATCTAACTAGCTTACTCACCGCTACTGCGGTAGTTTTGTCATAGCTTGGATCTTCTTGCAGACCCAAGTCAATCACATTGCTCTCAACGTTTTTAACACCGCGAATTAAGAACCATAAAATACATACAATAACCCCCACATCGCGAATGGGGTCAACGGCATCAAAAATAGTCTCGCCAGTCTCTTCCTTGATAATATGTGCAGCAAAGGTAACACCGACCACCCAAACCAATAAACGTATCGGCTGACTCAACGCTAAGATGAAAGCATCATCCCAGGGGTTTTTAGAGCGTCCCGCTTTATCAGCCAGTTTATTGATTAGTCGTTTCAAGAAGAAATTAACCAACAGAGCCACTAAAATAATGATAAACACCTGCACCATCCAATCGTCCAGTGTGGCGCTTAAATCACTAAAGCCCATTTTTTCTAAAAAACTCATATTTTTTGCCCTTTAGTGTCTAAGCGATTCAGCTAATGCAGCAATGTTTGACCATTCTGGCTGAGCCTGTAAAGCCTGCATATTGGGGTGTTTAAATTTGCCACGCATGGTTTGAATACGGCGATCTGACCATGCCTTTGGAGTGCGCAACTCTTCCACTACTTGCTCTGCCGCAGTGGCGTTATTGCACACTAATACCATGTCACAACCCGCGTTTAAGGCTAGATCTGCACGCTGGGTGAAGCCAATACCTAGGTCCGCCCCGTCCATACTCAAATCGTCGCTGAAGGCTACACCATCAAATTTCAAATGTGCGCGCAAGACTCCTTTAATCCAATATTCAGAAAAGCCTGCCGGCATATCATCAACCTGGGGATAAAGCACATGGGCGGGCATAACGGCCTTTAAGCCCGCTTTCATAAGCTCTGCAAAGGGGAGTAAATCAGTAGCTTCTATTTCATCAAAGCTGCGGTTATCCACAGGTTTGGCAATGTGTGAGTCTTCAGCCACATAACCATGTCCAGGAAAATGCTTACCCGTAGAGGCCATACCAGCCGTCGCCATACCTTGAATAAAAGCGCCCGCTAGTTCAGTTATTACCTTGGGGTCGGAATGGAAAGCTCTATCCCCAATAATTTCTGAGCCTCCATAATCTACATCTAAAACGGGAGCAAAACTGATATCAATACCGACAGCTTGTACCTCAGCGGCAAGTAACCAAGCCAGTTTATGGGCACTGTCATAGGCTTCATCGGGGTTGTTTGTATACAATTCACCTAAACCCGCCATAGCGGGGATATGGGTAAAGCCCTCTCGAAAACGCTGTACTCGGCCGCCTTCGTGATCAACGGCAATAAGTATTTCAGGGCGTATTTCTCGTACTTGACGACTCAGGTCGGTGATTTGCTCTACATCTTCAAAGTTGCGACTAAAGTAAATCAGACCACCTACATTTGGATGTTGTAACACTTCCCTTTCCACTTGGTCCAGTTGTGTGCTTTTTAGGTCCAGCATCACTGCACCTAGCGGCTTATCCCTCATTATCCCTGTTCCTGTATATTGTGTTGTGTAATCAGCACCGTTGCATAAGCCGCTATACCTTCCTCACGTCCGGTAAAACCTAGCCACTCAGTGGTTGTTGCCTTAACGCTAACCTGTCCTTCGCTAACTCCTAAATCTTCAGCAATATTAGTTTTCATAAAACTAATGTACGGCGCCATCTTCGGCTGTTGGGCAACCACAGTCATATCCACATTATTGATACTGATATTCATTTTATGCATCAACTTCATCACACGCCCCAGCAACACGCGGCTATCAGCGCCTTTGTATTTAGGGTCGCTGTCTGGGAAGAATTTACCGATATCACCCAGCGCCGTCGCCCCTAATAAGGCATCACATAGCGCATGTAAAAGAACATCTCCGTCTGAATGAGCCTGCAAGGATTTATCGTGGGGAATACGCGCACCGCCTATCATAATATGGTCGCCTTCACAGAATGCGTGAACGTCGTAACCTTGGCCTATTCTAATCATTGTTTATATGCTCTTATTTATTTGTTGTGCTTGCAAATATAGCTCTGCTAAGTGTAAATCTTCAGGTCGTGTGATCTTAATATTATCTTGACTGCCAGATACGAGTTTAACCTTGCCAGCCGCTGATTCAATTGCCATCGCTTCATCAGTGATGGCTTCGCCCTGCTCGGCGGCACGACTATAGGCACTCAATAACTCCGCGAATGGAAATGCTTGGGGAGTCAGTGCATGCCAAAGGTTTTCCCGTTCAACCGTAGAGTCTACACAGCCCAGCTTATTTCCACGCTTCATGGTGTCTTTGACCTGAGCAGCGAGCAGGCCACCGTGGCCACAGCTTTCTAACACGTCGAGCATATTACATAGGTCGGCAGTACGCACACAGGGTCTAGCGGCATCATGTACAAATACCCAGTCTTGTGCAGCGGCCATGCCTTCAATCGCTTTCAAACCATTCAGTACCGAATCGCTGCGCTGAGCACCACCGTCCACAATAATATATTTATCGTTAATGAGATTTAGTGTGGGCCAGTATGGGTCTTTGGGGTTGAGAGCTATAATTATTTTTTCAAAGGCAAGGCTGTTATCTAAGCGCTCTAGTGTTCGCTCGAGTATCGTTTTCCCCAGTAACGGGAGATACTGTTTAGGGATTTTCGCTTGCATACGAGAACCGATGCCAGCAGCAGGCACGATAGCCCAGAGTTTTTTATTTTGCATTTAAAACCACTCCCCATGGCGCCGCACTATTCAGGTACTTGTTCTGCCGGCTTAATAGCTTCGGTGATAATTTGATAAAAAACTTCGTTATCTTTAATCATACCGAGTTCATCCCGTGCATATTCTTCAACCGCATCGAGACCTTTTTTTAAGTCTTCTACTTCTGCAGCCAAGCTACTATTGCGCGCTTGTAGCTCCGAATTTTCTTGCTTCTGTTTAGCCAACTCGTCTTCAAGCTTCCAAACTTCTGGCAAGCTACCCTCGCCTACCCAGAGCTGATATTGCAAGCTCAGAAATAATAGCAACAGTATGGCGATAAGCACTTTCATTGTGAAAGCCGCTGGAGCACGGGCCAAGCCCGCTCCAGCAGCCTATCCGCATTAAAGTGTAATGTTAAATGCAGATTTACCCGCGTATACCGCCTTATCACCTAGACGCTCTTCAATACGCAATAGTTGGTTGTACTTAGCAATTCGGTCAGAACGCGACATAGAGCCCGTCTTAATCTGTCCTGCGCGGGTAGATACTGATAGATCGGCAATAGAGACGTCTTCTGTCTCGCCAGAACGATGTGATACCACAGCGGTATAGTTGGCTTCGTGAGCCATCTTTATCGCGTTTAAGGTTTCAGTGATTGTGCCGATTTGGTTCACTTTAATCAGGATAGAATTGGCAATATTTTTTTCAATGCCTTCAGCCAAGATGCTCGTATTAGTAACAAATAAATCATCTCCTACCAACTGAATCTTGCCGTCGATTTTATCGGTTAACTGCTTCCAGCCATCCCAGTCATTCTCGTCCATACCATCTTCGATTGAGATGATGGGGTACTGATCAACCAAGCCCGCTAGATAGTCAACAAAACCTGCGGAGTCATACTCCTTACCTTCAGAGGCTAAATTGTATACGCCATTCTCGTAAAACTCGGAGGAAGCCACGTCCAAGCCAAGGTAAATATCCTCGCCCAGCTTGTAGCCCGCCTGCTCTACCGCTTCTGCAATCACATCCAACGCTTCTTGGTTAGAGCCTAGGTTGGGGGCAAAGCCGCCCTCATCACCTACTGCTGTGCTGTAACCCTTCTTTGACAGTACAGACTTTAGTGTGTGGAAAATCTCAGCGCCATAACGCAATGCTTCGCTGAAGCTGGGCGCGCCGACAGGTAGAATCATGAACTCTTGAATATCTACTGAGTTATCCGCGTGGGAGCCACCGTTGATGATATTCATCATCGGTACCGGCAGGGTAAATTCGCCATCGCCAAGATACTCGTACAATGGCTTGCGTGTTTCTAGGGCACCGGCCTGCACTGCCGCCATAGACGCTGCAAGAATGGCGTTGGCACCCAGCTTAGCCTTGTTGTGTGTGCCGTCCAGGTCAATCATCTTCTGATCAATGTCTGCTTGTGCGGTAATATCCATGCCCTTTAACGCATCATTGATCACAGTATTAACATTGTTAACCGCATTTAATACGCCTTTACCCAAGTAACGCGTCTTATCACCATCGCGTAACTCAACAGCCTCACGTTCACCTGTTGATGCACCTGAGGGCACAGCCGCACGGCCAATCACGCCAGATGATAATTCAATTTCAGCTTCAACTGTTGGGTTGCCGCGTGAGTCGATCACTTCGCGGCCTTTTACGCTAACAATAGTAGACATGTTAATACTCCAATTTAAATTTAATTACTTGGTAGGAGCCCTTTGCAAGGGCGATTCTAATTAAAAAATTCGCCGTTAAAAACGGCTCCTACAATTTATTTCTCTTACAAGTCCATCTCAGCAAAGGGTTGCTGTTTCACGGTGTCATCGATGACTTTTAGGGTGTGTAACAATGATTTCATCTTATCTAAGGGCCAGGCGTTAGGGCCGTCACTAAAGGCATTGTCAGGGTCAGGGTGGGTCTCCATAAACACACCAGAGACACCCGCAGCCATTGCTGCACGAGCCAGCACAGGAACCATCTCGCGCTGCCCACCCGATGAGGCACCTTGCCCACCAGGCAACTGTACTGAATGCGTCGCATCGAACACCACTGGGCAACCTGTCTCGCGCATCACCGCAAGGCCACGCATATCTGAGACTAGATTGTTATAACCAAAGGAAGTGCCACGGTCGCAGACCATGATTTGATCGTTGCCAGCATCGCGCGCTTTTTCAACCACATGACGCATATCCCAGGGCGCCAAGAATTGGCCTTTTTTGATATTCACCGGTATACCCGCTTGGGCAACTCGGACAATATAATCGGTTTGACGACACAAAAATGCGGGGGTTTGCATAACATCAACCACGGAGGCCACTTCTTCGATCGGTGTGTATTCATGCACATCTGTAATAATTGACACACCGACTTCTTGCTTCACTTTTTCTAAAATCGCTAAACCCTTTTCCAAACCAACACCACGAGGGCTATTGATGGAAGAGCGATTGGCCTTATCAAAGGAAGACTTATAGATAAAGGGAATCCCTAGCTCTGCCGTCATCGCCTTAAGCTCGGTAGCAGTGCGCAGGGCTAATTCTTCTGACTCAATCGCGCAGGGACCTGCAATCAGGAAAAAGGGCTTGTCTAAACCAACTTCAAAATCACAGAGCTTCATATACCTACCTATTTATTTTTATTTGAAAATTCAATGGCTGCATTAATAAAGCCAGTAAATAAAGGGTGTCCATCACGGGGAGTCGATGTGAATTCGGGGTGGAACTGCCCCGCCAAGAACCAAGGGTGATCAGGGTTTTCAACCATCTCTACCAAACTCTCGTCTGAAGACACGCCACCAAACACCATCCCCGCCTCTTCTAGTGGCTTGCGATAGTTGTTATTGAACTCATAGCGATGACGGTGGCGTTCAATGATGCGATCAGCACCATAAACGTCATGGGCCAAGGTGCCATCTTTTAATAGACAGGTTTGACCACCTAGGCGCATGGTTCCGCCTAGATCTGTTTCTTCATCGCGACGCTCTACACAGCCATCTTCATCATGCCACTCGGTTATTAAGCCAATGACGGGATGTTCAGTATCTTTTTTGAACTCAGTGCTGTGTGCACCAGTAAGACCCGCTACATTGCGTGCATAATCAATCACGGCTACTTGCATACCCAAGCAGATACCTAGATAGGGCACTTTATTCTCACGGGCAAACTGCGCTGCAGCAATCTTACCTTCAACACCACGCTCGCCAAAGCCACCTGGGACCAAAATAGCATCCACTTTTTCAAGCGCCTCGAGACCGTCTTTTTCAAGTTGCTCAGAATCGATATAGGTCACATTGACCTTACTACGTGTTTGAATCCCCGCGTGAATTAATGACTCATTCACAGATTTATAAGAATCGGGTAGCTCAACATATTTACCCACCATAGCGACATTGATTTCGCATTCAGGGTTTTGTACCGCTTCAACCACACGATCCCAATCACTAAGGTCAGAAGCACGTTCACCTAATTTTAGCTTTTCTGCAACCAAGTCACCTAGGCCTTGAGCATGTAATTTACGGGGGATTTCATAAATGCTCTTCACATCCATAGCGGTGATGACCGCACGCTCTTCTACATTGGTGAATAAGGCGATCTTACGGCGCTCGTTATCCGGTAAAGGCTCTTGGGTACGGCATAATAGAATGTCTGGCTGTATACCAATTGAGCGCAACTCCTTCACCGAGTGTTGCGTCGGCTTGGTCTTTAGCTCCCCTGCTGCGCCCAAATAAGGCACCAAGGTCAGGTGTAAATAGATCGCACGATCACGGCCTAGCTCCACACCTAGTTGACGTATAGCTTCCATGAACGGCAGTGACTCAATATCACCCACCGTGCCACCAATCTCAACCAGAGCCACATCCGCATCTCCAGCGCCTTCTAGGGCTAGGCGTTTAATCTCGTCCGTAATATGCGGAATAACCTGTACCGTGCCCCCAAGATAGTCGCCACGACGCTCTTTGGCTAAGACATTGGAATACACCCGTCCCGCAGTAAAGTTGTTACTTTGGCTGGTGCGCTGGCGAATAAAGCGCTCATAGTGACCAAGGTCCAGGTCAGTCTCTGCGCCGTCTTCGGTCACAAACACTTCACCGTGCTGAATCGGACTCATAGTACCAGGATCAACATTGATATAAGGGTCTAGTTTAAGCATAGCGACTTTAAGGCCGCGGGCTTCAAGAATAGTCGCAAGGGATGCTGCGGAGATGCCTTTCCCTAGGGAAGAAACAACACCACCGGTGATGAAAATAAAGCGGGTCATGGGCAATTGGGTACTCAAGTTAATTGGCAACTCAAGGAAGGCGATTGTACGGCAATGCAGCACACTAAACAATAAGTTATGCGCTGATTTTAGATAATTATAAGCCCTATAATATAGCTATTAATTCAATCAATTTTAAATACAAATAACTTTAACTAAGATCCGTAAGATATTGATATATAAAACAACTTAAGATTTTACCACCCCCCCTATACCAACTGCCTGCCTTAAACGCGTAATAAAAGGTTGTGCATAAGTCCTAGCCTTGGCCGCCCCTTCTTGTAGAGCCTGCTCCACTTCAGCAGGATTGGCTAATAACTCGTTATAACGCTCCCGCGGCTCAGCTAGAATATTATTAAGGTACTCAAATAGTTCCTGCTTCGCCTCACCCCATGCAATACCTTCCTGATAGCGTATCCGCATAGCCGCCACCTCTTCTGCTGTAGCAAAAGCTTTGTAGATCGCAAACACCGTACTCGTATCGGGGTCCTTTGGCTCACCAGGCTCTAAAGAATTAGTCACGATTTTCATGATTTGCTTACGGAATTTTTTCTCAGGCAAAAACAAGGGGATCGTATTGTTGTAGCTTTTACTCATTTTGCGGCCATCCAGGCCTTCGAGCACTGCAGCATCCTCACCAACCACTGCCTCGGGCAACACAAAGTGTTCCCCATATAGATGATTAAAACGTTGTGCCATATCCCTGGCCATTTCAATATGCTGGATCTGGTCCTTACCCACGGGGACTTTACTGGCATTGAACATCAACATATCCGCCGCCATCAAAATAGGATAGTTAAACAACCCCATCGTCACAGCCTTATCTGGATCACTGCCCTCCTCTATATTGGCATCGACAGAGGCCTTATAAGCATGGGCCCTATTCAACAAGCCTTTGGAGGCCACACAGGAAAGCAACCAATTCAGCTCAGTGATTTCAGGCACGTCTGATTGGCGATAAAAAACCACATTTTGCGTATCAAGGCCCATCGCTAGCCAAGTAGCCGCCACTTCTAAACTAGATTGGCGTACGCGCTCTGGATCTTGGCACTTAATCAAGGCGTGGTAATCTGCCATAAACAAGTAAGAGTCGACCGCAGCATCCTTGCTGGCCTCTATCGCAGGGCGAATAGCGCCCACATAATTACCTAAATGAGGAGTGCCCGTTGTTGTAATGCCCGTTAAAACCGTCGGTTTAGCCATAATTTCCACAATCTGATGAGGTCTATAAATTGCGCGCAGCTTAGCATTTTCGAGAAGTAAAAGTTAGCGCTGCGATTGAGTTATGACAACCAGCTTCGTTCAAGCTGACATTCAAACTAAGCGCGCTTTAAAACCTCAAAAGTTCAAATTGATACTCCGCTTTCTCAAAGATATCCTGTTGACGAGGCACGTCCACTGTTGAAAGCTCTACACTATCGTGGAACAGCAGCAAGTCACCATTGTGTATTTTGAAATTCGTTGGGTTTATAGCCACCCGGCGACCCAACGCCAAGTTATAGGGGCAGTATTCTCCAAATTTGGGAATATAAGCTGCAGGGCTTTGCTTGAACGTCTCTATTTGTGCTGCAGAGGTAAAATAGTAAATTTTAGTTTTGTACTTATAGCTGTACTCAGGGTTACCCCGCTCGGCACGATTGTGCTCAAAATAGGAGACGGGGCTATAACCCTGAATACCGATATTCTTAGGCAGCGACGAATCGTTAGATCGGTGTAGTAGCGAATTATTATAGCCACAGCCGACTAAAACCAGAGCAAGTCCAGTTGCAACTAGCCATTGAATTACAGTTTTCATGGTTACCCTTTTTATTCATTGTTCTGCCAATAGTCTGACAGAAGGCTTACAGCACAGCAATTTGGCACTTAACGGCCACAAAAATCTGTACGCTTAAAAAACAAAACCAAGGTATTTATGGTTTCTATGTTGCCAAGGATAACATGAAAAACAGCGCAGTTTATATATGCACTTATTGGGTTTTCGGAATTAAGCACAGGGTGAAATTTAATGCGGATGGGCTGAAAAAGTGGCGTGGGTCTTGTGCATTAATGGGCGCAGCTTTGTACTAAAGGTACAGCGCAACACCGTGGAGCGATTTTGCTCGCATTAGTTAGATGTAATATTATAGGAAACCAGTCATGTCTTATGTAAAGACCTTTCTATGCAACTGGCAATATTCAAACCGTTAAAAAACAAAAACTTCCAAAATGCCTACCAAATATAAGGCCAGGCCTAACCAAGCTCTTGGGTACTGTGGTTTGTCCAACAATTTAAGCAGTGCTGAACCAAAAATTCCAAAGGCCACATAGGGCAAAAATATTTCAGCAGAGGTGAAATGCAGCAAGTCACCCGCAAAGTAGTAGAAGTAATAAGTGTTCAAGGTCGCGAGTGAAAAAATATTTGCTAGGGTTTCCAAGACCATGGCATCTATTGCGATCAATACACCCGAGAAAAATACGTTTTCAATCACCACCGAGCCGCGTTTGCGCAGTGCTTCATGAAAGCAATATAAATAGAAGCCATACATGGGCCACATAACCGCACCCACACCCGTTGTATAAGCCCCGTGCTCTGGCCAAATTTGATATTGCCATACTAGACGGCCCAGTAAAGACTCGCCCAAGCCGCCAATGAGGATCTCCCCCAGCGCACCGCCCATAAAGGTCGCGCCCATATACAGGGCAAGTCTATTCCACTGCGGTACTATCCATTGACGGGCGACTAAACAACCAAACAAATACAGCAAGGGGGTAAAGAACAGGAAAAAGCCCAGTGTAAATATGACTGCAGACTCTCCTTCAAAGGGGACACTGGTAATCTCATGGGGTTGAATCCAGAAGCCAATAACTAAGCGAGAGACGACAAAAATCAGGCCATACACAATAGGCAGAGCGAGCAACAAGCTAAGCCATGGGTTGCGGGCTTTCTTGCGGTTAAGGGTCTCAGAGAACAGTGCAGACGGCATATTTTAGGAGCAGCTAATAATGATAATTCCGCGCAGCTTATCATCCACATAAAGCAAAGGACAATATGCGCGTAACCAATGTGGTACCTTGGCCTCTTGAAAAGCGTTCTTTAGGCTTTTACTGTGCTGATGTCCCACTTGATAAACTCGTGTGGAATTGGGCTGGTTAAATTTTATATCAACGTGCACTGTTGCTTCAGGCAAGCGGATATTTTGTTGCTGAAGCAGATCTTCATTCAACTCAAGCTCTAATTCCTTTATAACTAGAGAAGACGTTGTATTCCAAACGCTGTATTTTTCAGGTGTAAGGCTGGCACGCTGCTTTTCTAATTGCGTATCACAGCAATACAGTCTGCCCCCATAGCTTCGTATGATCACACTGTCATCGAACTCTCCCCAAGTTACCTCACCCTTAGCATCTTGACGCGCATCTAGTAATTTCTGTATCTGCGCCAATACCCCTTGACTGGGAGTGGCCGCCCCCTGCTCTTGTAACCACAGGCGTAATAATGCGGATAGCTTGCTAGCAGCGAGTTTTTCAGCTGGCGCAAAAACGCCTTCCTGGGTATTTTTCTGTAGCGCAGCTTGTAATTCAGCATTGAGCAAAATTTGTTGCTCTGCCAGCAGCGCCGCACTGCGTGCCACCGTTGTATTCGCACTGGGCCAGCGCTGCTGTAGGAGTGGCATCACCCGATTACGTAGATAATTACGATCATAATTATCTTCAAGATTACTGGGGTCTTGAATATAAGAGAGTTGATATTGCTGCGCATATTCTTCTAGTTCGGCTCGGCTTTTTGACAGCAAGGGGCGGCCTTGACGGCCTTGACCCAATGCTTTTATCGCGGGCATAGCGGATAAACCTGCTGGCCCTGCTCCGCGCATCAGCTGTAATAATAAAGTTTCTGCCTGATCATCTTGATGGTGGGCGGTGAGCAATACCGATGCTATATCCTGTTGAGCGAATAGTGTTTCAAAAGCGTGGTAACGCCCTGCTCGGGCCGCTTGCTCAGGGCTTTGCCCCTGGGCGGCTTGGGCGTTAATGCGGATAGTCTGAAAAGGCATATTATAGGCAGAGCACTTCGCTTCACAATGACTTGCCCATGCCTTAGATTCAGCTTGCAGGCCGTGGTCAATATAAACCGCTAGAAGTTGTGCGTGTAGCGAGCCTTGCAGTTGAGCCAGCGTATGCAACATGACACTGGAATCTAGGCCGCCGCTGTAGCCAATAATTAACAGGGTGTTTTTATTGTTAAGCTGATAGCGCTCAAGGAAGTTGAGAAGGGTTTGTTGCATCGCCTTTAGAACGGTTATTCAATCTGTCCGAAGGACTTAAGGCGTGCATAGCGTGCCTGCAACAGCTCTTGCTCTGGTAATGCAGAGTATTTGTCTAGTTGTTTTAACAACATTTTTTTTATGCTTTTGGCAATTTTAGCGGGCTCACGATGGCAGCCACCCATAGGTTCAGTAATCACTTCATCGACGAGCTTAAGCTCATGCAATCGCTGTGCGGTGATCGCCATCGCCTCTGCCGCATCGGGGGCACGCTCGGCACTCTTCCATAGGATAGAAGCGCAACCTTCTGGGGAAATAACCGAATAAGTACTAAATTGCAGCATGGCCAGGTAATCACAAACACCAATAGCCAAAGCACCTCCAGAGCCGCCTTCACCGATAACGGTGGTAATAACCGGGGTTTTGAGTTCAGCAAATAGCAATAGACTGCTGGCAATCGCCTCGGACTGACCACGTGCTTCCGCGTCAATACCAGGGTATGCGCCTGGGGTGTCTACAAAGGTAATAACGGGCAGTTTAAAGCGCTCAGCCATTTGCGCTAGGCGCTGAGCTTTACGATAGCCTTCGGGGCGAGGCATGCCAAAATTGCGCTTCAACTTTTGCTTGGTATCACGCCCCTTTTGGTGTCCAATGACCACAACAGAGCGTCCATCTAGCTTGGCCAAGCCACCCACAATGGCAGCATCGTCGGCAAACATGCGGTCACCATGTAGTTCTTCAAAATCGGTAAAGATATGTTCAAGGTAATCTAAGGTGTAGGGGCGTTGAGGATGGCGAGCAATTTGTGCAACTTGCCAGGGCGTTAATTTGTTATAGACATTTTCCAACAAATTATTGCGCTTACCCTCTAGGGACTTCACTTCTTCCCGCACATTGATACCCGACGTGTCGGTACTGTGGCGCAGGGCTTCTATACGCTCATCTAGTTCCGCAATCGGTTGTTCAAAATCAAGGTAATTTGGGTTCATAGTCAAGTTCCAGTATTTCTAGGAATTTTGCCACAAGCGAGCCAGTAAGTAACCCGTACTATGAGGCTAATTAATAACTCACTTTAACGGCGTCAATACCCACTAGCTTGCGCAGGTCAGCGACCAAGGTCTCCCTAGGAGCAACACGCCACTCATCACCTAAGGTGACAGGTGCCTTGGCGGCATAGTTCTCATAGTAAATAAAAATAGGACAGGGGCCATTTTTATAAGGCTGCAAGGCTAAGCTAAGCTTTTGCATAAAGCCATTAACGACCTGGTTTTCATGCAAGCGTATATCCACGCGCTTGGCAAAGTGATCCCTGGCCGTATCAATATCGTATAGCTCTGCAGAGCGCACCCTGACTTCGTTGCGGAAACTGTCCACACCCAAGCCGCCCTTAACAATTAACACCTTATCTTTCACAATCAAAGACTCGTAGGCATCCAAGCATTCACCCATCACTTCAACATTTAAGCGGCGGGTATTATCGTCAAGGACCAGCTCCGCTTTTCTGCCCCCATTGCGGAAAGTGCGGTAGTTCACTTCAATCACTAAACCAGCTACCACAACATCGACATCTTGGTTGCCCCACTTTTTCTGAGAGCTAGGTGCAACACTGCCCAGATTATCCAAGTGCTCAGACAGCCTACGATGGGTTATCTTGATCACTTCCGAGTCATACTTATCGAAGGGATGCCCCGTTAGGTAAAGGCCTAATACGGCTTTTTCTTCCTGTAATAGAAACTCTTCATCCCACTCTTCCAGCTCCGGCAGTGCGACAGGGGCAAAATCATTACCTTGATCAACCATGCCAAAGATATCAACCTGTCCCGCTAAGGCATCTTTTTGATGCTGGCTGGCTGCCTTAAGGGCATCGTCTAGGCCGGCCATTAAACTGGCACGATTAGGGCCAATTTCATCTAAGGCCCCGCCGCGCACCAAAGCCTCTAGGACACGACGATTGAGCTTGCGCCCCTCCACACGGCGGCAGAAATCGTGTAGATCGCGGTATTCGCCACTAGCCAAACACTCCGCTTGAACGGCCTCAATCACACCTTCACCAACACCTTTAAGTGCACCTAAGCCATAACGAATCGTCTTTTCATCTTGTACAGTAAATTTATAACTAGAGCTATTCACTGACGGTGGCAGTATTTCTAACTGCATATGCTCACTGCGGCACTCGTCAATCAGAATTACAACCTTATCGGTGTTATCCATATCTGCCGATAATACCGCCGACATAAACTCAGCCGGGTAATGGGCTTTTAACCAAGCCGTTTGATAGGATACCAAGGCATAGGCAGCCGAGTGGGACTTGTTAAAGCCATATCCTGCAAACTTCTCCACCAAGTCAAAGATGTTTTCTGCCAGCACAACATCAATGCCTTGGCCTTTGCAGCCCTCAAGGAAAGAACCTTTTTGCTTGGCCATCTCCTCCGGTTTTTTCTTACCCATCGCTCGGCGTAGCATATCCGCACCACCAAGACTGTACCCACCCATCACCTGGGCAATCTGCATTACCTGCTCTTGGTATAGAATAATGCCATAGGTAGGCTCTAGTACCGGCTTTAAGCCTTCGTATTGATAGTCTTGATGGGGGTAAGATACGGGTTCACGACCGTGCTTACGGTTAATGAAATCGTCAACCATGCCCGAATCCAGTGGCCCTGGACGGAACAGCGCCACCAAGGCAATGATGTCTTCAAAGCTATCGGGTTGCAGCTTCTTAATCAGCGACTTCATACCACTGGATTCAAGCTGGAATACCGCAGTGGTTTGCTGAGCCTTTAAAAGCTCGAAGGCCTGTCGATCTTCAAGGTCGATCTTGGCAATATCAAGGGCTTCTAAGCCTTCTTTAGCTCGGCGCTTGTCTACTTCAACCAGCGCCCAATCAATAATGGTGAGTGTACGCAGCCCTAAGAAGTCAAACTTCACCAGTCCGATAGATTCAACATCATCCTTATCAAACTGAGTTACCAAGCTGCCGCCGCCTTCCTCACAATACAGGGGCGTAAAGTCAGTCAGCTTAGTCGGAGCAATAACTACTCCACCCGCATGCTTACCCGCATTTCGGGCCAAACCTTCCAACTTCAAGGCCATATCGATGAGGTTACTCACTTCCTCATCATTATCGTAGCGTTCCTTCATCTCAGGCTCTTGCTCTAGTGCCTGAGATAATTTGATACCCACTTCAAAGGGAATCATCTTAGAAATGCTGTCGACAAAGCCATAGCCGTGGCCCATGACACGACCCACATCCCGAACCACCGCCTTGGCCGCCATGGTTCCGTAAGTAATGATTTGCGATACCTGATCGCGGCCATAGGTCTCTGCCACATGATCAATTACGCGGTCGCGACCATCCATGCAGAAGTCCACATCGAAATCAGGCATAGAGATTCGTTCAGGGTTGAGGAATCGCTCAAACAGTAGATCGTATTCAATGGGGTCCAAATCGGTAATTTTTAAGGCATAAGCAACAATTGAACCTGCTCCCGAACCACGACCTGGGCCTACGGGTATGCCGTTGTCTTTAGACCATTGGATAAACTCCATTACGATGAGGAAGTACCCTGGGAAACCCATATCGAGAATAACCCCGACCTCAATATCTAGACGGTCGTAGTAGCTTTTTATCTTTTCTTCAGACCAAGGTTCAGGGTCAATACTTTGTAACTGTTCAAGGCGCCAATCCAGCCCCTCTCTAGAAACACGGGCAAAAAACTCTGCTTCAGTTTCACCTGCAGGAATTGGGAAGTTCGGCAAAAAGTACTCACCCGAGTGAGGTACAACATTACAACGCTTAGCTATTTCTACTGTATTTTCAATAGCTTCTGGAATATCTTTAAAGAGATTTATCATCTCTTCTGGAGACCTTAAATATTGCTCATTACTGTATATTTTAGGTCTACGAGGATCGTCTAGAGCACGCCCATCGTGCACACATACCCGTACTTCATGGGCATCAAAATCATCTTGCTTTAAAAAGCGAACGTCATTAGTGGCTACAACGGGGACTTGAAACTGACTTGCAATGGCTAATACTTGGGCAATATACAGCTCTTCCCCGTCACGCCCTGTGCGCTGTAGTTCTAAGTAAAAGCGCTGTGGAAATAAAGATTGGTATTCTTGTACTAATTTGGCCGCAAGTTCTAAGTTGCCGCCCAAAATGGCTCGGCCTACATCACCGCTGCGTCCACCTGAAAGTGCGATCAAACCTTGGGTGCGCGTCGCAATCCACGCTTTATCCACTATGGCCATGCCGCCGCGCTGACCATCGGTATACGCTAGCGAAACGACTTCCGTTAAGTTTTTATAGCCCACATCATTTTGGCAAAGTAGTACAATCTGTGTAGGTGCTTCTTGGGGGTCAGGCTGTTTCAGCCATAGATCTGCACCGATGATGGGCTTGATGCCATTACTTTGCGCTGCACGGCAGAATTTAACCATAGCAAACAAGTTGCTTTGGTCTGTTAATGCCACCGCAGGCATTCCCTGTTCTGCCACAGTGGCACAAAGTGGTTTTAAGCGAACGACACTGTCAACTAAGGAGTATTCGGAATGCAGACGCAAATGTACAAAAGACTGGGGCATTGGAGCGTGCTTAACTTATAGCGATACAGGGGCGTAAGTGTGGTGATTTAGTCTGTTAACTTCAAGTCTTGTTTTTCAATTTATAAGTACATAATGCGGATAGCCTATTTAGCTACGCTAGCGCCTGATAACTTTGACTCGACGTATTGCTTGCTTGGCTGTGCCAAGGTGATACATCAGCAAACAATTCGCCCTGTATACGCTGCGCACAGACTTCCCTAGCAACTAGGCGATAACACACTACACCACCTATTAGCTTGGCTTTGCGCTTTTCAAGTTTTGCAGGCCAATCAGCAGACTGATGATCATTCTCTAACCATTGCTGCACCTGCCCTTCTTGAGTATGTAGCTCAACCATCATTTGGCCGGCAACATAATGGCGCTTAGAAAGTTGTTGGTTTAGCTTGTCTCGATACATTAACAAGGCTTGAATATCTAGCTGTTTGGCCTTACTCGCTGCTTGGCCAATGCTCAACTCAACAGGAGGCTGTTTATCCCAAAGTGTACGAGGTACTGATTTTCCCTGTGCCAACAAGACCAAGGCCTTACCCATTTCACCAAAGCGATTAGTTAAATATGTGCTGGGGACAGATTGAATATCGCTGATTTTACGCAGGCCGTATTGAGCTAAAAATCCTGATACACCTGAGACTAAATTATCTAAGACCGTGAGAGGCATACTTGACAATACCCGCTGGGCATCCCAGGCCGGTACGATACGTAAAACCTTAGAAGTATCTTGGCGAACAGCTAAAAATGCAGCCAAGGCATCTCCTGCTAAGCCTACTTTAATCTCATCCTTATTCGGCAACTGATCCATCATTTGCTTCAGCATATGCACAGGAGAGTTATAATGGCGTTGCTGTGATGTTAAATCCAACAATAACTCACCCGACTCCATTAACTCTATATTTGGGCAATAGCGCGCTAACGCCTGTATCAACTGTGTTGAAAAATGTTGGTTCCAAGCTTTTAACGCTATCACCGCATAGGCCTTAGGCCAGTGTACTGGGCAAGTCGCCCCCCAAGGGTATTGAATAGAGCGAGATTGAATGGCTGGAGTATTCATTAATAGACCCTCATCTGACCTTTTAATATGCCTTGGATTTGTACCTGATCTGCTGGGTACAACATCGGCTGCATAGTGCTGTTAGCGGGAATTAGCTTGATCTGATTACCTGCGGTGTACTCTATCGTTTTTAAGGTCACATCCTGCCCTTCAACCAAAGCGACAACAATGTCATAGTTATTCGCTGTATTGGCCGATTCAATAACCACCCAATCTCCGTCATAGATGCCTTCGTCAATCATAGACTCGCCCTTCACTTTTAAGGCATAGCGATTTGATCCTGCGAAGATATGGTTGAGGTCGAGGCTGTCTTCGTTGGCAACTGCCTCTATGGGTTGACCGGCAGCGATAGAACCTAACAAGGGAATACAACCCGGAGCAATATCATCTTGAGCAATAATGCGGATACCTCGGTGACGACCGGTTTTCTCGATCATACCCGCCTCTTCTAAAGCGGCGATATAACGATGTACAACACCCTTAGAATTGATACCTAAGCCTTCACCAATCTCCGTCAGCAAAGGCGCTTGGCCCTGCTCCCGAATGTAGTTAACAATAAAATTATAAACGTCTTGTTCGCGTGGGGACAACATAAAGTTCTCTTTTAGTTCTCATTGACTGCAGTATAGAGAACTTAGGGAGAACTTTGCAAGTATTATTTGGCATTCTTTTTTTGCCCTGTGTAACTGGGCAAGGCAATTGTTAATTACGACAATAAATGACGCTCATAAACGACCCGCCACCCTTCCCTCGCTTTAAGCTTTTAGCCTATGGTAAATAACAGCATATGACACACCAACAAGGGGAACAGATATGCGCAATGTAGATGTACTTATCATAGGAGCGGGCTTATCTGGTATTGGAGCGGCTTGTCACTTAACCCGCAAATGCCCGAACAAAAGCTATACGATCCTAGAGCGCAGACAAAATATTGGCGGCACCTGGGATTTATTCCGCTACCCCGGCGTGCGCTCAGACTCCGACATGTTCACCTTAGGCTATAGCTTCCGCCCCTGGACCAAAGAAAAGGTATTGGCCGACGGTGAGTCTATACGCAACTACATCAAAGACACCGCCGAGGAATACAATGTAAAACAGCACATTCAATTTGGCCTCAAAGTCATCTCATCCAACTGGTCTAGCCAAGACGCGCGCTGGACGGTGAAGGTGAAAGACGAGGCCAGCGGAGAAATACAGCACTATAGCTGTGAGTTTTTAATTAGCTGCACGGGCTACTACAACTACGACCAGGGCTTTACCCCCGATTTTAAGGGCGCGGATAAATTCAAAGGGCAAATCGTACATCCACAACATTGGCCGAAGGACTTAGACTACCAAGATAAAAAAGTCGTCATTATCGGCAGTGGTGCAACAGCGGTAACCCTAGTCCCAGAAATGGCTAAAAGTGCGGCACATGTGACCATGTTACAGCGCTCTCCTACCTATATAGCGACGGTACCCGAGGTAGATCCTATCAGTGTAAAGTTGCGTAAATACCTGCCCGAGATGGCCGTGTATCGCATGGCCAGAATACGTAATATTGGCTTGCAACGCACCGTCTATCGCTTATCCAAAAAACGTCCCAAACTGATGAAGCGCGTCTTGCTTTCCGCTGCTAAGCGCCAGCTCGGGGAGGATGTGGATATGGCCAATTTCACACCCAACTATAACCCCTGGGATCAGCGCCTCTGTGCCGTACCCAATGGTGACTTATTTAAAACGATCAAGAATGGCAACGCATCTGTAGTCACGGAACAGATTGACAGCTTCACTGCCAAAGGCATCAAGCTAAGTAGCGGTGAAATATTAGAAGCCGATATTGTGGTTACCGCTACAGGGCTGAATATTCAAATGCTAGGGGGCGCCACGGCGACTATTGACGGTGAGCCCGTCGAACCTGGCAACACCATGGTTTATCGCGGCGTTATGTTGCGCGATATCCCCAATATGGCCATGATTTTTGGTTACACCAATTCTTCTTGGACACTGAAAGCGGATATTGCTTGCGAGTATATCTGTCGTCTGCTGAAACAAATGGATAAAATGGCAGCTCATCAAGTTATCCCCCGCGACCATGAAAACTGCGTATCGGACAAGCCGATGATGGATATGCAGTCTGGCTATCTTGCCCGCGCAGCGAGCACGATGCCCAAGCAAGGTACACAAGCACCTTGGCAGATTTTAAATGACTATGTGCGGGATATACCCTTGCTACGCTACGGCAGCGTTAATGATGGTAGCTTAGAGTTTAGTCATATTAATAAACCCAAGTCACAGGGTGTATTTAAAAGCTTATTAAGCTCCTAGCCGTTCATCATTCATAAACTATAAACAAGAAGAGAAGTAGTATGCAATCACAGCAGCCCATCATGAGCTTAGACACTATCATTATAGGAGCCGGTATTAGCGGTGTAGGCGCCGCTATACGCCTGATGGATGAGGGCATGTATGATTTTCTAATCTTGGAAAAATACCACGACATTGGCGGCACCTGGCGTGACAACACCTACCCAGGCTGCGAGTGCGATGTGCCCTCGAATTTATACTCTTACTCATTCGAACCGAATAACAGCTGGAGTAAAGTCTTTGCAGGACAGGAAGAAATTTTTGACTACGTGCGCAATACTGCCCGCAAGTACAAGGTACTGCCCCGTGTACGCTTTGGCATCAATGTAGAAGACGCGGTTTGGGATGAGCAAAGCAAGCAATGGAAAGTACACACTAACCAAGGTTTGTACTGCGCTAAAAAAGTGATCTCCTGCACGGGCTATTTACACGAGCCAGTACTACCGAAGATTCCAGGCCTAGATAAATTCCAGGGCGAGGTATTTCACTCATCACGCTGGGACCACCAAATTGATTTGCGCGGCAAGCGTGTTGCGGTGATTGGCACGGGGGCGTCAGCTATTCAGTTTGTGCCG
>CAZBWS010000007.1:66542-68411 GCA_964495705.1 uncultured Gammaproteobacteria bacterium
CGGCAAGCGTGTTGCGGTGATTGGCACGGGGGCGTCAGCTATTCAGTTTGTGCCGAAAATACAGCCCCAGGTTAAACAGCTATCCCTGTTCCAACGCACGCCCCAATGGATTCTGCCTAAACCGAACTACGCCACCTCTAAGTTGCGACAGCAGCTTCTGCGCTTGCCATTAACAGCAAAAATCGCACGCACTATTGCCTATACCGAGCTAGAGACGTTCGGCATCGGCTTTCGCCATCCACGCATACTGAAAAATATGCAACGCATCGCCAAACTGCATATTAGCAGCCGTATTAAAGACCCACTGCTGCGCGCCAAAGTTACGCCTGATTACACCTTAGGCTGCAAGCGCGTATTGCTTTCAAATGACTACTACCCCGCCATCGCCAAAGACAATGTAGACGTCTACGCCAGTGGCGTGAAAGCCGTTGAGGGCAATACCTTAATTGCGGCTGACGGCAGTCGCTGCGAAGCGGATGTAATTATTCTAGGCACGGGCTTCCACGTCTCCGATGTACCCATTGCCAAACATGTAAGAGGGGCATCGGGGCAGACGATGGATGAAATATGGAAAGGTAGCCCCGAAGCCTATCGCGGTACGACCATCAATGACTTCCCGAATTTCTTCCTCGTACTTGGTCCGAATCTAGCTATTGGTCACAACTCCGCCTTTATCGTGATTGAATCACAGCTCAACTATATTATGGGCGCGCTCAAAGAAATGCGTAAAAACAATAGCCAGCGTCTTGAAGTCAGCCATGTCGCCCAGCAGAAGTATAACGACAAAGTCCAGCAAGCCCTGCAATCCACGGTTTGGAATACCGGCGGCTGCTCCAGCTACTATATCGACCAAAACGGTAAAAATAGCATCGGCTTTCCTTGGAGCACCCTGACCATGAAAAACCTCTTGGCCAAGTTCGATAGCCAGTCCTATGCGCAAGAGGCAGAACCCTCATGAAGCGAGCTCTCGTATTAGGCTGTGGCGGCGTAGCGGGTGCAGCCTGGAGTATTCCCACCTTAGAGCAACTCAGCCAGGAGCTAGACTGGGACCCACGCAATGCGGATATGCTGGTAGGCACCTCTGCCGGCGCAGTGCTTGCCGCGCTGTTAGGTGCTGGGGTTAGCATTGATCAGTTGATGGAGTTTCAGCAACAGGGGCGTATTAGCGGCAGCCGCTTACATTGGAATCACGACAGCTCTTGGGGGAAGCCCTACCCTCCACTACCCAAGCTAGCCTTTCCTGGCACAGGATTATTCAAGCGTAGCTTTAAGCAAGACATCAGCCCCTTTGCTGCCCTCTGTGGCCTCAGCCCCGCCGGACAAATGAATATGGGCAGCCTCGTACACTTAATCGACAGCTTTACGGACACGGGGGAATGGGTAGAGCACCCAGACTGCCGCATCATGGTCGTCGATGCCAACAGCGGCGAGCACGTCGCCCTAGGTACGAAGCATGCACCGAGCACCTCCATACAAACAGCAGTGTGTGCCTCCTATGCCATACCGAGCTGGTGTCCGCCCGTGAATATAGCAGGGAGAACCTTTTTAGACGGCGGTGTAGTGTCCCCCACAGCTGCGAATCAAGTGCTGGATAGCGATATTGAGGAAGTCATTATTCTAGCGCCCATGAGTTCCCGTGTACTGGATAAGACCAAACACCCCTTAAATAAAATAGAGCGCAGAGTGCGCCGCACCATGACTCAAATCGTTGATAAAGAAATAGCACAGCTTCGTGCAGCGGGTAAACGAGTAATACGCTTAGAGCCAGGGCCCGAGGATCTACAAGCGATTGGTTATAATATGATGGATCATCGGCGCAGGGAGCAAGTGTTTGTCACGGCGCAGAGGACGGCTGGAGAGGCTGTGGAG
>CAZBWS010000008.1:0-49037 GCA_964495705.1 uncultured Gammaproteobacteria bacterium
TCTCATAGGGTTCAAAGTGTATGTCAGACGCTCCTTTGTTGATAGCGTCCAAAAGCACTTTGTTGACAAAACGCACAACAGGGGTGTCATCTACGTCGCCTGTCGCATCTGACGCATCTGACTCGCCGCTTTCGTCATCAATCTCCAAGTCGTCCAAATCGTCATCTAAGTCACCTAGATTACTGTCTTGGGCTTCTTGTATTTTTGTGATGCATGAAATTAATTGGTCATGCTCCACAATAACAGGCTCGGTAGACAGGCCTGTATTGAACTTGATCTCATCAACCGCATTAAGTTTCAAAGGGTCAGAAATGGCTACAAATAAGCGGCTGCCACGTTTGTATAGCGGGAGTACATTGTGCTTAGTAATTAAACCTTCATCCACCAAGTTTAGAACGTCGTTGTCTATTTCGAGTTGGGCAATAGAAATGCATGGCAAGCCAAATTCAGTACTTGCCATTTGGGCAATAACATTAGGGGCAATAAAATTTTTGTTGGTCACCTCATGAATGAAAGAACTCTTATTATCTTGTGCAGAGGCTAAGCAAGATTTCGCACTATCTTCATCAATAAGACCCTGTAGCATTAGCTTGCGAGGAAAACCTGTAACTTTAATGGCGTCTTGTTCTTGAGGCATATTAGCAGTAACTTTATTATAGAGTTAGTCGATTATTACTTACTAAGATTCAAGAGTAAAGGCACAAAAAAAGCCCAGTATTCACTGGGCTTTTTTGATCGCACAAACAAGGTTTATGTGATGCTTACAGCGCTAAAACTAGCCGCGGCAAGATATAGGTAGCAAGTCTTTTTCTTCTGGAGCAGCGTCAGATGTACATACCCAGTTAACGATGCCGCTATCAAAAGATGGCGTCCAAGTGAATGTTACGCCAGCAAGACCACCAATGTTGGTGGCACCAGTCGCTGCTTGATATGTGATGGTGCCATTAGCAGCTACGGTTGGTGAATTGTTTTCAATAATATCTGCGCCAAGAGAGGCAGTGTCTAGAGCGCCAGGATAAATGATGTCACAGCCAGCTGCAGCAGGGCCACAGTTTAATGCGCCAGTTTCGTTCATGTCTGCAGAGATGTTAGTTTTCGCTGTAGCAACAAAAGACATTAGTTCAACGGCGCGACCCTTGATAATGTAGTCTTGGTAAGCAGGTAGTGCTACGGCTGCAAGAATACCGATAATCGCAACAACGATCATTAGTTCGATTAATGTAAAACCCGCTTGAGCTTTCTTCATCATAATATTTCTCCTAGAGATTTAGTTGTGTCAGTAGCCTGACAAGTTAGCGGCCGTAAGCCGACCTTGCGAAGTACTCTGCAGGGGGCGTGCCAACTTTGAGTGAGTGGCGATTAACTTAGGCTTAATAACGTTTTGGTCTTCTCTGTGCCTTAGGCTGATGCTTTGCGCATGATGTTTTTGTCAGTTATCACCGACATAGACTGACAAAAATGGTCACATTTGTCAGTCTATGTTAAGTTTTTTGATGCGGTAGCGCAGTTGACGGAAAGTTAAGCCTAATAACTTCGCTGCCTCGGTCTTATTCCAGCGGGTTTTAGCCAGAGCTTGTTCGATTTGTTCGCGCTCGGAGTCGTGCAGGTTGTTTTTTAGGCTTTCTGGAGCAGCTTGGCTGACAATGTTAGTGGGTTCTACGTCCACTTCTGTCTTTTTGGTTTGCGCTTTGGGTAAATGTAAATCTCCTAGTTCAATAGTGTTTGCCTCACACAAGGCAGAAGCGCGCTCCAAGATGTTTTCTAGTTCGCGTACATTGCCGGGAAACTCATAGCTCAATAAGGCCTGAGTGGCTGATGCGGATAGGCTGAGTGCCGCGGTGTTTTCACGTTGTGCCAGTCTATCTAAAACGGCGGTCGCAATTTCAGCAATGTCCTCTTGGCGTTGATGCAGGCGCGGCACGTCAATACGGATAACATTGATACGATAGAAAAGGTCTTGCCTGAATTCACCTTGCTCGACCAGCGTGGCTAAATCCTTATGGCTGGCGCTCAGTATGCGCACGTCGACTTTTTCTTCGGCATTAGCACCTACGGGGCGAACGGTCTTTTCTTGAATAGCTCTCAATAGTTTAACTTGCATGGCGATGGGCAGGTCGGCGACTTCATCTAAAAATAACGTCCCCCCATGGGCCGCTTTGAATAAACCGGCTTTATCAGCGGTGGCGCCGGTAAAGCTGCCCTTGATGTGGCCAAAAAACTCACTTTCCAAGAGTTCGCTGGGGATGGCGCTGCAGTTGACGGCAATAAAAGCCCCTTCTGATCGAGCGCTTTTTTGGTGAATACTGTTGGCGACGAGTTCTTTGCCCGTACCTGATTCGCCGCAGATGTACACGGGAGCTTGGCTGCGAGCTACTTTGCCGATAGTTTTCTTGAGCTTTTGCATTGCTGTAGATGAGCCAAGCAATGGGTCCTCATCGCCTTTGGCGGGGGCTTGAGGTTTACTGGCTGTCTCCAGTTTTAATGCGCTAGAGACCATTTTGCGCAATTGAGATAAATCCACAGGTTTGGAGACAAAGTCAAAGGCCCCTGCCTTTAATGCGCGAATAGCCGCTTCCATATTGCCGTGGGCGGTAATCATGGCCACGGGTAGCTCAGGGTAGTTGGTTTGTATGTGATCGATTAGGTCTAAGCCATTGCCGTCTGGCATGCGCATATCCGTTAGGCATAATGAATACGAGCCTTCGCCAAGGCATCGTTGAGCTTCAGCCACATTGGCGGCGCAATGGGTGTCTAAGCCCATTCGATTCAGGGTGATTTCAATGAGTTCGCGGATATCCGCTTCGTCGTCGACAATTAATACGGGTAGTTTTTTCATGGCTTGGGTAGAGTTAGGCGGAAACAGCCCGCAGATTGATCGTTGTATACATAGCTTAAGCGCGCATGATTAAATGCACATAGTTCATGGGAGATGTACAGGCCAAGGCCTGAGCTGGCGCTGCTGGTGGTGTAAAAGGGCTCAAAAATATGGTCTGCAATATCGCGATTGATACCTGCACCTTCATCGTAGATGTCTAGTATTCGTTCGCCATTCGGTGATTGCTTACAATCTATATGGATACTGCATTCGCCTTGCGCATTGCGCCCATATTTCATGCTGTTGGCGCATAAGTTCCACAGCACCTGATGCAGTTGGCTGGCATCAAAGTCAATAATTTGATGGGGGCTGTGTATATTTAATAGTAAATTTTTGCTAGACAGGCCTGTCTCTGAGCAGAACTCGATGCGAAAAGCACCTAGCCAACTATCTAATTGTATTTTTTCAGGAACGGATTTGTTCTTGCGTGAAAGCTGCATGATGTTCTCTACCATGCTGTTTAGTCTCACTGACTGCTGGGTGATGATATTGGTTAAGCGGCTATCCGCATCGTTAATTTCATCAGACTCATCTAATAATTGTGCTGCATGATTAATTGCCGAGAGTGGGTTGCGGATTTCGTGGGCAATACTAGCCGTCAGCCTACCTAAAGAAGCGAGCTTTTGGTCTTGCAACTCCTTAGATAGATCCGATATGTCGGTCAATGTGATTAACGTTGCTCCTGCACCAGCGGCGAGGCGTTGAAAGTTAGGTTGTATTTCATAGGCGCTACCCGGGTGAGCTATCTTCGCAGCGGCTTGTTCTGGGTGGGATTGCCATAATTCTAATGAGTTATTTAGCTCTTCTGATAGGTGGTGTAAAAGAGCATGGGTTTTGCACTGGTGGTTGAGGAGCTCTGTTGCCGTTTGATTGATAAGCTGAATACGGTTGTAGGAGTCAACGACGATAATGCCATTTTGGAATTGGTTGACGATAAGTTCATTTAATTGCTCTAGGTTACTTAGTGCGATCGTGCGCTCGCTAGCGATCGCTTCGGATTCTTCGACGCGTCTACTTAGTAAGCTAGTTAAGAAGGCGACACCAAAAAAAGCCACGCCCAAGGCGCTGGCGGAAGAGTAGCTGTTTTTGCTGAAGCTGGAAAATAGCCCCATATACAGGCTGTCACCGAGTATGGTTAATGTTGCAATGGATGCTAAAAAATATGGGGTAATCCCCCTAACCAGCATGCAGCTACCGGTAATACTCACAACAAGTAAAATACCTAAGCCACTTTGCAGGCCACCACTGGCGTGCATCATTAGGGTGATTAGGCTTAAATCGGTAATAAATTGGAAATATAGTTGTACTAAAAAAGCTTGCTGAAAATAACGACAGGTGACTAGCCAGAAGAGGGCCAGCAACATATAGCTGCTGGCCGCTGCGGTATATAGCAGTGGTGTATCGCCACCGAGCATATTGAAAGTGAATTGGGTGGGGGCAAGTGCTATTAGAGCGATAGCGACAAGTACGCGGTATAAGCTCAGTAGGCGTAGTGGGTACCAAAGAGTTTGTTGGTTTTCTATCACGTGTTCTGGTTCTTATATAGAAGCTAAGTTTTGCGTAGTGGCTGAAATTGCAGGAGAATACCCGCACTTTACAAGCGCAAGATAAGCATGACAACCAAGATCATTACAAAATCGCCCTCGATTAACATCGTTCTATGCCAAGTGAATACCCTTGTTGGGGCTGTTGATGCCAATGCGGATAGCCTGCTAGAGCATGCAATTAAACTATGTTCAACAGAATCTAAACCTGATTTGCTCGTCTTCCCTGAATTGGTTTTGACGGGGTATCCGCCAGAAGATTTATTGCTGCGCCCTCAGTTTCTACAGCAAATTGATACTGCTGTGAGTAAGTTAGCCGAGCATTTGCCGTGCCCAGTGTTGTTGGGTGCCCCTGCACAACAGGGGGGCGAGCTGTATAACTCGGCCTATTTAATTGCTGAAGGTAAAGTAGATGCTGTATGCCATAAGCAAAGCCTACCTAACTACGGTGTCTTTGATGAAAAACGCTATTTCGTAGCTGGTGAGTGCCCATCGGTCATAGATTTTAAAGGCTATAAGCTAGGCATCGCTATTTGTGAGGATCTTTGGACCCCCTCGGTGGCAACATCACTTAAAGAAGTGGGGGCACAGTGTATTTTGAGCTTGAATGCCTCGCCTTACCATCAAGGTAAGCAGCAGGAACGTGTCGAGACTATCCGCTTGCGAGCAAAAGAAGTGGATCTGCCGATAGCTTATGTGAATTTACATGGGGCACAAGATGAGGTGGTGTTTGACGGCGGCTCTTTTGTGGTCAGTGGCAGTGAGGTCGCCGAGGCAGCGCGCTTCCAGTCTAGTGAGTTGTCGTTTGATTTTGATGGCGAGCGCTTTTTCAATCAGAAAGGTATTGCTCATAGTGCTCTGGATGACTTGGAAGATGTCTACTCTGCCCTTGTTTTGGCAACGCGTGATTACGTGAATAAAAATAATTTCAAAGGCGTTGTGCTTGGTTTGTCGGGGGGAGTTGACTCGGCCTTAACCTTGGCCGTAGCGGTGGATGCCTTGGGTGCAGAGCGGGTGGAATGCATCATGATGCCGTCACGTTACACCTCGGATATGAGCTTAGATGATGCTCAGCTCATCGCTGATAACTTTAAGGTGAAATATCATATAGCAACGATCGAAACTACCTTTAAAGCTAGCTTGGCGGAGTTGTCGCCCTTGTTTGCCGGTGCTGCGGTAGATACCACGGAAGAAAATATGCAAGCCCGGATACGCGGAATGATGGTAATGGCCATATCGAATAAAACCGGCTTAATGGTACTAACAACCGGCAATAAATCAGAATATGCGGTTGGTTACTCGACATTATACGGTGACATGGTGGGCGGCTATGCGCCGCTTAAGGACGTTAGCAAGACGCAGGTGTTTGAGTTGTGTCGCTGGCGAAATACGGTTGCAGATACCTGGGCTAATGGGGAACAGATTCCTCAACGCATTATTGATCGCCCTCCCTCGGCAGAGTTGGCTCCCGACCAAAAAGATGAAGACAGCTTGCCGCCCTACGATATTTTGGATCAAATTCTCGAGCGCTATGTGGAAAAGCTGCAGTCGGTAGAAGAGATTGTCGCGGCAGGCTTTGCTGAGGACGAAGTGCGCGATACAGTGTGGCGAGTTAATATTAACGAGTACAAGCGCCGCCAATCTGCGCCAGGGGTGAAGGTGACGCCCTATGCATTCGGCAGAGAGCGCCGCTATCCCATTACTAGTGGCTTCAAGTAATTACTAGCTTTACGGGGTGATGCGAGGAGCTTGTATAAGCTCCGTCAACCCCAGCTTTTCATAGCTGGCATTCATGGCTTCTAAGGCTTGTTCTGTTGCGATAGAGCCGTTATAGCGCTGCAAGCATTGCTGCGAACGCTGTGCTGAAGCCAGGTATGCTTGTCTTCGGGTGTACCAGTCAACAGAATCCATGCAGGCTTCGGCGAGTTTATTCTTTAAAAAAACAATGCGTTGGCGAGCGTCTGCGGCATAGGGGCTGTCGGGGTTGCGTACGGCTAGTTGATAAAAAGCTTCATAGCTTTTTTCCATAACCTGCTGATCATATTTGCTGCGATCGCGGGGGAACCACTTGGCTAGCAATGATTTATGGCGGTCAAACTCTGCTACCCCTTGCACGTAGTAGGCGTAATCGGTGCGCGGGTGTGTGGGGTTTAAGCGCAAGAAGCGTTTGGAGGTGGAAATGGCATCTTCAGGGATTCCAGCACGCTGGTAGGCATACATTAAATCCAGTTGCCCTTGGATGGAGTAATCACCAAAGGGGTAACGCGCTTCGAGGGTTTCTAAGCGCCTAACCGCACGGGTAAACTCACCTCGCTTCATTGCCCCTTTGGCCTCTTTGTATAGCTGGGCTTCGTCCCAGCGCTCACTTTGGACGATATTTCCACCACATGCGGATAGGCCAAAAATAACGCTGATTAGAAGAGCTGAGCTGAATAGTTTTACTGTTTTGAACGCCATGCTACTGCTTTGATATGTTAGGATGCGATGCATTGTAACTGAACCGAGGGCGTTACACGATAGCCTCATTACTGTGCTATCGGTCGCCTCGAAAACCTCTATGTCTGAAGAAATGAAGCAAATAATCCCTGACGAACTATCTGGCCAGCGTTTGGACAAGGTTTTGGCGGAACTGTTCCCTGATTACTCCCGTAGTCGCCTTCAGCAATGGCTAAAAGACGGCCATGTTACCGTTGATGGCGTGGTGATGCAGGGTAAGCAGAAAGTCGATGGTGGAGAGGTGTTGTTGGCGAACTTTCCAGAGGAAGAGGAGCTGGGGGACGCGCAGCCGGAAGATATTCCCCTAGATATCATTTATGAAGATGACCACATCTTTATTATAGACAAGCCGGTCGGCATGGTCGTACACCCCGCGGTGGGCAATCGCACGGGTACACTGCAAAACGGACTTCTGTTTATAGACCCTGATTTAGCTCGTGTGCCCAGGGCGGGGATAGTCCATCGTTTGGACAAGGAAACCTCGGGCTTGCTGGTTGTGGCCAGAACCTTGAAAGCGCATAAGTTATTGGTTGATCAATTACAAGCCCGCACTGTGAGTCGCTTGTATGACGCGGTATGCTTCGGCAAGTTGATTTCTGGGGATACGATCAAAACCTTGATTGGCCGCCACACGATTGACCGTAAAAAAATGGCGGTGCGCCAAATTGGTGGCAAGGATGCGATTACTCACTACAAAATCAAGGGCCGCTTCCGTCACCATACTCGGGTGCAATGCAAATTAGAAACCGGGCGCACACACCAAATTCGTGTACACATGGCACATATCGGTGCCCCCTTGGTCGGGGATCCCACCTATGGCGGACGTGTGCGCGTGCCCGGCAATGCTACCGAAGAACTGGCCGAATGCTTGAAGGGGTTTAAGCGTCAAGCTTTACACGCAGCCGAGCTTGGCTTGATTCACCCTGAAACGGGCAAGCCAATGAGCTGGCGTGCACCGATGCCAGATGATATGGAATATTTACTGTTTTGCTTAGAGCGAGACAATGGTGAAGTGGTCGACTTTAATGATGAAGACGAAGATGACTGGAATGAAGATGATTATGATGTAGAAGTTATCTACACGGATGAGTGATTTCATAGTGCCAGACTGGCCTGCACCTGCGGGTATTAGAGCTTGCTCTACGGTGCGTTACCCCTGTGGTGTTGATGCAGATAGGCTGTCTGATGGTGTTTTCTCTGGCTTGAATGTGGGCGATCATGTTGATGATGACCCTGTACAGGTTCAAGCCAATAGAGTCTTGCTTGGCAATGCATTGAATTTACCTGCTACTCCTGTTTGGTTGAGCCAAGTTCACGGCACTCAAGTGCTCAATGTATTGCATGCCCAACAAGGGCAGGAAGCCGACGCTGCAGTTGCTTATGCGACTAACCCCGGACCTGGCATTTGCACAGTTATGACAGCAGACTGCTTGCCCGTTTTATTCTGTGATATGCGCGGTAAGGCGATTGCGGCCGCCCATGCGGGTTGGAGGGGGTTATTAAACGGGGTTTTAGAGAATACGGTTTCGGCGATGGGCGATCGCCCGCATATGGTGATGGCTTGGCTGGGGCCTGCAATAGGCCCGAAGGCATTTGCAGTGGGTGCCGAGGTGGTGCAGGCCTTTGTAAGCGAACAAGCAGGTGCTGCTGCATGCTTTACTCAAGTTGATGAGACGCACTGGTTAGCAGATATCTATGCTTTGGCGCGCCTGCGCTTACAGATGGTTGGGGTGAGGGATATTTACGGCGGAGATCATTGCACGATGACCGAAGAGCGCGCGTTTTACTCTTATCGCCGCGACGGTCAAACAGGGCGAATGGCGAGCTTGATTTGGTATGAATAATGTTATGCGGATAGCTTGTTAAAGCCTATCCGCATAGCGCTCATTTTGTTTTATCAGTGGTTTGGAATTCTAAGCTTGCTAACTCTTCCTTGGTAAAAAAGCTTTTTACTTTCAAAAATAAACGCTTAATCAAGCGCCATAGTTTGGGGAGCGCCCAAACCATTAATAGAATAAAACCAGCTAGAACAACTAAGAAAACAAAGGGCTGGTAGATCATCGCGAGTACACCGGATACAACGATAATGTCTTCGCCAACGGATAGTCCAATATTGGTGAATGGTTCTGGAGACGTATTCACCAATAAGCGAGTACCCGCTTTAGTTAGATGTGACCCCATTGCCATGCCGCCGCCGACTAGGCCTGCGGCAATGTGTACGGCGGGAGTCACGTCACCTACCGCACCGGCGGCGAGCATGGCGCCAGCGGGTATGCGAATAAAGGTGTGCAAGGTGTCCCAAGCGCTATCGACGCCGGGGGTCTTGTCAGCGAAAAATTCTACGCAGTACATAAAGCCTGCTGCGCCAATAACTAAGGGGTCTTGAACTACGGCTAGTTCAGCGGGCAGCTGCATATAGCCTTGGCTGCCCATAATGCCCAGCATGCAAACGGCGGCATATAAATTGATACCACTAGCCCAGCCTATGCCCATCGTTAGGGCGATTACAGAGATGAGTTCTTGGTAGGGCATGGTTAGTCCTCTTTGATGCAGTAGTAATGATTTAGTGGGTTTTTAAAGAATTTCAATCCCAGTCTAAGGATTCTTATCTTATAGCATCTTGCAAAGTGGCATCCAGAGCGTGTTTGAATTGGTCAAAACTTAGGCTTTTTACATTACTGACAACATGTTGTGCACCAATTAAACTAATATAAGCGACTTGAGATAAGCGGTTGGCCTTGGTAATGGATATGTTTAAGGATTTAAAAATAGCCAGCATATGCCCTAAACGCATCTTGTCTACACGGCTTTGGTACTGTTGGGCGAGGGGTTCTCGCTGAGACCAAGAGCGCACAGCAATATCCAGTTGATGGGGCAGTTTCCAAGCATATTCGTGTAATGGCGATAGGGGCTTGGCCTCGAGCAGAGCGGATGGAGTGCACAAAAACAGCTGTGACTGCGCTATTTGCTGGCTACAGCTTGCGACCCAGGCCTCTAGTAATGCAGTGACATAGCCTTCTCTACTGCCAAAGCGGTGGTAGAAGGAGCCGCGGGTAACCCCCAGCTCTTTAGCCATTTTTTCAGCGGAAAGGCCATCGCAGCCCTCTATTATTAGGGTTTCAAAGCCTAGGTCTAGCCAAGTTTGTATGGTTGCTTTAGTCATTTTTAGTGATTTAACATTCGTAAGTGTATGTTATAGCTTGCTTGTTGTTGTTTGTCAAAATACATATATGTATGTTTTGTGTTTTGATAATTGCAGCTTGTTGTCTTGAAAGTGTACTCAGGCGCCATATCTAGTAAGCATCGTAATAAACAAAAGAGATACGCAGATGCGAATGGATAAACTCACTACCAAGCTACAACTCGCTATCGCTGATGCTCAGTCACTAGCTATTGGCAAAGACAATCAGTTTATTGAGCCTGAGCATTTATTGTTGTCGCTAATCGACCAGCAGGACGGTGCGACTAAGCCCCTACTAGCCAAGGCGGGAGTGAACGTATCCGCATTGCGCTCGGGATTAGAGCAAGCAGTGGGAGCTTTGCCCCAAGTGTCGGGCACGGGCGGCGATGTGCAAATGTCTAGTGCATCGGCCAAGCTATTAAACACAAGCGATAAGCTCTCTCAACAGGCGGGAGATCAATTTATCTCTACCGAACTGCTTTTGTTGGCGGCCTTGAAGAGTGGTGGAAATGCGGCGAGCCAGTTAAAAAATGCGGGTGCTAATGCGGATAGCCTGCAAAAGGCCATTGAGCAGGTGCGCGGTGGAGAGTCAGTACAGGACGCTAACGCCGAGGAAAATCGTCAGGCCCTAGATAAATACACGATCGACCTGACTGCTCGTGCAGAGCAGGGCAAGATTGACCCCGTGATTGGGCGCGATGAAGAGGTGCGCAGGGCGGTGCAAGTGTTGCAACGCCGCACCAAGAATAACCCTGTATTGATCGGTGAGCCCGGCGTGGGTAAAACCGCCATAGTAGAAGGTTTGGCTCAGCGCATTGTTAATGGGGAAGTGCCCGAAGGTGTGCGCGGCAAGCGCTTGCTATCATTGGATTTGGGCGCGCTAATTGCCGGGGCAAAGTTTCGAGGAGAGTTTGAAGAGCGCCTTAAGGCATTGCTAAACGACCTGTCTAAACAGGAAGGTCAGGTCATTCTATTTATTGATGAAATTCATACCTTGGTGGGGGCAGGTAAAGCCGACGGGGCGATGGATGCGGGCAATATGTTGAAGCCGGCCTTAGCGCGGGGAGAGTTACACTGTATCGGCGCTACAACTCTAGACGAGTATCGCCAGTATATAGAGAAGGATGCAGCACTGGAACGCCGCTTTCAAAAGGTCATCGTTGATGAGCCGACGGTGGAAGATACGGTGGCCATTTTGCGTGGTTTAAAAGAGCGCTATGAAGTGCACCACGGCGTAGATATTACCGACCCTGCGATTGTTGCTGCGGCGACGCTGTCCCAGCGCTACATTACTGACCGGCAGTTACCCGATAAGGCGATTGATCTGATTGATGAGGCAGGTAGCCGTATTCGCATGGAAATCGACTCCAAGCCTGAGGTGATGGATAAGTTGGATCGGCGCTTGATACAGCTGAAAATCGAGCGCGAAGCCTTAAAGAAAGAATCGGATTCAGCGTCGAAAAAGCGTTTAGCCGATTTGCAGCAACAAATTACCGGCTTAGAAAAAGAATATTCAGATTTGGATGAGGTCTGGAAGGCTGAGAAGGCATCGGTGCAGGGCTCCACTCAGCTTAAGGAGGAACTCGATAAGGCGCGCATTGAAATGGAAGCGGCGCAACGCGCGAATGATCTTGGGCGTATGTCGGAGTTGCAATACGGCCTTATTCCTTCCTTAGAAAAGCAGTTGGCGGAAGCGGATAATGCGGATAGCTTGGAAATGACCTTATTACGCAACAAGGTTACGGATGAAGAGATTGCTGAAGTGGTGTCCAGCTGGACAGGTATTCCTGTGAGTAAAATGCTCGAAGGTGAAAAAGATAAATTGCTGCGTATGGAAGAAGCCCTGCAGCAGCGCGTGATTGGACAAGCTGAAGCTGTTAAAGCGGTATCTGATGCAGTGCGCCGCTCCCGTGCAGGCATCTCTGACCCGCAACGGCCGAATGGCTCCTTTTTGTTTTTAGGCCCAACCGGCGTCGGTAAAACCGAACTGACCAAGGCGTTGGCGCATTTTTTATTCGATACTGAAGCGGCCATGGTGCGCGTAGATATGTCGGAATTTATGGAGAAACACTCGGTCGCTCGTTTGATAGGTGCGCCGCCAGGTTATGTAGGTTATGAAGAGGGCGGCTACTTAACGGAGGCGGTTCGCCGCAAACCATATTCTGTGATTTTATTAGATGAGGTGGAAAAAGCCCACGCCGATGTCTTTAATGTTTTGCTGCAGGTTTTAGATGATGGACGCTTAACTGATGGACAGGGGCGCACGGTTGATTTCAGTAATACCGTGATTGTGATGACATCCAATTTGGGTTCGCAAGAAATTCAAACCCTAGATGATGTCGCCAGTTATGAGGATATGAAAAAGGCAGTGATGGTAGAGGTGGCTAAGCACTTCCGGCCCGAGTTTATCAATCGGATTGATGAGGCTGTTGTCTTTCACTCTTTAGGTGAAGAGCAAATACGCAGTATTGCTGAAGTACAGCTACAGCACTTACGTCAACGCTTGGCAGAGCGTGACTTGCGCCTGCGTATTAGCGATGCAGCGCTGGATTTGCTTGGTGAATCGGGTTTCGATCCTGTGTATGGGGCCAGGCCATTAAAGCGCGCTATTCAACAAGAACTGGAAAACCCATTGGCGCAAGCCTTGCTGCAGGGGCGCTATGCTTCGGGTGATGAAATTCTCGTTGATGTGTCTAATGGGGACATTGAGCTTGCTTAGAAAGCAGTCTTCTTAAGTTTGTCGCCAATAGCGCTTGGCGACACCTTTGTGACTTGTATATACTTGCTATTCGCAAGGCAGGGAGTTCACTCTGTTTGAGCAAGAAGGGTAAGGCGTGAGAGGAATAAAATATTATACAGCACTTTGTGCCGTAGCTTTGTCACTGGGTGTAGTGCCGGCCATGGCTAGCATCGCTAATGACTTATCCGTTCTGCCTGAGAAGTCTTCCACTAAGTTGTTATTGCAGCGCGAACAATATTCGCAGGCATTAAAGGCGTTGGCTTCAGGCAAAACTCGAAATTTTCTACAATTGAAAGACCGCTTGCGTGATTACCCCTTATATCGCTATTTGGATTATGCCTATTTTAAGAGTCAGGTACGAAGCGCAAAAAAGTCTCGCGCAGATCAATTTATAGGTGCTTATAGCGACTCTTTTCTGAGTGATTATGCACGCAGTATGTGGCTACATGAGATGGCCAGGGAAGGCCGTTGGGAAGAGTATTTGCACTATTATCAGGGGGCGTCGACGCGCCGTCAAAACAACACGACGCATAGCTGCTATGCCACCTATGCCAAGCTTATAAGCAAGCAGCTTGGTTATGCAGAAAAGTTACACTTGGCAAAACAAAAATGGCTCGTTGGTAAAAGTCAGCCCAAGGCCTGTGATCCTGTGATGAGCTGGTTGAAAAAGCAGAAAGCGTATAATAATGAGTTGATATGGCAGCGCACGGAGCTTGCGCTTGATAAGCGCAACTGGAGTTTGGCAAGGACACTCGCGCGAAAACTAAAAGGTGTGCGTGCAAAGCAGCATAAGACTTGGGTAGACGTGCGCCGCAAGCCCAGAATTATTTTGCAATCATCTACCTCTAAAACTTTTCTCAATCACCCCCAACAACACCGTAAGTTGTCTATCTATGCGGTGAATAGGGTGCTCGCGGACGATCTGGTCGAGGCTGAATTACTTTGGGCCGAGCTACAAAAACGCTATACATTTTCCAAAGAGCAGGCGCATAAGTTAAGCCGTCGCCTAGCTATTCGCAGCGCCCAGCGTCACTACGATGATGCCTTGAGGCGTTTAGATGCCTTGCCAAAAGGCGCTGTTAATGAGCGAGTCAGGGAGTGGAGTGTGCGTGCAGCCTTGCGTGTACAAGATTGGAATGGAGCCTATCGCAGTTTATTAAATATGCTGCCTGCGGAGCAAGTAAAGCCGGAGTGGGTTTATTGGCGGGGTCGAGTGGAGCAAAAAATAGGCAACGGCCATGTTGCCAAGCTGGCCTATGAGCGTTTGGCAGAAAAGCGCGGTTACTACAGTTTTCTTGCTGCGGAGCGCTTAGGTCAGCCCTATGCCTTCACCCCAGAAAAGCTTCGTGCCAATCAACTAGCGATACAAGTGATGTCTGATCAGCCGGCTTTCAGGCGCGTGCGAGAGCTGCTATTACAGGAGCAGCTTAACTATGCTCGAGTAGAGTGGGCGGGCGCCATTAAAGGCTTGTCCGATGAATCATTACTCACAGCGGGGCACTTGGCTCATCAATGGCAATGGCATGAGCAGGCTATCCGCATAGCCGCTAAGCTAGGGCGTTACGATGACTTGGATTTACGCTTTGCCATGCCTTATCGTCAGGCGGTAGAGCAGCACGCCAAGGCTGTGAAAATAGACCCTAATTGGGCTCAGGCAATTATGCGCCGCGAGTCGGCCTATGCGGCGGATGCGCGTTCTGGTGTAGGCGCACGAGGCTTGATGCAGTTAATGCCTGCGACGGCCAAACATGTGGCTAAAAAGCAAGGCTGGAAGTGGCGAGGTGTCGGCAAGTTGAATAACCCTGAGGTGAATATTCGCTATGGTACAGCCTATTTGGCTGAGTTAAGTGCCCAGCTAGATAATGAAATCCCCTTGGTCTCGGCGGCGTATAACGCAGGGCCGCACCGCGTAGCCAAGTGGCGGCCAAAGACTGGAGTGGAATTACCAATGGATATTTGGATAGATACGATTCCGTTTAAAGAAACGCGTAAATATGTTCACGCGGTATCTGAGTATATGAGTATCTTTAAATGGCGCGCTGAAGGCCAGCCCGACCAGCCAGAGCAAAACTTAATGTATACGCAAAAGCAGGTGGGTGACGGATTGTTGGCTAGTTCCGCTAGGTAATAGCGGTATATTAGTTGTCGCTATGTAGCGCACCTGCCGAATCGTCGCTGCCGAAAGCGGGTTCTTCGTCGCCTAGAAATTTCAAGCAGATATCTAAAAAAGTACTAGGGTGTTCGCTGTGTAGCCAGTGCCCCGCATTTTTAACCGTATTAATGCGAGATAAAGGAAACCACTCTTTAATTTTTCTGCGGTATTCATCCAAAATATATTGTGACTCGTCACCCTTTAAAAACAAGGTGGTGCAAGAGTAGGGTTGTTTTTTATATATTGGCGCACGACTGATCTCTTCATAGTTAGCTAAAATGGCATCCATATTGATATGCCAGCCCAGCTTGCCATTCGCTAGCTTACTCATGTTGGTGAACAAAAACATGCGTAGGCCATTGTCGACAATAATGTCTTTGACCAAGTTATCCGCATGGCTGCGGCTTTCCAGTTCTACGTTGTTAAGCAGCTTGATGCCCTCGATCACCGCTTCATGGCGGGGTTTATAGTGCATCGGAGCGATGTCTTCGATGATGAGCTTGATGACGCGCTCGGGCCAGTTGAGAGCAAACTGCATGGCAACCTTGCCGCCCATCGAATGGCCCAATATATTGGCTTTTTGAAGCTGGTGCTCGTCCATATACTCGACGATGTCTAAGGCCATTTCCTCGTAGGTCATAGAGTCTACATGCGCTGATTTTCCGTGATTGCGCAGATCGGGAGTGTGCACCCAGTAGTGCTTGGCAAATTTCTGTGCATAGATGCGCCACAGCTTGCCCGAGCCAAACAGGCCGTGAATCAGAATCAAAGGTGGTTTGCTGTCGTCGCCGTAAGTGAGGGTTTCTAGTTGCATGAACTTATCTTAGTCGTTTTTATAAAAAAGCCCGCAGCATCTTGCGATGTTGCGGGCTCCTCGTTGAGCGGTTTATGTATTAACCACTACTTGATCTTGGCTGGCATCTTGAGGCTTTGTACGCCACCAGGCAAGGAGGAGAAGTAGGCCGCTAGTGCTTTACGCGCTTTGCTGTCTAAGCCTGCTGCCATGCCTTTCATGGTTGGATCATTGCGGCGCCCGTCTGTGTAGGACTCAAGTGCGTTAATGAGGTAGCTAGGGTGCTGGCCAGCCAGTGTTGGCCACATTGGGTTTGCAGCGATGCCTGCAGCGCCGTGACAAGCCGCGCAAGAGGCTGATTTTTCTTTGCCCAGTGCAACCAGTGCTGCATTTTGAGGGTTTGAAGATTCTTCAGTTGCATATTTTTCGGCAGCAAAGAACGCAGCGATGTCAGCAATGTCTTGGTCGCTAAGGTTGGCTGCATTGGCTTTCATCGTTTCGTGGGCGCGTGAGCCATCACGATAACCCTTGAGAGCATTTTCGATGAATGTAGCGTTTTGTCCTGCAACTTTAGGCACTTTGTAAGATGGGTATACATTGAAATAGCCTTTTACTGCGTGACAACCCATACAGGTTTCTGCTTTTTTCTTACCGATAGCCACGTCGCCAGCGGCGTTGGCAGTGCCTGCACCCAAAAGGGCCAGGGCAGTCAACATATGTCTAATTTTCATCGAGTCGCTCTTAAATCTTATAGTGGTTCTAGAATTGGGCGCAATTTTAGCGGAAACAGTCTGCTTTCGCCAGTTATTAGCATATTCTACCTGTACGCCTCGCTTTGCGGCCTTATGCAATGCGGATATGCTATTTTGCCCTGTATTAATGGTGTCTTATACCGCTCTGGCCTTGCTACTGAGAGGCTGAGCACCTAAAATTGCGCCCTTCCGATTTAAGAATTAGCAAAGAGTTTCATTATGATGCGCTCCAACTACTGTGGCCGAGTTACCGAAGAACACCTAGATCAAGAAGTAGAAGTTTGTGGATGGGTGCACCGTCGCCGCGATCATGGTGGTGTGATCTTTGTGGATCTACGCGATCACACAGGTCTATTACAGGTGGTATTTGACCCGGACCGAGCGGAAATTTTTGAAATTGCCGAGCGTATTCGCTCGGAGTATGTGCTGAAAATTAAAGCTCGCGTTCGCCGCCGCCCCGAAGGCACACAAAACCCGAATATGCCTACGGGTATGGTTGAGGTGTTAGGCCTTGAGCTGGAAGTGCTTAATGCTGCCGCAACACCGCCCTTCCAGATTGACGACGATAAAATCAACGAAGATAACCGCCTGACTTATCGCTACATCGATCTGCGTCGTCCGGTGATGCAGGAACGTTTACGCATGCGTGCCAAGGTGACGCATTTTATGCGTAACTTTTTGGAAGGCAATGAGTTCCTCGACATGGAAACTCCAATGATGACACGCGCGACCCCAGAAGGCGCCCGTGATTATTTGGTGCCTAGCCGCGTACACCCTGGTGAGTTCTTTGCACTGCCACAATCACCACAGTTGTTTAAGCAATTGTTGATGATGTCTGGCTTTGATCGCTACTATCAAATTGTGCGTTGCTTCCGCGATGAAGATCTACGTGCGGATCGCCAGCCTGAATTTACTCAGCTGGATATCGAGATGTCCTTCATCGATGAAGAGGACATCATGGGTATGATGGAGTCGATGATGCAGGGCTTATTTAAAGAGGCCATGGGCGTCGAGATCGAAGACGTGTTCCAGCGCATGCCGTACTCGGAAGCGATGGATCGCTTTGGTTCTGACAAACCCGATATGCGTATCGACCTAGAGTTGGTTACCGTCTCTGACATTATGAAAGACGTAGACTTTAAGGTCTTCTCTGGCCCTGCCAATGACCCTCGTGGCCGTGTTGCCGCGCTGCGTGTGCCGGGCGGTGCGAGCATTAGCCGTAAATTGATCGATGGCTATACCAAATATGTTAGCCGATACGGTGCACGCGGTTTGGCTTACATCAAGGTCAACGAAGTCGCCGCAGGTCGTGACGGCTTGCAGTCGCCTATCGTTAAGAATATTTCTGATGAGTCACTCGCTGCATTGATTGAGCGCACGGGCGCGGAAGATGGCGACATCCTGTTCTTCGGTGCCGATAAGGCTAAGATAGTTAACGATGCACTGGGCGCGCTACGTGTAGAAGTGGCTAAAGATCGTGACCTAGTTAATGAAGGTTGGAAGTTCTTGTGGGTAGTGGATTTCCCCATGTTCGACTACGACGAGAAGAGCAACTCTTACAGCGCACTACATCACCCATTCACCGCACCTAGCATCACTAACCCTGATGAGTTGGCAGGTCAGGCGGAGACGGTATTGTCTCGTGCTTATGATCTCGTCCTGAATGGTACCGAGCTAGGTGGCGGGTCTATTCGTATCCACACCCCCGCGATGCAGCAGGCGGCATTGAATGTGTTGGGCATCGATGCAGAGGAAGCGGAAGAGAAATTTGGCTTCCTACTCAAAGCCTTGGACTTTGGTTGTCCTCCACACGGCGGCATCGCCTTTGGTGTTGATCGCATGATTATGCTGATGTCGGGTGCAAGCTCTATCCGTGACGTAATGGCCTTCCCGAAGACTCAGTCTGCGAGCTGCCTATTAACGGATGCACCCTCTGCGGTAGACGAAGCTCAGCTGAAAGAGCTGTCCTTGCGTATTCGCAAGCCCGCAGTAGAAACCACAGAAGCATAGACTAGAAAAATGTAAAAATATCCCTATATATTAGGGGTGTTTAGCACAGCGACTGAGCGGTCGCGGAGATAAAATATGTCAGCGGTAGAAATCCCCGTAGAAATTAATCGTTACGCACTCTTGTCTGATGAAGAGTGTCAGCAGCGTATCCGCATTGCCAAAGAGAAGCTCGGTGATGACCTGTTGATCTTGGGGCACCACTACCAGCGCGACGAAGTGTTTGAGTTTGCCGATGCATCCGGTGACTCCTTAAAGTTATCTCGTATCGCTGCAGAATCGAGTGCCAAATATATCGTTTTTTGCGGTGTACACTTTATGGCGGAAGTAGCGGATATTCTGACCTCGGATGAGCAAATTGCCATGTTGCCCGACTTATCTGCGGGCTGTTCCATGGCGGACATGGCGAATCTGGCCAATGTTGAACGCGCATGGAAAGAGCTATCCGAAGTTCTCGGCGATGCGGATCAGCATATTACGCCGACCACCTACATCAATTCCGCAGCAGACCTAAAAGCCTTCTGTGGGCGTCACGAAGGTATTATTTGCACCTCGACTAATGCGCAGCATGTATTGGAGTGGTGTTTTGAGCAGCGTGAAAAAATCTTATTTTTCCCTGACCAACATCTAGGCCGCAACACTGCCTTCAATATGGGCATACCCTTAGAAGAGATGGTCGTCTGGGACTTTGACAAACCCTACGGCGGCTTGACTCACGACGAGATCAAAAATGCCAAGATGATCTTGTGGAAAGGCTTTTGTTCCGTGCATCAAATGTTCCAGCCAGAGCAAATTGATAACTTTAAAGCCAAATACCCTGAGACGATTATCATTTCTCACCCCGAATCTAGCTTTGAGGTTTGCCAAAAATCCGATCATGTGGGCTCTACCGAATTTATCCTTAATACCATCAAAGCAGCAGAGCCTGGCTCGCGCTGGTTGGTGGCAACCGAGTTGAATATGGTTAACCGCTTAGCGGAGCAGATGAAGGAAAAGGGTGTCGATGTGCACTTTATGTCACCCACTGTTTGCATGTGCTCAACTATGTTTCGCATTGACCCACAGCACTTAGCTTGGGTGTTAGAAAATCTAGTCGAGGGCAGGGTCGTTAATCAGGTTCAGGTTGCGCCTAAAGAGACTCAGCAGGCGCTGGATGCGCTGCAGAAGATGTTGGATTTGCCTATCTAAACTTTAATGCGGATAGGCTGTTTGGCTTATCCGCACTGCATGATCACTATATTAGAATGACTAACAATAAAGCCATAGTCCTAATCCACGGGATCTGGATGAACTCCCTAGAGATGTTCTACCTGCACCAGTACTTCCAGAAGCAGGGCTACAGAGTCTACGGCTTTAACTACCCCAGCGTGCGCAAGTCTCCCGCCGACAACGCTCGGCGCTTAAAAAAATACATCGACAACTTAGCCGAGCAAGAAGTACACCTAGTGGCTCATAGTTTGGGCGGCGTGGTTGTGCTGCACATGTTCGATTTATTTGATGAAATTAAACCAGGGCGTGTGGTGCTGATGGGTTGCCCGTATAGAGGCAGCGATGCGGCGAAGAACTTGTCGGTTATTCATCGCGAACGCCCCTTTGTGCAAAAGGCATTGCTAGGCAGAGCGCAAGAAGGTGCGCTGCTAAAAGAGGCGCCCGAATGGAATGGGCAGCGTGAGCTAGGCGTGCTAGCGGGCAATCAACCCTTCGGTATGGGTACGGTTCTACGTGCGATCAGTGATGGTGCCCACGACGGCACAGTACACGTTAAAGAAACGGTTATAGATAATGCCCACGACTTCATTGTTTTGCCTGTGAGTCATACCAGCATGCTGTTCACGCTTCAGTCGGCGGAAGCGGTTAGCTGTTTCTTGGAGGATGGTCAATTTCCAGTGTAGGGGCGGTATTCGCATAAACACGCTAGAATGCAGGCAATGACTGACTATAAAAATACATTAGAAGAATATAAAGTTTGGCCTGTCGTTGGTATGGGGAGCTTGTTGGTATTTGTGTTTTTTGGTGGCGGCGCAATCAATACTTTTTTTCAGCTGTTGGAATCGAATGCGGATAGGTTGCAGATCCTCGCTTTTCCTGTGCTGTTGGGTTTTGTTTTTGCGGCAATACTGCAAGCTAAGTACTGGTTGGGATTTATTTGGTTGGCGGTGATCTCTGCACATGCCAGCATAGCGATGAGCTTGCTTGATTTAGCCGCGGCATACCCTGGGATTCTCATCACGCTAGTCTCCTTGGTAATCATGTTTACGGTTCAAGGTAGTGCATTGTATGCAAAGCGTCGCTGGCAATTAAGTGGGGCACGAACTGATGGCTGATCAGAAGCCTATCCGCATACTCGGCATAGACCCCGGCTCAGTCACCACGGGTGTTGGCGTTATTGAGTCAGACGGTAAAAATAGCAGCCTGATATTTTATGGTGTCATCAAAACAGGCGGCGGCGATATACCTGATCGTTTAAAAGTTATTCTGTCTGACGTCACTGAAGTGATTACCCAATGGCAACCCCATGAAGTAGCGATAGAAGATGTGTTCGTGGGCAACAATGCCATGTCAGCGCTGAAGCTAGGGCAGGCGCGGGGCGCGGCTATTTGTGCTGCGGTACAAGCGGATTTGCCCGTGAGTGAATACTCTCCGACCCAAGTAAAGCAAAATATTGTCGGCACGGGCGCTGCGACTAAGGAGCAAATGCAGCATATGGTGAAAAGCTTATTAGGTATTAATGTCGATAAGCTACAGGCGGATGCAGCAGATGCACTCGGTATTGCCCTGTGTCACGGTCATAGCCGTGGGCTGCGGGGTGAGATGCAGCTGCGGGGTAATAGCCGCAAGCGTGTCGGGCGGTTTAGATTAAAATCATAGAGAATAAAAAATGATCGGAAGACTATCAGGTACTATCATTCACAAGCAGCCCCCTGAGTTGCTGCTCGACGTTAACGGTGTGGGCTACGAAATATCCGCTCCTATGTCGACTTTCTATGAGCTGCCTGCAGAAGGTCAGCAAGTGAATATTTTAATTCACACTCATGTGCGTGAAGATGCCTTGCAGTTATTTGGTTTTGCTACTGCACTGGAGCGTCGCTTCTTTAAAGCATTAATAAAAATATCCGGTGTGGGGGCGAAGATGGCGGTGACTATTCTGTCGGGTATTACGGCGGAGACCTTTGCGCGCTATGTGCAGCAGGACGACAGCAAGGCCTTGACCAAGTTGCCGGGTGTGGGGGCGAAAACTGCTCAGCGCTTAATTATTGAAATGAAGGATAAGCTAGAAAAAGAGGTCTTCAATGGTATGGTGCAATTACCTGCTGGCAGCCTATCTGCGTCGGATGAGCTGAAAACCAATCAGCAAGATAGCCCCGTAGAAGAGGCTGTGAATGCCTTAATGGCCTTAGGCTATAAGCCTCCTGAGGCGAGCAAGATGGTGAGTGCAGTGGCTAGCCAAGGAGAGACGACTGAACAACTTATTCGTTTAGCTTTGCAGAGCAAGGTGAAATAGAGGGAAGTTGCCTTATTGAGAAATGGCAAAGCCTGTGCCAACGATAAGAGCTGAAACGCCTAAATAAATGCTGACGTGAACCAATAAGGCTTGTGTGGGGCGGCGTTCCATCCAGTTTTCATATCGCGTTAAATTGCGTTGCACCACGTTCATATTTCACCTTTTTTAGCCGTAGATAGATACTTATTACTGGCGGCGAATAGTATTGAACATCTGTTTTTATTGCTTGTTTAAACTGGCTGATTCAAACGTTTGTTTTTATGGGTTCGCTTGTTTTATATGCTTAGATGATTTGCCAGTTAATAGGTGCATGATTGTGCTTAATCAGATACTCGTTGGCCTTAGAAAAATGCTGGCAGCCAAAAAAACCCCGGTAAGCAGAGAGCGGGCTGGGGTGTGGGGCTGTGAGGACTAAATGTTTAGTGTCATCGATAAATGCTCCCTTCTTTTGGGCGTGACTGCCCCATAGCATAAATACCAAATTTTGACGTTCGTCATTGAGGTGCTGAATGGCACTGTCGGTGAATGGCTCCCAGCCTCGCCCTTGATGAGAGCCAGCCTTACCTTCCTCAACAGTTAATGTCGTATTGAGTAGGAAAACCCCTTGCTGCGCCCAGCTTAGTAAATTGCCGTGAAAAGGGATTTCCAGGTCGAGGTCTGTATGCAGCTCTTTGTAGATATTCAATAGTGAAGGCGGGATTTTTACATGGGACTGTACGGAAAAGCAAAGTCCATGGGCCTGTTCTGGACCGTGGTAGGGGTCTTGGCCGAGTATAACGACTTTAATGGCAGCAAAGGGGCTGTGTTCAAAAGCGGCAAATATATCCTTCTCTCTCGGGTGGGTCCGCTTGCCTTGCTGGCGTTGCTGACCTAGAAAGGTGGCTAGCTGCTGCATATAGTCTTTATCTAGCTCTGGCTGTAGTCGCTCTTGCCATTGACCGTGTAGGGGGGGCATGTTGATAGCTCGCTTATTGAATGTGAGGTGAATGCTAGCGGGTTAAGCGGGGGAAAGAAAGCTGCTACTCGCGTAAAAAAAACACCCCAAGGTGGGGTTCCTTGGGGTTATGGAGTGACTAATCCTTAGGTGCGGTTTTTAAGACCGCCAGCCTCCATGGCTGTGTACTATCCCAACATCCTGTCGAGTGGCATCCCTACCTTTCCTTTCCATATTGTTAGTATCGCTATTTGATTGTTCGTTTTATAGGTTCAAATACGCAAAGCGCAGTAAGATTTTTCCGAATAGATTGTAATTTATAGCCTGCGAGCTTATTTCCCCCAATTTAGTTTTTTCAATGTGAGTTTTAGTTGGCTTTTTCCTTCTTTGAACTGTTCTATGCGTACGGGAATGTAGTTGAGTTCTGGGCTAAGCCAGTAGTGAATTTGGCGGCGCCCACCGTCTTGTACAATACGAATCGTATTTTGATTGCCAAGGGATGTCTTGATTACTGCTTCGCCTTTGCGGCTATAGTTACGTAACTTCATACTTTTGTCGATGACTTGGTAGGTCATGTTTTGCTTGCCCTGGGCGGTGGCTTGCATCAACGCGAGAACCATTGAGTAACGGTCTTGGTGGTTGTCTTGCAAGTTTAGGACACGTGCTTTTCCATTGCGTGTAAATGTAGCTTTTTTAGCAGACCAATCGTAGTTGACGTTTGCGACCTCAGGCTTTTTGCCTGTACGAGTATATTGGTAGCCGATAGGTGTTAACTGCCCTAACTTGAATAATACGCTGCTGGTTTCTGCAAACGTGTCCTTGGAAAACATGCGGGCCATGCCGCTGGGCTTTATGCTAGATGAGTATTGCCAAGTGTCGGGGGCGGTTTCTTGTAGGGAAAATTTAGCCGTACCGAGTGTCATGCCTATTTTTTTGAGTTTGTATTCTGCTTGAAACGCCTTGAACTGAAATTCGTTAGCATCTGCTGCGTGGCTGTATACGGATAAGCTAAGTAGGCCTATTAAACTGAGGGTTATTTTGCTAAGGGCCCTGCCGAGGTGAGTTTTTTTTGCCATGCGGGGTTGATTCCTTCTAGTTGTGCATTCCTGAGTATGACGGGTTTTTCGAGCTTTTGTTCACATAGCACCCCCCCATTTGATACCATTTTTAACAGTCCACGCCCAAACCAATCTGCGGCAACGGTGTAGAGCTGGTGCTCGGTGGCCAAAACACGCTTTGCCAGGCTATCCGCATTATCGTCTTTAAGCACAGGTACTAGGGATTGCACGGCAACAGGCCCGCCATCCAGCTCTGCGGTAACAAAATGCACGGAGGCGCCGTGCTCGACATCCCCTGCGTCTATGGCGCGCTGATGTGTGTTTAGTCCAGGGTATTTGGGCAGTAGCGAGGGGTGAATGTTGAGCATTCGCCCCTCGAATTGGCGGGTGAATTCGGGGGTGAGTATCCGCATAAAGCCCGCAAGGATGACGAGTTGAGGCTGGTATTCATCAATCACTTTGGCTAGCTCTGCGTCAAAGCTGGCACGGCTATCAAAGCTGGTGTGGTCAACACAGCGAGTAGTGATGCCCGCTTGCTGTGCACTGCCAAGGCCCGCGGCGTTAGGGCGGTTAGAGATGACTGCGGTCACATCTATATGGCATTGCCCTGACTGCGCCGCATCGACAAGGCTGAGCATGTTGCTGCCGCGCCCTGAGATAAGGATGACTGTGCGTGCCTTATTGCCCACTAGGCTACGATGACTTCGGGTTCGGCTTGGGCACTCTGGCTTAGTGTGCCCAGCTTGAACGCTTGCTCGCCTAGCTCTACGGCACTGGCTAAAACGGCATCTGCTTCAGCCGCGGAGACGACTAACACCATGCCAATGCCGCAGTTGAAGGTGCGATACATTTCTTGAGCATCGATATTGCCAGCCTGTTTCAGCCATTTGAATACAGGGGGAAGCTCCCATGCGGATGCGCTGATATTCGCTTGAGTGTGCTCTGGCATGACACGCGGCAGGTTTTCTAATAAGCCGCCGCCGGTAATATGGGATAGAGCGTGAATATTGTGGCGCTTGATAATTTCTAATATGGATTTTACGTAAATACGTGTGGGAGCAAAGACTGCCTCGCCTAGGGTTACGTCGCCACAAGCTTGGCTTAGGTCGGCTCCAGCATGCTCGATTACCTTGCGAACTAAGGAGTAACCGTTAGAGTGGGGGCCAGAGGATGCGAGACCAATCAACACGTCCCCCGTCCCCGCTTCGCTGCCATCAATAATATTGTCCTTTTCTACTACGCCGACGCAGAAGCCGGCAAGATCATAGTCGCCTTCGCTATACATACCAGGCATTTCAGCAGTTTCGCCGCCAATCAGTGCAGCACCTGCTTGTATACAACCATCGGCAATGCCTTTGACGACGTCAGCAGCGACATCAATTTCTAAATGGCCAGTGGCGTAGTAATCAAGGAAATACAGTGGCTCTGCGCCCAATACAAGTATGTCATTCACACACATGGCAACAAGGTCGATGCCGATGGTGTCGTGCTTGTCGAGCTGGTGCGCCAACTTTAATTTTGTGCCTACGCCATCTGTGCCAGATACCAGTACAGGTTTTTTATAACCTTCTGGGATTTCAAATAAACCACCAAAGCCGCCTATGCCACCCATTACACCTGGGCGGTTGGTGCGCTTCACATCGGCCTTGATGCGATCAACCAGGGCGTTGCCTGCGTCAATATCTACGCCCGCGTCGCGGTAGCTAAGGGAGGTTTTGGATGTCGTGTCAGTCATATCTTTGGTCTGTATGCATGGGCTGGGGCGCGCATTCTATCATGCCTAGGGGGATATCCGCATCAATAACATCACAGGGCATTGTGCGTATGCAAACCCCTGCAAAAAATGACGTGTTCCCTGCAAGCTGTGATTGAGTGGTTGGAGTGCTATGATTGCGGCTTAGCGGACAGTTACTAATACACATGAAAAAAATATTCTTAATACTATGCCTTTTATTGCCTCTATCTCTACAGGCCGTTCCAGTTCAAAAACTTTATGAGGTTGAGGTCGCTGTAGCCGATCAAAGCAGTGGCGAGCGCTTAAAGGGGATGAGTGCGGCGATTAAAGAAGTCTTAGTTAGACTGTCGGGTAATAAAGCTATTGTAGGTGAGCCTGTACTGGCTTCGGCCATTGCCTCTCCAGGGCGCTATGTAAAGGGCTACCGTTATGAGCGGAGAGAGCAGGCGACTGTAGAGCTGGATTTTTTATTGGTAAGTTTTAGTCCTAAAGCGTTGCAAGGTTTACTGGTTGAGAATCAGTTGCCTATCTGGCCAGAACAGCGCACGGATGTACTTGTTTGGTTGGCTGTTGATGAGCGCGCAAGGCCCTATATTATAAAAGACAATCCGTTGAATATTATAAATCAGGCTATAAATGATGCGGCAATCAATCGAGGATTGCCTCTGTCTTGGCCCCTAGATTCTGACATCGATTCAGGTAAGGTTAGAGCTACTGATATAAAAGCAGGTTTTCAGCAGCAAATAATTTCTGCTTCGAAAGACTATGCCGCACACGGTATTTTAATTGGCTATTTAAAAAAATTGTCCAAAGACAAGTGGCAAGGAGAGTGGCAGTTAGTACGCCAGGACAAGGCGGTTAATTGGAGCAGTGATATTGCCAGCCTTGATGATGTTATGTTGTCAGGGGTAGACCCCGTGGCTGATACACTTGCTAGCGAATTCTCTATCCTTGGCGGCGATGAGCAAGGTCTGTTGTTAGTTAATGTTCGCAATATTAACAACCTGGAGAGCTATGCGGTAAGCAGGGCTTATTTACAAGATCTTTTGATTACTAGTGATGTTGGTGTTGTGAAAGTAATGAATGATGCTGTCGACTATCAGCTTCGCCTACGTGGTAAAGCAGGAGAGTTTGTGCGAGCCATCAACTTAGGCGGAAAGATGCGGATCGTGCCCCAAGTGATTGTGTCACAAAACATTGATCCTGAGAGCAGGCTTGAAACAACGACTACAGCTGAACCTGACTATGTTCTTGAGTTGATTCCATAAGCCCATGGTAGCCCAGCTTCCTTTGCATATAGCGCTTACTGAATCCGCAATATTTGATAATTTCCTGCCTGGCGAAAACCTAGTCGCTGTCGGTCTTTGTCAGGGGCTTGCTGTGGGCGATGGAGATAAACAAGTTTTTATTTGGGGGGAGAGTGCGGTGGGGAAAACACACTTGCTTCAGGCAGCCTGTAGTTGCGCCACAGAGTCATCACGCTTAGCCAGCTACCTGCCGTTGAAAGAAATTATTTCTTATGGCCCTGAAGTACTAGAGGGCTTGGACCAGTTTGATCTAGTGTGTATTGATGATGTTCATTTATGCGCAGGGAATACGAGTTGGGAAACTGCACTGTTTGGCTTTATTAATCTTTGCCGTAGCAATCATACTCAGTTGCTCTTTAGTGGCCAGAATATACCAGCCCAGCTAGGTGTTTTACTCGCCGATTTACGTTCGCGCCTAAGCTGGGGGGCTATCGTACAGCTACAAGAATTAAATGATAATGACAAATTACTATGGCTGAAGCAGAGGGCGCTGCGCCAAGGCTTGGATATGCCAGAAGATGTCGCTAGCTATCTGGTAAGACACTACCCCAGGGATATGCATTCACAAGACGACTTATTGGCGCGTTTAAACTCTGCCTCTCTGGCCGCACAGCGTCGCTTAACCGTCGCTTTTGTCAAACAGGCATTGAGCTAAATACTTAATCTTCAGTATTATTGGCGATACCTTTTTCTTCGCGACCTTTGAATCGCGCGTAGTACATGCTGCCGAAAAATAAGGCTACACTTAACACAATCATCAATACCCCATACACTCGGTCCTCCGGATCACTGTAGGCGTCTCCCACGCCTAGGAAGAAGTAATACATAGATAGAAAACTAACCCATGCGTGGGTATAGGCTTTGCCGTTTAGCATGCCCCATAAGGGGAACAATAAGGGCAGAGCGGTTAATAGCAGGATCATTCCAGTCGGGTAGTGCTGAGAAGGTTTAATTAATGTGTTCCAGCTGACGACTAAAACAAGCAGCCCAAAGTAACTACATAAACTAAGCCAGCGCAATGCGGATAGTTTGTGCGAGCTTAATAGCGCTTTGCTTTTCATGCTTTTAATTTTACGGCGGTTTCTGCTACACGTCTGCCGAGTGCGCGACATAAATCATATTCATGCTCACTTAATAGGTTATTGCGGTGTGATGAATTGTGTGTTGCTCCATAGGGCGAGCCCCCAGTGGTTGTTTCCATTAACGCTTTTTCTGAATAGGGGAGCCCCAGAATCATCATGCCGTGGTGCATCAAAGGGATCATCATTGTAAGTAGCGTTGACTCTTGCCCGCCGTGTTGACTGGCTGTAGCGGTAAAAACAGCGGCTGGCTTACCAATTAAAGCACCTGACATCCATTCATTACTGGAGCTGTCTAAAAAGTGTTTAAGTGGAGCCGCCATATTACCGAAGTGTGTGGGGCTGCCTAGTAGTAAGCCATCACACTCAGCAAGGTCCTGCATGGTCGCGTAGGGCGCACCTTGGTCTGGAATGCTGGCTTGGGTGGATTCACAGACGCTGGATACAGGGGGGACGCTGCGTAAGCGTACATTTACGCCAGTAATTTCTTCTGCGCCGCGGGCGATTTTTTTAGCCATTTCAGCGGTCGAGCCGTAAGCGCTATAATAAAGTACTAAAATTTCTACTGAGTTCTGCATTATAAAATATCCAATACGCTCTCAGGCGGACGCCCGATAGCAGCTTTTTCCCCATTGATAACAATAGGGCGTTCGATAACTTTTGGGAATTCTACCATTTTATCAATGATTTCATGGTTAGTGAGCTCTTTGTTATCCAGTCCAGCTTGTTTGTATTCGCTTTCTTTAGAGCGTAATAGCTCTCTAGGAGAAACATTCAGAGCCTTGATGACTTGAGCCAACTCTGGAGCGCTTGGCACCCTCTTTAAATACTCAATCACTTCAACCTCAAGCCCCTTTTCCTGAAGTAGGGATAAGGTTTGGCGAGATTTAGAACAACGAGGATTATGGTAAATCTTGAGCATGTCTGAGCCTTCTATTGCATTTTTCGCAGAGCATACGCGATTCTGAGCTATGAATGAAGAGCTGTAAATTGATAGTTGCTGACCTTAGCTGCCTTGACACCCAATGGTCTAAAGCGTAGTGTTCGGATTATCTTTATATATACACCCTCGGAGTTCCCCAGCATGAAGTTTTCTATAGTAGCCAAGCAGCTTGGTGTTGCCTCTTTAGCCATGGCAGTTGCCGTCGGTTGTTCTAGTAACGCTAAAAAAGCAGAGGATGCAGCTAAGGCGTCTACAACTGCAATAGGCGAGCAAGCTCAATCTGAAGCCAATGCAGCAGCTGCACAGGCCGAAGCAGACCGTTTAGCTGCCGCTGCCGCTGCTGCGGCACAGGCTGAAGCAAATGCACGAGCACTGGCAGCAGCGTCACAACAAGGCACTACTGATTATACGGTTGCACAAGGCGATAGCCTTTGGAGTATCGCTGGCAAAGGGCAAACTTATGGAAATCCTTATGCTTGGCCATTGATCTACAAGGCAAACAAAGCGCAAATTAAAGATGCAGACCTGATTTTTGCGGGGCAAAATTTTGCTATTAATACGGCTGTTTCAGGTGTAGATATGGATGCTGCAGTTCAGCATGCAAAAACGCGTGGCGCTTGGTCAGTAGGTTCAGTAGAAGCTTCTGATAGTGACTACTTAGCTCGTTAGCCGTTAACGCTAAGTGTATAAAAAAGGAGCCGAAGGCTCCTTTTTTTATGTCTTTAACAAGTGCCGTTTAATGCATGGGGTATAAGCTTCACTGGTTCAGTTAACGAGTCGCCCACACCCAGCTCAGAGTTTGCTATATTAGCAACACTGAATAGCGCTTTTCCCCATAAATTAAGTAATAGGAAGCACAATGAGTCTAACCCTACAAAGTTTACAGCAAGGCGACCGCAAGCTGGAGATGGCTGAGCTTCTTGATGGCTTAGAGTTGGATGGAATTATATCTGTCGACAATGCAAATATGACCCGAAGCCTTGTGAGTAAGGAAGATGTACTGAAAAAAGGAGCTTTACGCGTATTGGGGGAAAAAAACTGGCCACATGAAAAATCTACTATTCAACGAATCAACAGTTCATTCTTGGTTGACTGGTTGGCTGAAAAATTGGAAATACAACGTTTTCATATTGATCCATTGAAAACAGATGTAGGGGCTGTTACCTCGGTAATGTCTTATGCCTATGCACAGCGGTTTGGGGTTCTACCTGTGGTGGTCACTCCCGCAAAGATCATTGTGGCAACGGCCGAGCCCTTGTATCGAGATTGGGCTAATGAGATTAGTCGAGTTAACAATAAAGATATTGATTATGTTATGGCGACGCCGGAGGATATTGAAAGATATTCATTGGAATTCTATAACTTAAGCAAGTCGGTAAAGGGGGCAGAAGAGCGCCATGCGAGCGAGGCATCAGGAGTTCAAAATTTTGAGCAGTTGATGGAGTTGGGCAAGAAAGGTGATGTGGATGCTAACGACCAGCATATTGTTAGTATTGTTGATTGGCTACTGCAATATGCGTTTGATCAGCGTGCCAGCGATATACACTTGGAGCCTAGGCGTGAGCAAGGGCAAGTTCGTTTTCGCATTGATGGCGTGCTACACCGTGTTTATCAAATGCCCGCTAAGATCATGATGGCGGTGACTAGCCGCTTGAAAATATTGGGTCGTATGGATGTGGCGGAAAAGCGTCGACCGCAAGATGGACGACTTAAAACTCGTATGCCTGACGCACAAGAGGTTGAGCTGCGTTTGTCGACAATGCCAACGGCCTTTGGTGAGAAGCTCGTTATGCGGATTTTTGACCCAACAGTACTTGTCAAGAGTTTTACAGAGCTGGGCTTTCCCAAGCAAGACGGTGCTAAATGGGAAGAGATGATTCAACGCCCCCATGGCATTATTTTAGTAACAGGGCCAACAGGGTCAGGTAAGACAACGACTTTATATTCGACTTTGCGACAGCTAGCAACGGATGATGTCAATGTTTGTACAGTGGAAGACCCTATAGAATTAATTGAACCCAGCTTTAATCAGATGCAAGTGCAAAATAAAATAGACGTCGGCTTCTCTAGTGGAATTAAAACACTACTACGCCAAGACCCCGATATTATTATGATTGGTGAAATACGGGACCTAGAGACTGCCGAAATGGCTATTCAGGCTTCGTTGACGGGGCACTTAGTGATGTCCACATTGCATACTAATGATGCGCCTTCTGCTGTCACGCGATTGACTGAGCTAGGTGTTCCCCCTTATCTTATAAGCGCATCTGTGCTTGGAGTGCTGGCACAGCGTCTGGTCAGAACACTTTGCCCGCATTGTAAAGAGCCACAAGAAGTGGATGAATTTGAGTGGAAGAGTTTAACCCACCCCTGGAAGATGCCTCTACCTAAGCAGTTGCATAAGCCTGTAGGTTGCCTAGAGTGTCGAAATACCGGCTTTATGGGAAGAGTGGGTTTATACGAAACATTCTTGATGGACGATGAACTAAAGTCGATCAATCAAGAAGGGGCTGACTTACAAAAATTGCGTAAAGCTGCGCTACAGGCAGGAATGATTCCGCTGCGTATAGCTGGGGCGCAAAAAGTCAGTATGGGTTTAACGACTATTGAAGAAGTTTTGAAAGTAGCGCCGCCATCGATGGAGTCTATGGCGTCTAAGACTTAATTGAGGCCTAGTAGCTGCAAATAGGCTTTATAGCTTGTAGGGGTGATGTTTTCTTGGCCTAGAAAAGGGGGGAGGTCATCAGTGCTTAAATATCGCCATTGGCTGATTTCGCTGGCTTGTGCTTGTATGTCTCCATCCCATACCAAGGAAAAAATACTGCCCCATACACGACATTGATTACTTGAATAAAAGAAATCACCATGAGCGTTGAGTTCTTGGTGGTATATGCCTAGCTCCTCTCCTAATTCGCGTTTGGCTGCAGACATGTAGCTTTCACCAGCATAAGGTACGCCCCCTGCCGCAAGGTCCCAGGCGCCAGGAAAAACATCTTTATCTATGCTGCGCTGTTGAACACAAAGCGATCCTAGAGGGCTAAAAACAAACACATAAGCAGCGCGGTGAATTAAGTTGTCAGCACGCATAGTGCTACGTGCTGTCGTCTTAATCAGCTGGTTTTTTTCGTCAACGATGTCGACGAATTCTGTGTTTATTGGCTTGATAGCTGCTGTAAGAAGCCGTCTAGTTGGTCTACGGGTATATCTTTAGACTCACTATCAGCTCGGCCTTTATATTCAATTTCATCTTTATCTAGTCCGCGTTCCCCAATAACCAAGCGGTGCGGTATTCCTATCAGCTCTATATCAGCAAATTTCACCCCAGGGCGCGCGTCACGGTCATCCAGCATAACATCTATGCCTAAGCCTTTAGCCTTATTGTACAGCGCTTCGGTATAGTCTTTGACGCGCTGAGATTTGTGCATGTTCATTGGTACAAGGGCAAGGGTAAAAGGGGCAATAGCGGCAGGCCAAGCGATACCTTTGTCATCATGGTTTTGCTCAATAGCTGACGCTACCACGCGAGTCACCCCTATGCCATAACAGCCCATAGTCATGATCTGGTCTTTGCCGTTTTCGTCCAGCACGCTGGCCTTTAAGGCTTTAGAGTATTTGTTGCCGAGTTGGAAAATGTGCCCGACTTCTATGCCGCGAACAATTTCAATATTGCCTTGCCCGCAAGGACTTGGGTCTCCTGTTTGGATGTTACGTAGATCAAAGGCTTCGGCCAAAGGTAAGTCTCGCTCCCAGTTAACTCCCGTGAAGTGGACGCCGCCTTTGTTCGCTCCACACACAAAATCAGACATAACTAATACGGCATGATCGCAAATAACGGGCATGCTGAGGCCGATAGGACCCACCGAGCCAGGTTTGCAGCCCGTAGCTTCTTGCACTTCACTTTCGCAGGCAAATGACAACGGCTCAGCGATTAAAGGGTGCTTCTCGGCTTTGATCTCATTGAGTTCGTGGTCGCCGCGCAAAACGACAGCAACCACTGGGTGCTTCGTCCCTTTGACTATCAATGTCTTTATTACATTGCTTTTCTCCGTGCTTAAGAACGCAGCCACATCTTCAATGCTATGTTGCTTGGGTGTTGCTATTTCCAGCTTATCCGCATTCGCCTTAGGGCGCTCTTGGGTTGGCGCTATGCACTCGGCTTTTTCTATATTGGCAGCAAAGTCGCTATTTGCACAGAAAGCGATAGCATCTTCTCCGCTGTCAGCTAACACATGAAACTCATGGGAGGCTTGCCCCCCAATAGACCCCGTATCTGCGTCTACTGCACGGAAATTTAAGCCAAGACGAGTAAATATGTCAGTATAAGCTTTATGCATTATCTCGTAGGTAGACTGCAGTGACGCTTGATTAAGGTGAAAAGAGTAAGCATCCTTCATTAGAAACTCTCGTGAGCGCATAACGCCAAAGCGTGGACGTATCTCGTCGCGAAACTTCAATTGCAGTTGGTAGTAATTGATCGGTAGCTGTTTATAGCTTTTGAGCTCACGGCGCGCTAGATCAGTAATGACTTCTTCGTGAGTAGGCCCATAGCAAAATTCTCGCCCGTGGCGGTCGCTCAAGCGCATGAGTTCTGGGCCATATTGCTCCCAGCGCCCTGACTCTTGCCAGAGCTCGCTGGGTTGCGTGGTAGGCATGAGCAGCTCAACGCCTCCCGCTTTGTTCATTTCTTCACGTACTACCGATTCGACTTTGCGTAGCACTTTTAAGCCTAGTGGCATCCAAGTGTATAAGCCTGATGCTAAGCGACGAATCATGCCTGCACGTAGCATAAGCTGATGACTGATGACTTCAGCATCACTTGGGGTTTCTTTTAATGTAGAAAGGGGGAATTGGCTAAGGCGCATGTTTTTTTCTCTTGCACATATTGGATCAGCAGCCAAAGGCTGCTGATAGAGGCAGGTATTTTAAAGTAAAAATGTGTTAGCTACAGTCTTTTGCTATTTTTTGTTCTAGTTCTAGTTTTTGTTTTAGTGTTGTTTTCTCATCTAAAAAAATAATACTTCCATCATCTCTTTGTGTGCGGATCCGAGGGTTTTCTTGTCGAATTTTTAAGCGTTGCCGCAATTGATCACAGTATTTATGTTGCAGCTCATTTTCGGATTTCTGCTTTTTGATTTCTTCAGATTTTTTCTCGTTGTCAGCTGCCTTATCTAAAATTTTAGAGCGTAGAGCCTGAATGCGTTCACTGCTATCCCCAGCGCTACTGGCACGGGGAGGAGGCGGGGCAATACTTTGGGCTTCTTGGCGGTTTGGCGGGCGTTCGCCGTAGTGTGTTTGACCTTCTTCATCAATCCATTTGTAGAGTTTGGCGTGAACACTCAATGAAAAAAGGAGTAAAGAAATAGTTAGCATGAAGAATAGTTTGGATAAGCTCATTTACAGTTCCTGTTGATATTTTCAGTGAGTTGAGCGATTGTTTTTGAGCGCTGCTCGTCATCAACATAATTTCTCTCCCCATTGGGCAGGGTTTGAAAAACTCGAATTTTCTGCTGATAGATGGCTAGTCTAGATTTCATAGAGTTACAGGCTGCGGATCTTCGTTGCTTGTTTTCTTGGTCTTTTTGTTTTTTTTCCTTATCCTTTGCGACTTGTTCTCGACGAGCTGAAAATACTTCATTCATAGATCGCGCGCTTTGTGTTGCTTGTGACGAGTTAACGGTACTGATCGTTGAACGATCTATTTTCTTCTGAGATACGCCTGCGGGAGCTTTATCTCCATAGTGGGTATTACCTTGAGCATCAACCCATTTCACCAATTCTGCTTGAGAGCAGAGGCTAAAAGACAAGAGTAAACTAAAAGCACCTATAAATATCAGGTTTTGTAAGCACTTTGAGTCAGTGTTGTTGTGTTGCATAAATCACTTAGCCTTGTATTGGTCATTTGTCCCTTGGATTAAATACAGCATAACCGATATTATAGTGCGCTGGAAGAATACAGGCTGCATCATGATTGAGATTATCCGCAATTGGTACCAACGACATTTCTCTGACCCGCAAGTGGTCATATTGGCATTACTGTTGATAATTGGTTTTGCCACGATTATCTCGTTGGGAGACATTTTAGCACCGCTACTAGGCGCGGTGGTTTTTGCCTATTTACTGGAAAGCGTAGTTGGGCGCTTACAGCGCTGGGGTATGCCGCGTATTGCCGCTGTTACCGTGGTTATATTGTTATCTATCACCGCTACAGTTATTACATTTTTTGGCTTAGTCCCCTTGCTGTCCAAGCAAATAACTCAGCTAGTCAAAGAGCTGCCAGATATGATTGCTAAGGGGCAAGGGTATCTATTACAACTGCCTGAAAATTACCCAGAAGTGTTTTCAGCGCAGCAGGTGCAAGAGCTTATTACCGGCTTGAGAGGGGATGTAGGTAACCTGGGGCAAAAAATTCTATCTTTGTCTCCCAAGCTTTTTCAAAATATTTTAACCTTTGGTATCTATATTATCCTGATACCGATACTGGTGTTTTTCATGCTTAAGGATAAGCAAGAAATTTTAGAGTGGGCTGGTCGTTTCATGCCTGAGAATAAGGAGCTTAGCCGCCAAGTTTGGTTAGATGTTGATGCTAAAATTGGCAATTATGTGCGTGGAAAGTTTATAGAAATTGGGATTGTCTGGGCAGCCAGTTATGGAACATTTTCTATTATGGGTCTCAACTATGCGCTGCTGCTAAGCTTCTTAGTGGGTATTTCCGTTATTATTCCCTATGTGGGGGCCATTGCAGTAACAGTGCCAGTGGCTATGATTGCATTTTTTCAGTGGGGGGCGACTGCTCAGTTTCTCTACTTAATCATTGCCTATCAAGTCATTCAGCTATTGGATGGCAATGTATTAGTGCCCATACTGTTTTCTGAAGTGGTCAACCTGCACCCCGTTGCCATTATTGCTGCGGTTATTTTCTTTGGCAGTGTCTGGGGTGTATGGGGAGTTTTCTTTGCTATTCCTTTGGCGACGTTGATTCAGGCTGTTTTAAAGGCGTGGCCGCGCTATGCGACCGACTCGCCACCCAAGGAAGAAGCTTAAATATTCATAGCGCTAATGCAGCAAAGTCGGCAAGCCTTGAGCGCTCCCCAACTGTTAGCGTGATGTGCCCGCTGTGGTCCCATTGTTTGAAACGGTCTACCGCATAGGTGAGGCCAGACGTAGTGCCCGTCAGGTAAGGGGTGTCGATTTGCGCAACATTGCCAAGGCACACCACCTTTGTATCTGGTCCCGCTCGAGTGATCAGTGTTTTGATTTGCTTGGAGGTTAGGTTTTGTGCCTCATCAATAATTAAGAATTTGTTTAAAAAGGTACGTCCACGCATAAAATTTAAGGAGCGGATCTTAACCTTATTACTGATGATGTCGTTCGTTGCTCCGCGTTCCCAGCTGTTGTGTTCGTCGCCATTGGTCAGTACTTCAAGATTATCCATCAATGCCCCCATCCACGGAGCCATTTTTTCCTCCTCGGTTCCCGGTAGAAAGCCAATGTCTTCGCCAACAGAAATAGTTGCGCGGGTCATGATAACTTCTTTGTAGATATTTTCGTCTAACACTTGGCTAAGTGCAGCTGCGAGTGTGAGCAAGGTTTTTCCTGTTCCCGCCATCCCCATGATGGTGACAAAGTCCACTTCGGGATCCATGAGTAAATTTAAGGCGTAGTTTTGCCCCGCATTACGTGCAGCTATTCCCCACACAGCGTGCTTGTCCTGAGTATAGTCCTTAGCATACTCAATAACGGCTTCTTCACCGTCTACTTGGCGTACGATCGCTTGAAAGTCTGAGTCATCGTTGACGTGTAGAAACAAATTAGGGAACCAGCCCTTACAGTCTTCTCCACTAATGCGGTAAAAGGTGCGTCCTTCTTCCTGCCATGAGTGCATATCTTTGCTATGTTCTTCCCAGAAACTGGGCTCTAGCTCCTGTATCCCTGTATGTAGTAGGTCAACATCATCGAGTGCCTGGTCAGTAAAAAAGTCTTCCGCGGTGATGCCTAAAACTGTAGCTTTGATGCGTAGGTTAATGTCTTTGGATACAAGGACCACATGAGTGCCTTCGCGCTCTTCACTCATCGCAATGGCCGCAGAGAGGATTTTGTTGTCCGCTACATTCGAGGGTAGTGACTCCGGTAGGCAGCGAACATAGTCTTGCGTCTGAAAGTATAGTTTTCCGCTTAGATGTTCCTCTTCCTCGTTAACGCTCGGCATAATGCCTGTTAATGCGAGGCCGTCAGTGATATCTATATCACCTGCTTGGCGTATCAGACCATCAAAAAAACGGCTCGCTTGACGGGCATTGCGAGAAACTTCGGAGTGCCCCTTTTTAGCGGCATCTAGCTCCTCTAGTACCATCATAGGTATATAGATATCGTGCTCTTGAAAGCGGAATATTGCTGCGGGGTCGTGCATTAAAACGGAGGAATCGAGTACAAACAAACGGTGTTGACGGACCATGGTATTGCCTCACTATGTGATTTAGTTTTTATATTGCCTGAGAGCAACCAAGCTTAATTTAAAGTTAACCTTGCTTGATCAGGTCTTGTCTGCGGATAGGCTGAAAAATACTGCTTTCAGCCTATCCGCATAGACTTACAACGCCTGTGCTGCGGCTAATACCTCGTCGGCATGGCCTTTGACTTTTACCTTGCGCCACTCTTGACGAAGTATGCCTTTGGCATCAATTAAGAATGTACTGCGCTCTATACCCATGTATTCCTTGCCGTATAGCTTTTTTAGTTTGATGACATCAAAGGCTTGGCATAGGACTTCTTCTTCGTCAGACAGTAGGTCAAAGTTAAATTCTTGCTTGGCAACGAAATTGTCGTGGCGGCGGACACTATCTTTAGAAGCGCCCAGCACTACGGTATTGCAGGCGTCCAGTTCCGTTTTCATGTCACGGAAGTTTTGGCCCTCAGTCGTACAGCCTGGGGTACTATCCTTGGGGTAAAAATAAATAATCAGATTCTTGCCTTTATAGTCATTCAGGCTAATCGTTTTGCCTCCATTGGCGGGAAGGGTAATATTGGGGATGGCTTGGCCAATAGTCAGGTTCATATTTTTCTCGAAATAAAAAAAACAGCAAAAATGTGCTGAAGATAATGGTGTTGGGAGAGACTCAGCAGCACAGAAGGGCTCGCTGTAAGAGGTGGCGTGCTGGTTGAGAAGTTGTGTTGCTTGATAGCTAACAGTCTCGACTGATTCAACATAAGCTTAGTCTGGCACGGGCGGAACGGGATCGCAATAGGGTTTTCACACTACATCTAGTGTTGTTACTACGTGGGAGTGAGTAAATTTCAGGCTAAGCCTAGTTTATATTGGGTTTGTCTTGTAATAGGGCAGGGGCAGATTTATCATTCGCCCCCAGTAGCTAATATCTATATAGAGTAAACTCGTATGTTCCAAGGCAGTATGGTGGCGCTGGTCACCCCAATGCATTCTGATGGCTCCGTTGACTATGCCTCCTTGGCAAAATTGATCGAGTTCCACTGTGAAAATGGCACAGACGCCATTGTTTCTGTGGGCACCACTGGGGAGTCGGCAACGTTAGAGGTTGACGAGCATGCCCAAGTCATCAAAAAAACCGTAGAGCTTGTTAACGGGCGTATTCCAGTGATTGCGGGAACGGGGGCCAACTCTACAGCGGAGGCCATTCATTTAACCCGTGCAGCACAAAAAGCTGGCGCGGACGCCTGCCTATTGGTTTCCCCTTATTATAATAAACCCACTCAGGAGGGCTTATACCAGCATCACAAGGCGATTGCTGAGGCGGTTGATATTGCTCAAATTCTTTATAACGTACCTGGGCGCACAGCCGTGGACATGCTGCCTGCGACGGTAGAGCGCCTATCTCACATTGATAATATTGTAGGTATTAAAGAGGCTACAGGTGACTTGGGTCGAGCGAAAGAAGTATTAGCCTTAATCGGTGATCGTATGCAGATGTATACTGGCGATGATGCTACCGCGATGGAATGCATTTTACTCGGTGCCGCAGGGGACATCTCAGTCACCGCTAATGTTGCCCCTAAGGCTATGCATGAAATGTGTAAGGCCGCACGCGAGGGGAATCGACAGCGTGCTGAGGAACTGGATGCCTCCCTGCGTGGTCTACACCAGCACTTATTTTGTGAGTCCAACCCCATTCCTGTGAAGTGGGCATTGGCTGAAATGGGTTATATGGGGCACGCCATGCGCCTGCCATTAACAAAACTAGATGAGCAATACCATGACTCCGTGCGTGATGCTCTTAAGCAAGCGGGTGCGCTTTGATTAAATTATTGAAAGTAACATTGTTGGGTTTGTTTGCACTAACAGTAGCAGCTTGTGGCAGTGCAGAGAAAAAGACACAGCCACCAGAATATTTCTTTGCTAAGCAGGGCAAGCCCCTGGCAGCGATCGCCCCCAAGGGTATTCATATGCCGGACTTGAGTGATGCGCTAGTAATCCCTAGTGTGAATCAGCCCCTGGGGGAGTACGATCCCACGTTGATTGAGCCGCCTAATGTAATTGGTGCCTTGGGTGACAGGGTGGATGAAGAGTTAGCAAAAGATGAAAAAGCTAAGTAACAAAAAAGCGGCCTAGGCCGCTTTTTTGATGTATTCCCTAAGCTGTTTAAGAGCTCAAGCTGTTTTGAGCTAAGTTAAAGCGCTGCTCCAAGCATTCTTGCACTTGCTCCTCAATCCCTGCTGTATCTAATCTTGCCATTGCTAATACTTCGCTGCGCTCGCCATGTTCAATATATTCATCGGGCAAGCCAATATTGAAAATGGCTGTGCGCACGCCGCGCAAATTCAGCAGTTCATTCACCCCAGAGCCTGCACCACCTGCGACGGCATTTTCTTCTACGGTGATAAGCAGGTCGTGGCTTTCGGCCATTTTAATAATGCAATCTTCATCCAGGGGTTTGGCAAAGCGCATGTCCACTAAGCTCGCATCGAGTTTTTCTGCAATGGCTTCGCAGTCGCTGAATACGGAGCCGAAGGCAAGGATGGCGAGGCTTTGGCCTTGCTTAGCAACGTTGGCCTTACCGATAGGCAGAGTGTCTAGTGTCGCTTCAACGCTGACGCCAGGGCCTTTGCCGCGCGGATAGCGCACGGCGCTGGGGCCATCAAAGGCGATCCCCGTGCTGAGCATTTTGCGGCACTCACCTTCATTGCTCGGCATCATGACGACAAAGTTGGGCAAGCAGCGCAGGAAGCTAATATCGAAGCTGCCTGCATGGGTTGGGCCGTCAGGGCCAACTAGGCCAGCGCGGTCGATAGCAAACATCACGGGGAGGTTTTGTACCGCCACATCGTGAATTGCCTGATCGTAGGCACGTTGTAAAAAGGTAGAGTAGATCGCAACAATGGGCTTAATGCCATCACAGGCCATACCAGCAGCGAGCGTAACAGCGTGCTGCTCGGCAATGCCCACATCAAAATAGCGGTCTGGGTAGTGCTTCTCAAAGGCGACCAGCCCTGAGCCTTCGCGCATGGCGGGTGTGATCGCGGTAATGCGTGAATCGGCCGCGGCCATATCGTGAATCCAGTCACTGAATACCTGAGTGTATGTGGGCGCTACAGGTTTGTCACTGATGGCGGCAGCAACGATGCCTTCTTCAGGGTTGAACTTGGATACGCCATGATATTTGATCTGTTCGTTTTCGGCGGGCTTGTAACCCTTGCCCTTTTTGGTGACCACGTGCAGTAACACGGGGCCTTTGATTTTTAAGACGTTCTGTATAACCTCGGTAAGGGTATCTATATCGTGTCCGTCTACGGGGCCGAAATATTGAAAGCCAAAGGCTTCAAATAATGTGCCTGGGGTCAGCATGCCTTTAACATGCTCTTCGGTGCGTCGAGCTAGTTCTTGCAATGGTGGAATAGGAGACAGGGCCTTTTTGCCGCTCTCTCGTACCGTGCTATACAAGCTGCTGGACAGTAGCTTAGTAAAGTATTTGTTTAATGCGCCGACATTGGGTGAGATTGCCATGTCGTTATCATTCAAAATAACCAGCATATCCGCATTCAAGTCTCCCGCGTTGTTCAATGCTTCAAAAGCCATGCCCGCGGTCATTGAACCATCACCAATTACGGCGACAGATTTGCGGTCTTCACCTTTGATTTTGGCGGCCATGGACATGCCGAGGGCGGCAGAGATGGAGGTGCTGGAGTGGCCGACACCGAAGTCGTCGTATTCGGACTCTTTGCGCTTAGGGAAGGGGGTTAAGCCATCCTTTTGGCGGATAGAGGTCAGCTGGTCGCGGCGGCCAGTGAGTATCTTATGCGGATAGCTCTGGTGGCCCACATCCCAGACCAGACGGTCATAGGGGGTGTTGAGTGCGTAGTGCAAGGCGACGGTCAGCTCTACCGTACCTAGGTTAGCACCAAAGTGCCCGCCCGTTTGTGACACGCATTCGATTAAATAATTACGCAACTCTGTAGTTACCGGCTTTAATTGCCAAGCTGCAAGGGACCTGAGATCCGCAGGGCTGTCAATTTTGCTGAGTAGTGGATAGCGCGTTTTATTGATCATGGGTACATCTCTTAGCCGACCTATTATTATCTAGGTGTGGGTGGCTTATCTCAAGGCTTATTTTAATAAGCTCGCTCGACAATATAGTTGGCAATGTCGCGCAATAATTGTGCTTTTTCACCAAAGCTCTCTAAGCAACTCAATGCTTCTTGATGCACTTGCTTGGCGGCATCCTGTGCGCCTTCTAAGCCCAGCAGAGCGGTATAAGTCGGCTTGTTGTGCGCCGCATCGGCCCCCTGTTGCTTGCCTAGGGTTTGCGTATCAGAAATCACATCTAAAATGTCATCGCGAATCTGAAAGGCCAAGCCGATACACTCGGCGTAGCGGGTGAGTTTTTCATATTCCTCTGCGTCTATTCCAGGGGCGCTGAGTGCTCCTAGTTGCACAGCTGCGCGAATTAGTGCCCCTGTTTTGTGAGCGTGCATATTTTTGAGCTGCTCAATGTTGAGCTGCGTGCCTTCTGCGGCAATATCGATGGCTTGGCCGCCTACCATGCCGTATACGCCACTGGCATGGGCGAGCACTTGAATCATCTTCAAGCGAGCCTCTGGGCTTTGCTGCATGCTGCTATCTTCAGACAACACGCTAAAGGCGTGGGTTAGCATGCCGTCTCCAGCGAGTATGGCGGTAGCCTCGTCGTATTGCTTGTGGCAGGTTGGGTTGCCACGGCGCAGGTCGTCATCGTCCATGGCTGGCAAGTCATCATGAATTAGCGAATAAGTGTGAATCAGTTCTAGTGCAGCAGCAGGGCCGTCTAGCCTATCCGCATTAACGCCTAGCGCAGCGCCGGTGGCGTAGCACAAAACCGGGCGAATGCGTTTGCCGCCAGCATTCATGGAGTAGCGCATAGCCTGGTTGAGGCGTTCAGGCTGCTCATCTTCCGCGGGCAGCCATTGGTCTAGTGCTACCGCAACGCGCTGTTGATAGATAGTGAGAGTGTTTTTAAAATCAGTCATTTTCTGGTTCAAAGGCTGCCGTCTCGGCATCAGCTGTTTTGGCGAGTAGTATTTCTACTTTCTGCTCAGCATTTTGTAGCGCTTCTTGGCATTCGCGAGCTAGGCTGATGCCATTTTCAAAATGTTTCAGTGAGTCTTCTAGGTTTAACTCACCGTCTTCCATTTTATCTACAAGGTTTTCAAGTGCTTGAAGTTTATCTTCAAAGCTGGCGGCTTTTTTAGGCATGGTCATCGATCATATATATAAAGTATGCGTAAGTTACCTTAGGTCTGCCTGAGTAGCAACGCTGTTCTGATTTTGCTTTATTCAGGTATGTGCTTCAATGCAAATACGCCAAACACACTGGCGCATAAAACGCTTGACCCATCTTTACAGTTGGATAATAAAGGCGATAGAATTTATAGAACGATTGGTAAATAAGGGCTAAAGAGATTACTCGCTTCAACGGTCGATTTTTTTACCACTTAATTGAGCGATTGTTCTTTTGTGTGCTTGGAGATAATAAATGATTAAATATTTACGCTATTTCACCCTTAGTGGCCTCATGTTTGCTTCTATATTTACCATGATGTTAGGTGGAAGTTGGATGTCCTTTGCCGGTGTTGGAGGGGTATTGATTGGCTTTGTGCTGGACAATATCATTGGCGATGACCTTGATGACCCTCGGTATAAACATACTTGGATATTGAATTTACAGCTGTTCTCAGCTCTGCCTACGCTGCTAATGTTAACCGCAGCTTTGGCTTGGCAATTAAGTAACTGGGACTTTCTGGCGATGGGTGCTGCGTTTCAGGCGCTAACGGCTATCGATCCTTTTTCCTTGCGAGCTGAAAACCAGTGGTATCACTACGCGATGGGAATGTTTAGTGTGGGCATGATGTTTGGGGTTGTCGGCACCAATGTGGGGCATGAGTTGACACATCGTACTTGGAGCAAGCCAGCAATGATTGTTGGTCGCTGGTTAATGGCCTTTACATCAGATGCGTCTTTCTCGATTGAGCATGTTTACGGACATCACAAAAACATTGCTACGCGCAATGATCCCGCAACCTCGCGGCGCGGTGAAAATGTATATGCTTTTGCATTACGCTCTACTATTGATAGCTACAAAAGTGCCTGGAGGATTGAAAAAGAGCGCTTAGCTAAATTTGGTTATAGTGTGTGGGGTTGGCGCAGCCAGATGATGCGTGGCAATGCTATGACCTTGGCATATTTTGCCACCTTTGCTTATGCGGCGGGCTGGAAAGGCGTTGCCGTTTTTGCTGTGCTGACGCTGTATGGCAAGTGCTATCTGGAGTTTATCAATTTTGTCGAGCACTACGGTATGGTACGTGTCACGGGAGCGCCCGTGGAGCCGCGTCACTCTTGGAATTGTAATAAGCGCATTAGTGGCATTTTGCTTTACAACTTAACCCGCCATTCACATCACCATGCTATGGGAGAAAAGCCGTTTTGGGAGCTGCGTGCTTACCCAGATACACCGATGATGCCTGCGGGTTACTTGAGCATGATCATCTTGGCCATGCTGCCGCCCTTATGGAACAAAGTCATGATCCCCCGTGTGCAAGAGTGGGATCGTCGTTTTGCACAACCCGAGGAGTTGCCATTAATCCATGCAGCCAATGCGGCGAGTGGGATGGCTGATCGATTTAAACTGCAGCAAGATGAATATGCCAATGGTCAGGCGATTGTTGCCTGATTTCTGAGATTGAAAAGAGATAAGCCTATGTTAGCCAAGTTATTTAATCGAGCGCCCAAGGTGGCCCCCAAAGTGAATATTCAACCTGCGGGAATTGATCTGGATGTTGAAGGTAAAAACACTATTTTACAAACAGCCCTAGAGCAGGGGGTCGCCTTTCCGCACAATTGTCGCGTGGGTGGGTGCGGGGCTTGTAAGTGCAAGCTTGTTGGCGGTAGGGTGAAAGAGATGACTGATAAATCTTATCTACTCAGTGCCGAAGAAATGCAGAGTGGTTATATTTTAGCTTGTCAGTCTGTGCCTCTAACAAACGTGGTAATAGACGCACCGAATGTGGTTGCAGAGGGTGAGGCTGTACCCGTTAAAAAGGTAAGTGGAAAGATTGCAGGTTTAAAAAATCTTAACCACGATATTATTGAGTTGACTATCGCCTTGGACGACACGGTTGAGTACAAGGCTGGGCAGTATGCGGATGTATCAGTGCCTGGTGTTATTGAGGAGGCGCGCAGTTACTCTTTTGCCATGGCTAACCGAGGCCGCCCGATGAAGCTGGCTCGCTTTCATGTACGCCTAGTGCCTGGTGGTGAGTTTACACAGTGGCTGCACAATGAAGCAGCGGCGGGGCAATCCATTGAATTAGAGGCTTCCTTCGGTGACTTCTATATGCGCTCCTCAGATGCGCCTATATTATGCGTGGCGGGTGGCAGTGGTATGGCGCCGATTAAAGCGCTGTTAGAGCAGGCCAGCCACGATGAGTTGAACCGTGACGTCACTTACTTTTTTGGAGCGCGCACCCAAGCCGACCTATATGCTTTGACGGAGATGGAAAAAATCGCCACAAAGTGGCGTGCGCGCTTTGAATTTATCCCTGTACTCTCAGATGAGCCTGAAGAGAGTGACTGGCAGGGCTTGCGTGGTTTTGTTACAGAGCATATTAGCGCCTTGGGTGATCGCCTAGAAGATCACCATGTGTATATGTGTGGCCCGCCACCGATGTTAGATGCGGCTATTGATGTCTGCAAACAGGGCCGCATAGCGGCCAAGCATATTCACTTTGATAAGTTTTTAGATAAGAGTTCAAAGTAGTCATTCAACGGCCTATCCGCATAGCCTTCAATACACAAAAAAGCCGCACTGAGAGTGCGGCTTTTTTGTGTCTGAAAAATCCTCGGTAAGGCGAGTAGTTGTCATATAACGGTAATGCTTAAAGCTCTTGCTGAAAATAAGTGTGCAAATGTCCACTTTTTTTATTTCTTAAGCAAGTTTTTACAAGAACTATGCGACAGTATGTCGCATAGTGCGACGAATTCTATTGAAAAGAGCAGCGATAAAGCACTTATCGCCATTTTATTACAGTTTGTCTTTGTTGGTTTTTGTAGACAATTGTTCTTTTTTTGGAGTTTGTTACTAATGAAAAGGCCGTTAAGCAAGTGTTGAGATGCTTAGAGCCAAGATAACTTAAATTTTTAATTGTTTAGCGACATAAGGGGAAAGAATGAATACTATATGGGTAACATGGCCAGGCTTAGTTAAGCTAGGGTCACTAGGAATATTGGTTGGCTTATTAACGTTGGCCGTTGAAAGACAAGAACTATTTGATAACAATCTTTTTGATTTTGAGCGATGGTCTGAATACAACGCCGATATCATCTGTGATGAACGCAGTTTAATCGCACGTACGGAAGACGGCACCTGTAATACCTTGGACAACCCTGCTGAGGGTTCGGTAATGCGCCGCTTTGGACGCAACGTCAACCTAGATGCTGCACATGGCGAGACCGAAGCCGATACATTACTAATCCCTAACCCTAGGGATGTTAGTAACTCTCTTATGGCACGTGACGAGTTCAAGCCTGCAACCAGCGTTAATGCGATTGCCGCAGCTTGGATTCAATTCATGGTGCATGACTGGGTTGACCACGGGCCGAATGCAGTGGATGACCCTATCGAGTTCGACTTGCCTCCAGGCGATGTGCTGGGCAGTGGCACCATGCAAGTGCGGCGCACTAAGCCGGACCCTACACGCACGCCAGAGGAAGCGGGTTTGCCCGCAAGCTATAGAAACCACAATACACACTGGTGGGATGGTTCACAACTCTATGGCAGCAGCAAGGAAACGTCTGACAGTGTACGTTCGTTTGTTGACGGTAAGCTGACGGTCAACCAGGATGGTACTTTGCCAACGGGCTTCTTCGGTGGAGCACCGATTACGGGCTTTAACGATAACTGGTGGGTGGGCCTTGGCATGCTGCATCAAATGTTTGTTGCTGAGCACAATGCCATTGCGGATATGTTGAAAAGCAATAATCCAAACCAGTCGGATCAGTGGTTGTATGACAAGGCCCGTCTAATCAACGCGGCTTTGATGGCTAAAATCCACACGGTTGAATGGACGCCTGCGATTATTGCTAATCCTATCAGCGAGCGTGCTATGTATGCTAACTGGTGGGGCTTGCTGGGCGACCGTGAAGGGCGCGACAAGTACCAAGATGAAGTTCAACAATTAGCTGAAGACTTGGCTAAAAAAGATTCTTTTGTAAAGACGATCTTCGGTCTAGATCCTATGTTGAAAGACAAGCTCGATGATACCGCTTTCATTGAGCATGCCATTGGCGGTTTAGTGGGCTCGCGTCAAGCGGATAATGCCGGAGTGCCTTATACCCTAACAGAAGAGTTTACGGCGGTGTACCGTATGCATCCCTTGATGCGTGACAATGTAGAAATCTATGACATTGGCTCTAATGTTGTCTCTGATATTATTGCGATTGAAGATACGCGTGATGGCGAGTCTAACGACATCATTACTGCACAGGGCATTGATCGCCTTTGGTATTCATTTGGTGTGACTAACCCCGGTGCTTTAACACTGAATAACTACCCTCAGTTCTTGCGTAACTTATCAGTACCTTTTGTCGGTGAAATTGACTTGGCCGCTATCGATATCATTCGTGATCGTGAGCGTGGTGTGCCGCGTTATAACGAGTTCCGCCGTCAAATTGGATTGAACCCTATCAATACTTTTGAAGACCTCACTACAGACCCAGCAGCGCTGTCTGAGCTAAGGCGCTTGTATGATAATGATGTTGAAAAAATTGATGCGCTGGTTGGTCAGTTAGCTGAAACCGTACGTCCAGAGGGCTTTGCCTTTGGCGAAACAGCATTCCAAATCTTCATTATGAATGCCTCTCGTCGCTTGATTACCGACCGTTTCTATACCAGCGATTACTCACCTGAAATGTATACGCCAGAAGGTTACGACTGGGTAGAAAACAACACGATGGTTGACGTACTTCGCCGCCACAATGTTGAGTTAGAAGGAAGTTTGGTGGGTGTTGATAATGCCTTTAAGCCTTGGGGTTTGAATATCCCTGACGACTATCAGTCTTGGGATGCCTGTCAGAAGCAAGAGCATCTATGGGTGAATGGTGCATTGCGTACAGAATTTGATAATGATGCAATGCCAGCCTTAGAAGAGATCGACGTACTAGGTTTATTGAATAAAATTCTGTGGAGCAAGGTAAATGATGACATGGATGCAACGCCTCCAGGTTATACCAAACCGTTGCACGCACATGGTGTTATGGCGCCCGTCAGCTTTACGCCAAGTGCAGGTACGCCTTATACCGGTTTATTCAAAGGTTCTAACTGCGGTTTGTTACGCTTATCAGTAACAGGTGATCCTGCGGACAGAGGCTTTGCACCGGGCTTGGCGTGGAAAGCATTTGTTGATGGTCAGCCTTCACAAAACGTATCAGCGCTTTACACTTTGTCAGGGCAGGGCGATAACCATAACTTCTTTGCCAATGAGCTATCTCAATACGTTTCACCTGAAGCGAATGAGACGCTAGCGACTTCTGCCATATTCTCGGCAGTGACCAGCAAACCCACACGCTTGATGGTAGATGCGATCGCTGAGGTTAATCAAGATGGCTCTTATGTCAGTAATGCCAATGCACCTACACAAATATACTTTGTGCCAACGGCTCAGTTGAAGAATCAGTTTTCGACGTCAGCACACGACTTCCGTCAAGACTTAGTGACACTGCCTGCAGGTACGAAAGTCTATGATGTGTATGGTACGTCCCAGTCGATTAAGTACTCTTTCTGGCCTTGGCTAAATAAGCGTTACGCTGAACAGCGCCGCGATAGCGCGAAGAAGATTGGTGAGCTGCGTATCAGCGAAGCCATGACAGCATCTGCCTTTGGCGATACCGGTGTGTTCTTTAAGCACCAGCGCTATGAAGATCGCTAGTATGTAATTACCCATGTTTCACTTGTAGTACGTATTAGCCTGCTCTCTTTGAGCAGGCTTTTTTTATGCTGGGCTTATCGAGCTGGTTTTAATAAATCTTCGCATTACCCTCTGGACGCGCCCTAAATCGTTTATAACACCAGTTATACTGTTCGGGCTGAATAGATATGATGTGTTCATGAGCCTTGGTTAAGGCGGCTGTCGATGTGTTGATGTCGGAGGAATAAATGTCGTCGCCTAGTTCAAAAAACTTTAGGACATAGCCTTCGCCTTTCGGTAAACGCAAGAAGGTGCTGCCAATGGCTTTGGCGCCGGTTTTTTGTAAAATATCTTGGGTTAGTACAGAGCTTAAGGCTTGCTGCCCAAAGAAGGGGGCAAAGCAACCGTGCTTGCGATCAGGTTCTTGGTCGGCACCTACCGCCGCTACGCCGCCTTGAGCAATTAGCTGATACATATGCGTTAAGCCTTCGCGTGTGCAGGGGGCGACTACGCCACCAGAGCGCCCGCGACTTTTATG
>CAZBWS010000008.1:49137-58348 GCA_964495705.1 uncultured Gammaproteobacteria bacterium
AGCCTTCGCGTGTGCAGGGGGCGACTACGCCACCAGAGCGCCCGCGACTTTTATGCAGTAAATTGTCGAAATCTTCTATTCCAGTGTCTTTAACCAGGGCGACACCATTTTTATAGTTGTAGCCAACATAAGCTGGGTACATTTCCCAGTTGCCAAAATGTGCCAGCACTAATACCACACCACGCCCTTCGGCGACGCTGGCTTTGACGAGCTCTTCGTTTTCTATGCGGCGTACTTTTTTGGCGATCACAGGGTATTTATGCGCCCACACCCAGGTGGATTCGATCATACAGATAGAGGTGTTTATCAAGCTTTTTTTCGCCATGTGCTGCTGTTCTTCAGGGCTTAGTTGAGGGAAACAAAGCTGAATGTTAGCTAGGCATATTCGTCGCTCTCGTTTGCCTACTTGCCAGTATAGTAAGCCGATCAGGTAACCCAATAGGGTTAGGAGTCGCAGGGGTAGAAGGCCCATGGTACGGATTAGCGCACAGCCGAGTAAGTATAATAGTTTCATCGTCGTAGAGGTCACCTATAAGAATGGGGCAGCCTAGCACGCTTATACTACGATGATATGTGTATTTAGATTAATTTGCGGATAGCCAGCGAGGCTATCCGCATAGGCGCTAGGATTCTTTACCGTCTTGAATTGCTTGTTCAGGCTGCCATTCGGGGGGCATCCATAAATGTTTGATACCTTGGCGAATGGTTTTGCTGTTATCAAAGGCGTCGGCAAACATATCTCGCCATTCATGAATACTTAGCTCAAGGGGGTCATGGGTATGCAGTTGGCGAGTGATGCCGAACTCACAGGGAATGTCATCGCGCTCCTCTACAAAGGTCCCAAATAACTTGTCCCAGATGATCAATGTTCCCGCATAATTTTTGTCGATGTACTCGGGGTTGCGAGCGTGGTGTACGCGATGGTGTGAAGGCGTGTTCAATACTAGCTCTAGCAGGCCCAGTTTCTTGACGACTTGGGTGTGAATGAAGAACTGGTAAGCCAGACTCAGCATCACAGACCCGACCACGGTCATGGGGTGGAAGCCTAATACTATCAGCGGCAGCCAAAACACCCACATACCCGAAATAGGGTAGGTGAAGCTTTGACGGAATGCGGTGCTGAGGTTTAAGTTTTCCGAAGAGTGATGCACTACGTGTGAAGACCACATCCAGCGGATGCGGTGGCTGGCGCGGTGAAACCAGTAGTAGCAGAAGTCCTGCAGCACAAATATCAAAGCAAAGGCCCACCAGGTGTTCGGTATTTTGAATAGACTGAAATCAAATAAGCTGTAGTAAATACTGATAACTACAAGGGCCGCAATACCGTCACCAACCTCATGGAACAACGCTAAAAAAGCGTTAGATAAGGTGTCTTTTATCGAGTACTGGGCGCTGTCGGGGAACTCTGCGGCACGCTTGCTTAATACGCGCCACTCCCAGGCAATAAATAAAAAGAAAATTGGTGCACAGTAAAGCAATATAAATTGCGGTTGGAATTCCATAATAGTCGCCTTTGTAATAGATTATGATGCAATAATGCATGACACAGCCTCTGACTGATAGACGCGAAACGACAGGAAAATTGTTAGATTATGACAGCGCAAGTCACTACCTTCGAGATTACTGCTCTATGAGTGGCTCGGTTTCCGCTAATTACTTGCGTGGCATTGGTGAGTATTTACTACAGCGTGAGCTAGACGCTGATGCTTTTTGGGCGGGCTTTGGCCTCAATGCGGATATGCTGGAAGAGCCTAGTAGACGCATTCCTATTGAAATATATCAGTCCATGTTGCAGCAGGCGGCTGAGCTGGCTCAAGACGCTAGTGCTGCTTTGCATATCGGTGAATGTATTAAGCCTGGCCAATATGGTGTCTTGGGCTATTCTGTGATGAGTTGCAAAACTGCTCAGCAAGCATTCGACCGCCATATGCGCTATGAGAATCTAGTATCAGATCGTTCTATATCAACCTACCATTTTGAGAATGATCATGTTCGCCTAAGCTGGGATACCGGCGATTTGCCCGTTGATAGGGCAATGGCGGAGGAAAATATTGCCAGCTGGATAACATTTACCCGTTGGGTGACAGGGCAAAGCCTGAGTCCTTCAGTGATCAAATTTACCCACTCCGAACCTGAAGACCTTACTGAATATCGCCGCATTTTTGGCTGTGAACTGTTGTTCTCTCAGACGATGGTAGAGGTTATCTTCCCTAGCAGCTATATGGATATGCCAATCATTCAGCACGACCCTGTCATGCGAGAAATGATGGACGCCTATGCGGATCGCTTGCTAAATGAGCTTTCCCAGTGTGATGTATTTATCGCCCAAATCCGCAAGTTGATGATAGAGGCTATGACCGAAGGCGACCTGTCTTTAGATGTCATTGCAGCGCAGGTGGCGCTAACACCGCGCACGCTACAGCGCCGACTGAGCGAGCAAGATGAAAGCTTTAAGGGCTTGTTAGACAAGGTTCGTAAAGAGCTGGCGCTGACCTATATTAATCAGCCCTTTATAGACTTAGCGGAGTTGGCTTACCTGTTGGGCTTCTCGGATCAAACGGCGTTTCAAAGGGCGTTTAAGAAATGGACGGGGAGTTCGCCGGGAAAGTATCGAAAAGAAAATGCAGCTTAAACCTAATCCACAACCCGCTCAGTAATCGGTTCTTCCGCACTCTGTATCGTAATTTCTTTTTTATAGGTCGTTATCACATAGCGATTTTCACTGCCGCGAGTAATGGCGACAATGTCATCGAGATTTTCATCGTCAGGGGCATCTAGTAGACTTTCTTCGCTGTAGCTGCTGACGTCGACAAACACGATGCGCAGAAATGGGTCGGGCTTCTTCGGGTCTTTTACACACTCTATGATTAATGCGCGGTCATCGATGTCGTAGATAAAGGTGTGGATGTAAGGTGAGCAGGTGCCGAGTAGTTCTTGGGAAATTTCCATGGTGGTGCCTTTGTATGATTGTGCCTATTATAACAGGCAAAAAAAAAGGAGCTACTCGAGCTCCTTTTTCTACCGTTGTGTATAGCGCGTTTACTGGGTGATAGGCAGTAAGGTGATTTCCACACGGCGGTTTTGCTCGCGACCAGCAGCGGTACTGTTGTCAGCGATAGGCTGGCCTTCACCAAGGCCGATCACTTCTAAGCGCTCGGCAAGTACTTTTTGAGATTCTAGGTAAGTCGCAACAGACTGGGCACGTTTTTGCGAAAGCACCTGGTTGCTGCTGTCAGAGCCGGTGCTATCTGTATGGCCGGCAACGGCAACGACGGTCTTGTCAAATTCGTCGATGACGATAGCTACTGAGTCTAATACATTGTAGAAGCCTGCATTGACGGAGGAATTACCTGTGGCAAAGGTGATATTACCTGGCATAACTAGGTTGATATTGTCACCGTCACGAACCACGCTCACGCCAGAGCCTTGTAGTTTTTCACGTAGCTTCTTTTCTTGTCTATCCATGTAGTAGCCAATACCGCCGCCGATTAGCGCACCGCCGCCAGCCGCTTTAAGGATGCGATCTTTCTTTTGCTTGGAAGATGCGTTGCGGTTGTCGATAGCGGCGATCACAGCGGCAATACCCGCGCCTATGGCGGCGCCTTTGGTGGTGTTGTTAACTTTTTTTTCGCCAGTATACGCGTCAAAAGTAGTGCAGCCAGATAAGCTAGCAACAGATAAAACGGTGCAAGCAGTTAGGGTAGCTAGAATTTTCTTCATTGTATCCTCGTTATTATTGGGTCCGTGTAATGTTTATTCACAGCACGCTGAGAAGATAAACATTAATGCGTAATTGGTTTTAACCAGCCTTTAATCGTAGCAGAAAGACGACGTTTTGTGCGTGGATTGTCAAGCTGGACTGTAAAATAATGTAAAACGAGGTGTTGCAGGTGAGGCGCATCCGCTGATGCGGATACGCTATTTGATGTGTTTATGCTGACGCTTTGACCGCGCCTAAAGCCTCGGCAGCCAGATTGTCAGCCAACATACCGGCAGCAATAAAGTCGATAAACTGGTCTAAAATCTCTTCTTGGCTGCCACCACTGAGGTCACCGAAGAAGGTGTTGTGCATATATTCAAGGTCAGCTAAACCGTGAATGGCGCTGATCCATGTAAATATCAACTGACGACGTAGACGAATGCGAGCCATATGTGGCAGGGCGACAGCCATTAATTCATCGAGCATCTCAAAGGTAGGCCCGTGGTGCTTATTGATCAGCTCTTGAATCTGCGGGTCGGCTTCTACTGCAAGACGTGCATAAAACTTAACCGCATGGGGGCCGAAGGCCTTTTCTTTGTAAAGGTTGATGTAAGGGCTGTAGAAGCCTTTTAATATACCCTTGGCATCGGCGTCGCCACTGCGTACACGCTCCTGCACAGTACTGAACTCTTCCGCACGCAGGTTTTTGATTTCTTTATTTAAATAAATAATTAGAGCCTCAAGAAGGCCTAGTTTATTACCAAAATGGTAATGTGCTGCACCAGAGTTCTTAGTACCCGCTAATACATTGATGTTACGCATGGAGACGCCATGTATACCCTGTTCGGCAAATAGCTCTAAGGCGGCAAGTATCAGGCGTTCTTTAATGTCTAGTGTTTGATTCATAAATTATCCATATATCGTAACTTTCAATGCGGCAATCTTGCCGATAAAAACTTGAGTAAAAAAACTAATTTGTTTATTTATGTTAAGCGTAATCATTCAAGTGATTCATACTGTCGTTTAAATCACTTAAATGATTGTAATAACTAGCCTTATTGGCGCTTTGATCAGATAGTGGCGCGTCATACGCGGGTCTAAATTTGGGAAATGCCCTTGCGCTGGTGTACTCTTGTGCACTTTATCATCTAGGCCGGTCATCTTTGGGCTATTTTTTGTGCAAGAAAGTTTAAGTAATACTGAATTTTGGCGCTATTTGAGCATCCCTTTCGTGGCTGCGATACTGGGCTGGGCGACTAATTGGTTGGCGATTAAGCTGACTTTTTGGCCTGTGACCTTTAAGGGGATTAAGCCTTGGCTGGGCTGGCAGGGCATAGTGCCGCGCAAAGCGGCAAAGATGGCCCAAATAGCCGCCGACAAGTCCATTAATCGCATTGGCAATTTACAAGAGTTAGCCGATAAAATTGGCATAGATGCGATTACAGATCAGATTGTCAATCATGCAGACCCGCGAATAGAGGAGCTGGTTGATGAGGTGATGGCGGAGGACTTTGATGAGATTTGGCAGCGCGCCCCGACTGTAATTAAGCAACAGGTTTATCACACGGTACGCCAACATTTACCTTATACCATGGAAGATACCGTGTTTGAGGTAGTGGAACAGATTGACGATATGATCGATATGACCGAGATGGTCGTTGATGCCCTTACTCAGCGCCCTGAAGTGCTCAATCGCATGTTTTTAGAGAGCGGCCAGAAAGAGCTCAGCTTCATTGTCTATTCAGGCTTATATTTTGGTGCAATTTTTGGGCTGATACAGTTATTCATCTGGTGTTTAATTCCTCTGGCTTGGGTACTTCCGGCCTTTGGTTTCTTGGTGGGCTTTGCAACCAATTGGCTGGCGATTAATATTATATTTCGCCCTTTACGACCATTTAGGCTGGGTAAGTGGGTGATTCAAGGCAGGTTCCTACGTCGTCAAAAAGAGGTGGCGGCCAGTTATAGCCATATACTCGCCAGCGAATTGATTACGGCGCCACAAATTCTTAATACTATGCTCAATGGCTCCCATGCGGATGCTCTAGAAAGCTTTATTCAATTACGCGTAAAAGAAGTGCTGAAAGAGTTTGGCATACAAGAAAGTTTAGTGAACACTTTCTTAGGTGAAGGTGCGCTAGATAAAATAGGCGCATCTATGACGCGCTTATACCTACGTCGTGCTGTGGAGCCCTTTGAGGATGAGGTGTTTACTCAGGCGCGTTCTCAGCAAGTTGAAAAGCTACTGCGAGATAAAATTTCCAATTTAAGCCCTGAAGAATTTCAGGAAATTTTACGCCCCGCCTTTCAAGAAGATGAGTGGACATTAATTTTTGTTGGCGCGAGCATTGGCCTATTGGCTGGCTTTGCCCAATTGTTTTTTATATTTAGTTAAAGCCTAAGCGGCTAGATCAAGAAGAGAGAGAGAAGAAAATGGCGACAAATACAGCAGGCCTACGCGGCCAAGTTGCAGGTAAAACAGCACTATCCACCGTTGGCGTATCTGGCTCCGGCTTAACGTACTGTGGTTATGATGTTAAAGACTTGGCAGAGAACTGTGCTTTTGAAGAAGTGGCGTATCTGCTATTAAAAGGTGCATTACCAACACAGGCCGAGCTAGATGCTTATAAGGCGAGCTTGAAAGCACAGCGAGGTTTGCCACAGGCCTTGAAAACCGTACTAGAGCAAATCCCCGCAGACGCTCATCCTATGGATGTGATGCGTACCGGTTGCTCCATGCTGGGTAACTTGGAAGGTGAAGATAACCGTGAGATTGGTGTTTTCCCTGACCAGTCAGAGAAAATTGACCGCTTACTTGCCGCTTTCCCTGGCATTATCTGCTATTGGTACCGCTTTAGTCATGATGGCGTACGCATTGAAACCGAAACGGACGACGACAGCATCGGTGCACAGTTTCTACATATGTTGCGCGGCGAAAAACCGAATGCATTGCACGAGCAGGTGATGAATGTTTCGCTGATTCTATATGCAGAGCACGAGTTCAACGCATCCACCTTTACCGCTCGCGTCTGTGCTTCTACTTTGTCAGATATCCACTCCTGCATCACCGGTGCGATCGGTACCTTGCGCGGCCCACTACACGGCGGCGCTAACGAAGCGGCGATGGAGTTGATCGAGAAGATGAATAATGCCGATCACGCTGAAGAAGAAATCATGGGCATGCTAGCTCGCAAGGATAAGATTATGGGCTTTGGCCATGCAATCTATCGCGAGTCAGATCCACGTAACGACATTATCAAAGGTTGGTCGGAGAAGTTGGCAGCGGATGTCAACGATACGGTTTTATATCCTGTGTCCGTACGTTGTGAAGAAGTGATGTGGCGCGAGAAGAAGTTGTTCTGTAACGCCGACTTCTTCCACGCATCGGCTTACCACTTCATGGGTATTCCAACGAAATTATTCACACCAATCTTTGTCATGTCTCGCCTAACGGGTTGGGCAGGACACGTGATGGAGCAGCGTGCGGACAACCGCATTATTCGTCCATCGGCTGAGTACACCGGCGAAGATATGCGCGTTGTACCTGCGATTGCTGATCGATAAAAAATATTAAAAAACGGTCGTCCTGAGTGGAGCGAAGCACAATCGAAGGATCTAGGTAACTGAAAAATACGGTTAGCCAGATCCTTCCACTACGCTCACGCTTCGGTCAGGATGACAATGAGATAACCAAGCGACTTAAAAAATGAATACTGAATTCCGTAAACCTCTGCCCGGCACTGATGTCGATTTCTTTGATACACAAGCGGCTGTAGAAGCCATTGCCGCTGGCGCCTACGCCAAGCTATCTTACACCTCTCGTGTATTAGCTGAGCAATTGGTGCGACGCTGTGACCCCGCAACATTAACGGACTCTTTGAAGCAGTTAATCGAGTGCAAGCGTGACTTGGATTTTCCTTGGTATCCTGCGCGTGTGGTGTGCCACGACATTCTTGGGCAAACCGCATTGGTTGATCTGGCGGGTTTACGTGACGCGATTGCGGAGAAGGGCGGCGACCCTGCGAAGGTCAATCCAGTGGTTCCTACACAGCTGATTGTTGATCACTCCCTTGCGGTAGATCACGGTGGAATGGATCCAGACGCTTTCGAGAAAAACCGTGCTATTGAAGACCGTCGTAACGAAGATCGTTTTCATTTTATTAACTGGACGAAAACCGCCTTTGAAAATATTGATGTCATCCCTGCGGGTAATGGCATCATGCACCAGATCAACCTGGAAAAGATGTCGCCGGTGATTCAGAATCGTGACGGTGTTGCTTATCCTGACACCTGTGTCGGTACAGACAGCCACACGCCACATACGGACTCACTCGGTGTGATCTCTATTGGTGTCGGTGGTCTTGAAGCGGAGACCGTTATGCTAGGTCGTCCCTCCATGATGCGCTTGCCCGATATCGTTGGTGTTGAGCTAACCGGTCAGCGCCAGCCGGGTATTACCGCAACGGACATCGTTCTAGAGTTAACCGAGTTCTTACGTAAGGAGCGAGTCGTTGGTGCTTACCTAGAGTTCTATGGCGAGGGTACGAAAGGCCTAACGATTGGTGACCGTGCAACGATTACCAATATGACGCCAGAGTATGGAGCAACGGCAGCGATGTTTTATATCGACAGCCAGACTATCGATTATTTAAAACTCACTGGTCGTGAGCCAGAGCAGGTGGCCTTGGTTGAACAATACGCCAAGCAAACGGGTCTATGGGCAGACACATTAGAGCAAGCAGAGTACGAACGTGTATTAAGCTTCGACCTATCTGCTGTTGGCCGCAATATGGCAGGGCCATCTAATCCTCACGCCCGTGTTTCTACGGCTGACCTTGCTGCTAAAGGTATAGCAGGAAAGTGGGAGGAGAAAGAAGGCGAGATGCCCGATGGTGCAGTGATCATCGCTGCTATTACTAGTTGTACTAACACTAGTAACCCACGCAACGTAGTTGCTGCGGGTTTACTCGCACGCAAGGCGAATGAGCTGGGCTTGATCCGCAAGCCTTGGGTGAAGTCTTCCTTCGCACCGGGTTCTAAAGTGGCTGAGCTTTACTTGAAAGAGTCAGGGCTATTGCCCGAGCTAGAAAATCTAGGCTTCGGCATCGTCGCCTTTGCATGTACTACCTGTAACGGTATGAGTGGTGTTTTGGATCCTGTGATTCAAAAAGAAATCATCGATCGAGACCTATATTCGACTGCGGTACTTTCCGGCAATCGTAACTTTGATGGTCGCATTCACCCCTACGCCAAGCAGGCTTTCTTGGCATCGCCACCACTCGTTGTGGCTTACGCGATTGCCGGTACGATTCGTTTTGACATTGAAAAAGACGTGCTTGGCCAAGATCAAAATGGCAACGACATTACCCTGAAAGACATCTGGCCTTCTGATGAAGAGATTGATCAGATCGTTAGCGAGTTTGTAAAGCCCGAACAGTTCCGCTCTATTTACATTCCTATGTTTGACCTAGGCGCCGTAGAAAAAGCACCGAGTCCGTTATATGACTGGCGTGA
>CAZBWS010000009.1:0-13831 GCA_964495705.1 uncultured Gammaproteobacteria bacterium
GCTGTGACCTTGCCTTCGGTGTGGGGCCTGCGGGCACGGGTAAGACTTATCTTGCTGTGGCCTGCGCGGTTGAGGCGCTGGAGACAGATGCCGTACGCCGAATTATCTTAGTGCGCCCTGCGGTCGAGGCGGGTGAGCGACTCGGCTTTTTGCCAGGCGACTTGGCTCAGAAGGTGGACCCCTATTTGCGCCCCATGTACGACGCGCTATATGAGATGCTGGGTTTTGAAAAAGTGGCCAAATTAATGGAGCGCAATGTTATTGAAGTAGCTCCTCTAGCCTATATGCGTGGACGTACTTTGAACGAGGCCTTTATCGTTATGGATGAAGCGCAAAACACGACGGTTGAGCAAATGAAAATGTTTTTAACTCGGATTGGTTTTGGTTCTACCGCAGTAGTCACAGGTGATATGTCGCAGACTGATTTGCCACACAAAACACAGTCGGGTTTACGACATACGTTAAAAGTACTGGACGGGGTAAAGGGGATACATGAAACACATTTTCAATCTCGTGATGTGGTTCGTCACCCCTTGGTGAAGCGGATAGTGGATGCTTATGACTTATATGAGGCGGTCCAAGAATAACATGCTGGAGCTGGATATTAGTTATGCGGATGGCCTGCCTCCGCTGAATTTTCCTAGCTCTGAGCAAATGCAAAATTGGGCTGCTAGTGCTTACTTGGAGGACACTGAGTCCTATGTGGCGCTCAAAGTGGTTGGTGAAGAGGAGTCTAAAGCACTCAACTCTGAGTTTCGTGGTAAAGATAACTCGACGAATATATTATCCTTCCCCATGCAGATGCCAGAAGGCGCAGAGTTGCCTATATTAGGCGACTTAGCTTTGTGCGCGACTGTGGTTGCCCGCGAGGCAGCGTCACAAGATAAGCATTTCCACGCGCATTGGGCGCATATGCTAGTCCACGGTGTTTTACATTTACAAGGCTATGATCATGTCGATGACAAGGAAGCCGAGGAAATGGAGGCTCTAGAGCGAGAAATTTTAGAGGAATTAGGGTATCCTGATCCTTATAAACAGCAATAAATAAAGTAATCACTGCGCAATGAAAGACGGCCCCAGTTCGGCAAATGAGCCTGCCCCGACGATAAAAAACACTAACACTTGGTACGAGCGTTTAGCTCAATCCTTCGGTAATTCCGAACCCCAAGATTTAGAGCAGCTATTATTGATTTTGCGTGATGCGCAAAGTCGGGACCTGTTCGATCATCACGCCCTAAATATGATTGAAGGCGCTTTTGAGGTGGCTGAAATGCGTGTGCGCGAAATAATGGTGCCTCGCTCACAAATGACCGTTGTTGAAAAGGATGCTTCGTTTGAAGATGTGCTGGCGCTAGTGACCGGCTCTGGGCACTCTCGTTTTCCTGTTATTGGCGATGACAAAGATGAGTTGGTTGGCGTATTGCTGGCTAAGGATTTATTGAAATTTGCTGCTAAGGCCAATGAATTTGATATTGGTGAAGTTATACGTGATGTTGTGATTATCCCTGAAAGCAAGCGTCTCAATACACTATTAAATGAATTTCGTGCCAGTCGTAATCATATGGCCTTGGTCGTGGATGAGTATGGTGGTGTATCAGGCCTGGTAACCATCGAAGATGTTTTAGAGGTTATCGTTGGTGAAATCGATGATGAGCATGATATTGAAGATGCGGCTAATATTGTGGCGCACCGCAAGGGGCATCATAGTGTTAATGCATTAACTGAAGTTGCAGAGTTCAACCAGCACTTTAACGTGTTGGTTGATGACGATGAAGCGGATACGATTGGTGGCTTTGTTATGCGCCAGCTGGGCCGAGTTCCTAAGCGAGGAGAACAGATTTGGGCAGAAGGCCTGCTGTTTACGGTTTTGGGTGCAGATTCTCGACGCATCTATCGTTTGAAAGTTACGGCATCCGAGCGAGCTGCGAAGTAATGTTGTTATTGCAAAAAAAACTCGCTCTTTATTGGGGCGATGTTTTAGCCTTGTGTTCGGGAGCCTTGTTTCCACTAGCCTTTGCTCCGTTTGAGTGGCGCCTTACTTTATTTGTTTCTTTATTTTTATTGCTACTAACATGGCAGGATGTATCCGCTAAGCGTGCGTTTTTGCGAGGGTGGCTATGGGGGCTAGGTGCCTACTTAGTTGGAGTGTCATGGGTTTACAATAGTATGCATGATTTTGGTGGTGCCCCACCTCTTGCGGCAGCTGCCTTCACCTTGGTTTTTGCTGCCTATTTAGCCTTATATCCCGCGCTAGCGGGTTCAGTGTTGGTCAGGTTTTTCTCTCGGTCTTCAGGGGTGTTTTATGCTTTTGCGTTTGGTCTTATCTGGGCGTTAAGTGAATGGCTGCGTTCCTGGGTATTAACAGGTTTTCCGTGGTTGATGTCTGGTTATGCCTTGTTAGATACGCCTTTCGCCGCTTATATGCCCGTGTTTGGCAGTTTAGGAGCGTCCGTATTAATGGCGTGTACCGTGGCGTGCTTTGGCTTATGTCTGTTGCAGACTGCTAAGCGTTTACAAGTTGGCATTTTAGCGGTCTTGCTTGTGGTTTGCGGAGTTTCCTTGAATCTAGTCGACTGGAAGGCTGACGGGGCCGTGAAAGCATTGGATGTAGCGTTGGTGCAGGGCAATGTTCCCCAGGAATTAAAGCTGCGTAGTGACTCTCTCAATGTGAGTTTACAAACCTATTTTGAATTAAGTCAGCCACATTTTGGTGCGGATTTAATCGTATGGCCAGAAACGGCGATGCCAACCTACCGCTATGCCATACAAGGCTTTTTAAATAAAGTAGCGGCAGAGGCGGAGAAAGTCGGTTCTACGGTATTTACGGGTATATTTTTTCGAGCAGAAAATGGGCAAGACTACTATAATGCGATGCTTGAAGTAGGCGGTGAGTGGCAAAGCTATAAAAAACACCAGCTAGTGCCTTTTGGCGAATATATGCCAGTGCGTTGGGCCTTAACGCTATTTTCTCGCTTTGTCGATATACCCATGTCAGATATGGCTGTTGCGCCGCTAACTCGCTCCCCGCTGTCATTGGCGGGTGTGAATATCGCTAATAGTATTTGCTATGAAATGGCCTACCCCGATGTTTTACGGGCTCAAATGAATGGTGCAGAGTTAATGCTAAATACCAGTAACGATGCTTGGTTTGGTGACTCTTTTGCAGCTCATCAGCACCTGGAAATGGCAAGGGTGCGAGCAAAAGAGTTTGCCAAGCCCATAGTTAGGGCGACGAATAATGGTATTACTGCAGTGTTATCTTATGAAGGTGAAGTCACTGCTATGATCAAACAATTTCAGCCTGGTGTTTTGCGACACGAGCTGGCTTTAAATTCAGTTAAAACTGCTTATGCTCATGTGGGGCAGTTATTGCTGGCATGCCTGATATTTCTTGTGTTAGTGCTGTTGGTGCTTTTTAGCACTAAAGGCTCTACTGGAAGTCAGGTGTTAGAATCAAATAAGAGCAACCCCCATCGTGGTCAATTGCCACGATGACATTTAATAAATAGGCCGTGTAAAGTGAATGAAACTTATTCCCCCTTAACACTTGAATCTGCATCCCAAAAAACATGGGAAGAGCAACAGTGTTTTAAAGCCGTAGAAGATCAATCGAAAGAGCCCTACTACTGTCTTTCAATGTTTCCTTACCCCAGTGGCCGTTTGCATATGGGGCATGTGCGTAACTATACGATTGGCGATGTGATTTCGCGTTATCAGCGCATGCAGGGCAAGAATGTTATGCAGCCGATGGGCTGGGATGCCTTTGGCTTGCCTGCAGAAAATGCAGCGATCAAAAATAACACCGCACCGGCTAAATGGACTTACGAAAACATCGAATATATGAAAGGCCAGCTCAAGCGCTTGGGCTTTGCTTATGACTGGTCTCGTGAGTTGGCAACCTGTAAGCCAGATTACTACAAATGGGAACAATGGTTCTTTACTCAGTTGTATGAAAAGGGCTTGGTTTATAAGAAAACGTCGGCGGTTAACTGGTGCCCCCATGATCAGACGGTATTGGCGAATGAGCAGGTTATTGATGGAGCCTGCTGGCGCTGTGATACCGTAGTAGAGAAAAAAGAGATTCCTCAGTGGTTTATTAAAATCACAGATTATGCACAACAATTATTAGATGACTTGGATCAGCTTGAAGATTGGCCTGATCAAGTGAAGGCGATGCAGCGCAATTGGATTGGTCGATCCGAAGGTGTAGAAATGCACTTTGGCTTGCCTGACCCTATCGCCAACCTAGAGAGTTTAGAAGTTTACACTACTCGCCCAGATACTTTGATGGGTGTAACTTATGTCGGTGTAGCTGCGGAGCACCCGATTGCTTTAGAAGCGGCCAAGTCTAACTCGAAATTGAACGCCTTTATTCGCGAGTGTAAACAGTCTTCGGTTGCAGAAGCCGATGTCGCGACCATGGAAAAGAAAGGCTTTGATACAGGCTTCAAAGCTCTGCACCCTATCACTGGTCGTGAAGTTCCAATTTGGGTGGCCAATTTTGTATTAATGGATTACGGCTCTGGAGCCGTGATGGCGGTGCCTGCCCACGATCAGCGCGACTACGAGTTTGCGACGGCTTATGGCCTGCCTATCGAGCAAGTCATTGAGCCGGCAGCAGGTGAAGAGTGTGATGTCAGCTTATCCGCATTCACAGAAAAAGGTCGTCTAGTTAATTCTGGAAATTTCACCGGTTTAAGTTCAGCAGACGCGGTAAGCGCTATTGCGGATGAGCTAGAAAAAGCTGGAAAAGGCAAGAAACGTGTTAATTTCCGCCTACGTGACTGGGGTGTGAGCCGCCAGCGTTACTGGGGTTCTCCAATCCCTATGCTGACCTTGGAAGAGGGCGGTGAGATTCCGGTCCCTCTGGATCGCTTGCCTTCTTTGCTGCCTGAAGATGTAGTACTGAACGGTATTACTTCGCCTATGAAGGCGGACCCCGAGTGGGCTAAGACAGAGATTAACGGCAAGCCGGCCCAACGCGAAACCGATACCTTTGATACTTTCATGGAGTCTAGCTGGTATTACGCGCGTTATACTTGCCCTGATTTTGACAAGGGCATGCTTGACCCTGATGCAGCAAACTATTGGTTGCCAGTTGATCAGTATATCGGTGGCATCGAGCATGCGATTCTGCACTTATTATATGCACGCTTTTTCCATAAGCTGATGCGCGATATGGACTTGGTCAAATCGGACGAACCCTTCAAGCGTCTACTTTGCCAAGGCATGGTTTTGGCGGAGGCCTTCTATAAAGACGGGGAAGGTGCCAAGCAGTGGTTGTTCCCGGACGAAGTCGAAATTCAACGCGACGAGAAAGGCCGTTTTGTTGAAGCGACTTTAAAAGCTACCGGCGAAGCAGTGAAATACGCGGGTACAGTAAAGATGTCTAAGTCGAAAAATAACGGCATAGACCCACAGACAATGATTGACCAATACGGTGCAGATACCGTGCGTTTATTTATGATGTCTGATGTGCCGCCAGAGCAGTCCTTATCTTGGTCTGACCAAGGCGTAAAGGGGGCGCACCGCTTTTTGAATCGTCTGTGGGCGACCGTATATAGCCACGTACAAAAAGGTGACGTTGCTGAACTGAATGCGGATAGCTTGCAGGGCGAACAAAAAGAACTATATAGCTTGTTGCATAAAACGATCGCAAAAGTCAGTGAAGATGTTGCTGAGCGCAACGCTTTCAATACAGCGCTGGCAGCGAATCGTGAGTTATATAATGCGGCAAGTAAGTTTAACGACGATTCCGAACAAGGTTTAGCTGTGCAGCGTGCAGTTTTTGAAGCGATGACCTTAATGCTCTCGCCCATTGCCCCGCATATTACCCAAGCGCTTTGGAATGCCCTAGGCCATGATGGTTTAGTAATTGATGCTGCTTGGCCAAAAGCCGATGCAGCGGCAATGGTGGAAGACGCAATAGATTTGATCTTGCAGGTCAATGGCAAAATGCGTGGCAAAGTTTCTGTGGCTGCCGATGCCAGTAAAGAGGAGTGCGAGAAAGTTGCATTAGTGAATGAGAACGTGTGTAAATTCACCGATGGAAAAACCGTACGCAAGGTGATCGTAGTGCCTGGAAAACTAGTCAATATTGTTGCGAACTAGCCCATGGATGTAATGCGGATAGTGTGTTGTGTCGGGTTGTGCATAAGCTTAGGTGCTTGTGGCTTTCACTTGCGTGGCAATTATCAGTTATCTTCTGAGCTGCAAGCAATAAATTTGCAGGTGGCCAATGATACAGGAGAGCTAGCTCGAGCGTTACGCCGCTCTTTGCGCAGTAGTAACGTGGAGTTAGTTGATGCGGAAGTGGCGCCAGAGTTAGTGGTTAGTGCCGTGGAGCATCAGCGACGGGTGCTCTCGGTAGATACGGAGGGAAACCCTCAGGAGTATGAGCTACTTGCAGTCGCGTCAGTCGCGATACCTGAGACCCGTAGCGGTTACTCTTTATTGTCTAAAGAGCTTAAAGTTCGTCGCGACTATATTTTCGAAAGTAGTGGGGTTTTAAGCTCTAGTGACCAAGAGTCTCAGCTCAGGCTGGAAATGGAGCGTGAACTGGCTAGGCGCATTATGCGCATTCTGCAAAGCCAGCATTAAGCGTTGTCCTTGTAGAGTTGTTGAATCTCTGCAGCGCTAATTGCGGTATAGGGCTGGCTGCGTACTTTGCCATGATCAAATAAGCGGTATTGTTTGAATGCGGACAGCTCTTCAAAGTGCATAAATGGATTGCCCTCAGATTGCTCTTGCATGGTCGCTGTTGGCTGTGTGGCGTAATTGTGTCCGGGGTGAATTAGAGTGCCTCTGGGAAGCTTTTCTTGCATATTCTTTAAAGTATTCAGCATTTGCTCGGGATCGCCGCCGTGCATGTCGCAGCGGCCACAGCCGAATACAAACAGCGTATCTCCGGTGATTAAGTCATCACCAATGTAATAACAAGCTGAGCCGGGGGTATGCCCTGGGGTGTGTAATACTTCTATTTGAGTATTACCCAGAGAAATAATATCTCCACCTGTGTGCAACGTAGGCTGGAACTCCGAACTCTCCCAAAAGCGGAACTCCTCACGCAGTATATGTAGCTCAGCGTCATGGCGGTGGAGTAACTCGGCAATGCCATTGATGTGGTCATGGTGGCTATGAGTGAGCAATACATCAGTTATTCGAGTATTCAGCTGTTGAGCCAAGTGATCGATGCTCGGCACATCCCAAGCTGGGTCGACTATAGCCGCTCGCCCACTGTCTTCATCCTTAATTAGATAGATGAAATTTTGCATGGGCCCCATTTCTAGAGCGTGAATACTGTGTTTTTTCGGCATCGGTGACACACGTGTAAAAATATCAGGTAAAATCCAGCCTAACATGATTTTGGCTGGAACACTGCCTTGCCACCCCACTATTTTAGAGAACCCCATGAGCGAATTAAATTTATCCGAAGACCTAATTAAAGACGTACAAGCGGTATTTGCAGCAAATGACCCCGATGCCCAAGATTCGGTGACTTTTGCCCAGTATTTAGCTGCTATTACCGGCTATATCGTTTCAGATATTACTGCCCCAGAAGACAAACTACGTGGGCTGCTTGAGCAGTTAAATGATTTCTCTATGCATGTTTTTGATGAAGAAGTGAAGAAAAAGGCGAGTTTTGCTCCTCCTGCGCAAGACGCTTTTGGCATATGGAAACCCAAGGGTCAGTAAATCGTCACTGATTGTCAGGTATATGCCAAAACTGCTCTAAATAACTCTGGCACATCATCTCTGAAGGTGCTAATTTTTACGCTGGATTAGGCTTAACATAATATAGATCAGATATGGATCATAAAACTCAATTACCCGTAAACCCTTTAACACTTAGCTTTCAAACCCCTGGAGTCGAAGGGGATTTTCGCTATTATCATTCAGAGCGTTTGCACAGTCAGTCTCGCATTGGCATGCTTTCAATGATGTTGATGTTCCTTGGTGTCGCTATTTTCGAGCTAGTACTCAAGGAAAATGGTTCTGGGGGATCTCGCCCTGGGTATTTGCCCTTTGCTTATTTAGGTTTAGCTGCTGGCGCGTGTATTATTCTGGTGCTGACTTTTATCGATAACCTTGCCAACCGCCAAGGTATATTAGTTACCACAGCAATCGTTCTTGGCTGTACCGTTATTGGTATTACTTCTAGCCTAGAGCAACAATTTGCCAGTGACGCAGCGATTCAAATATTAACGCTATTCTGGGTTTGGGTTTTAGCGGGGTTACGTTTCCCTATTGCCTCTGTAGTAGGTTTATCTATCGTTGCATTACAGTTAGCACTGCTTTGGTTGGTCGGTTACAGCGAAGAAAAGTTTTTCCTAGTATCTATGTACTCAGGTATTGTCGGCGTATCCGCCATCTTTTCCTGTTTTGCAGCTTATCAAAGCGAAAAAACCAGTCGTCAAATATTTTTCGAGTTTTATCATGCGCGCGAGAACCAGCAAACCCAGGTTACGGCTGATGTAATGCAACAACAGCCCTCTCAAGTGACCAGCCAGCAGGAAGGGGACTGGGCTAAAACACTGCAAGACTTGTCTGTTGAGCTGTCGTCAATTCATGATATGGATTTGATGTTTAACAAGTTATTGTCTTTTATGGGAAGCATTATCCCCAATGACGCAGCAGCGGTTGGCCTGCAAAAAGAAAAAGGAATGCAACCTATTGTAACCACAGGTGCACTGCTGGGTGACTCCTCAGAAGGCATCCGCAATAGCATGTGGGATGCCAGCTTGCTGAAGCAATTAGATTTTTCTAAAGACGCCATGATGAAGGAAACAAATACTGGCATCATTGATGGGATGCTGGTGCGCCGCAACAAGAATTTCGCCTTTCGTCTCGATGTTCCCGTCTATTCGCAAAAGCGCCTTGTCGGTGTAGTCACAATGTTGCGCCAAGACCAGGGCTTTAACGAATATGAAATAAAAATCGCTTCTAGCTGCGTATTCCATGCCATGATGGCGTTGAAAAATGCACGTATGCAGCAAAAACTGGCCTCGCAGCAATCTGGTCAGGCTATGGCAACAAACGCAGGAGCGCCGAATGTCGCGCCTGGGCCTAATACCGTACCATTGTCTTCTGCACCGCTATCGCATAAGTTATTCCGTGAAAAAGCCAAGCCATTGTTTGAGAAGGCCGTTAAGGCTGATCGAGGCATCTCCTTCTTGGTTGTGGAAATCGACCAGTTAACTGAGCTGTTTGAGAACCATGGTGAAAAAGTAGCACGTAACGTCTATGCCCTCGTGGCTCGTTTATTGCGTAACGGCATAGGCTTAGATGACCTGCTGGCCTACTACGGTAAAACCGGTTTTGCCGTGATGTTGATCGATAAAGACATTATGGAAACTCAAAAGCTCGCGCAAGAAGTAGAAGGCAAGCTGAAGCAGCAAAAACTGAAAGTGGCTGAAGGTGAAATCAAGGTGTCTTTGAGTATGGGTATATCAACCTATACCGAAGATGCACAAGACTTTATGGCGATTCTACGCGCAGCGGATATGGCGTTATTCCTAGTGCGTGAAACGGGTGGTGATAGTATTCGTGTAAATTTATAAAGACGAATAGCATTGCCAAAAAAAGGCCGCACACTGTGCGGCCTTTTTTGCGGATAGCTTATTTCAGTGCTTTAATTGCCTTTACGCTATCTTTAATTAGACTAGGCCCTTGATAGATAAAGCCGCTGTATATCTGAACTAAGTCTGCGCCCGCTTTGATTTTCTCAGCCGCATCATCACCTGAATTAATACCGCCCACGCCGATGATAGGCATTTCACTACCCACGGCGGTACGAAGTTTGCGCAAAACCTCGGTTGAGTGTTGCATTAATACGGCACCGCTTAAGCCGCCCGCTTCCTCCGCGTGTTTATGTCCCTCAACGGCACTGCGATCCAGTGTTGTGTTGCTGCAAATCAAACCGTCAATACCTGTATCAGAAAATACTCCAGCCATCATGTTGATCTCGTCATCACCCAAGTCTGGGGCGATTTTTACCGCAATAGGTACATAACGCCCGTATTGGTCGGCCAGTTTTGCTTGACGCTCTTTTAGTGGTTTGATTAGCTCAATCAAACTGTCGGCCTTTTGCAATGCGCGTAGACCAGGTGTGTTGGGCGAGGATATGTTAGCGGTGATGTAGTTGGCATGGGCATAGACTTTATCCATGCAAGCCAAGTAATCATCGACGGCGCTTTCATTTGGTGTTTCTTTATTCTTGCCAATGTTAATGCCTAATACGCCATTGAAATTTGCCCGTTGCACCTGTTCAACCAGGTGGTCTACGCCCTTGCTGTTAAAACCAAAGCGATTGATGATGGCTTCGTGCTCAGGCAGTCGAAATAAACGTGGCTTAGGGTTGCCTGGTTGAGGTTGTGGAGTCACGGTGCCTACTTCGACAAAGCCAAAGCCCATGGCCGCAACGCCATCTAAGTAGTCGGCATGTTTGTCTAGGCCCGCGGCGAGACCGACGGGGTTGGGAAACTCGATACCCCATATTTTGCGCGGCGCGTCGGGTACTTGTGACCTGACCAGTGCCCCTGCTGGCGTCTTAGCCATTAGCTTGAGGCTAGCCATGCTAAGGTCATGGCTGGTTTCTGGATCTAATTGAAAAAGGGCATTGCGGGCGCATTTATAAAGCATGAAAAATTCTTGTACAGTTTTAAAGACAGGGATTTTAGCATGGTTGTATTAGTCAAAAAGCGGGAAGTCGCTCTCCGCAGCAATAATCTTGCACATAGCACTGGAGTCTTCACCGCCCATGCCTTGTTCGACCATTCCTGTTAGGTGTTTAGCAGCAAGTTGGGCTCCAGGTAGTTCTACACCACCTTGATGGGCGGCATCTAAGGCGATACCCATGTCTTTATGGTGAAGCTCTGATTTAAAGCCTGGGATGAAGTTGTTATCCAAGATGCGTTGGCCATGAATATCGAGAATACGACTTTGTGCAAAGCCACCTAGCAGGGCTTGCCGAACTTTTGCCGCATCCACTCCACTGGCTTTGGCCAGCAGCATGGACTCGCCCACGGCGGCCATAGACTGAGCTACTAGAACTTGGTTGCAGGCCTTGCATACTTGCCCAGCACCGTGGTCGCCGATGTGCAGAATATTTGTGCCAAAGGTTTCAAGTATGGGTCTCACTTTGGAAAATATATTCGCTTTGCCACCTACCATAATTGACAGGGTTCCCGCGATCGCCCCCACGTCACCCCCTGAAACGGGAGCGTCTAGCATTTTGATATCTTTCTTTGCGAGTTGTTCGGCCATATGGCGAGTAGCATCAGGGCTAATGGTACTGTTGTCCACGACAATGGTGCCAGGCTTGGCGTACTCGATTAGGCCGCCTTCATCAAGTATTAGCTGTTCTACATCAGGAGTATCAGAGACGTTCAGGAAAATAACATCACAGCATGAGGCTAACGCGGATAGGCTGCTGTGTGCAGTCGCGCCAGCAGCCTGCAAGTCTGCAGTGGCTTCAGAGCGGCGTGCCCATACATGCAGTTCAAAGCCCGCTTTTTGTATGTTCAACGCCATGGGCTTGCCCATAATTCCTAGTCCGATATAGCCTACCCGCATAGCTTTTTTCCAAGTCTTCAATAAAGCGCCTATAATAGCCGCTTCAGAATGATTAATCCTATAGAGACTTTGCCTTGAGACTAAGCGCCGCACAGATTGACAAGCACTTAAAAGGTGGCCTGAAACCGATTTATTTGGTAGCGGGGGATGAACCCCTGCAAATGATGGAGACGGTCGACGCCATTCGAGCTCGTGCCCGCGAGCTGGGTTTTAATCAGCGTGAAGTGTTTGATGTGGCGCGGGGCTTTGATTGGAACAGTTTGCTGGAGTCTAGCAATATGATGTCGCTGTTTGCAGAGCAGCGTATATTGGAGTTACGCATGCCTAGTGGTGCACCAGGCAAAGACGGTGGCGCTGCCTTGCGCGCTTATGCAGAGCGCCCGGCCGATGATGCGGTGTTAATAATCCAGTCGGGGAAAATTGATAATCGCTCAAAAAATAGCGCTTGGTTTAAGGCGTTAGAAAGCCAAGGTGTAGCCATTGATGTTTGGCCAATCAAAGCCACAGAGATTCTTGGCTGGATACGCGAACGTCTAGCAAGAAAAGGCCTGCAGGCAGAACAAGATGCTGTGCGCTTAATTGCCCAGCGTGTCGAAGGCAATATGTTGGCGGCGGCACAGGAGATAGAAAAGTTACTTCTAGTTGTTGAGCAGGGCCAACTAACGGCTGAGCAAGTTCAGGAAGCCGTAGCGAACAGTGCGCGCTATAATGTCTATGAATTAATAGACTCCGCCTTGCGCGGCGCGATGGCCGCACCACGCTGTATCCGCATACTCAATGGGCTCAAAGGCGAGGGTGTGCAGCCCGTACAAATTCTCTCGCCCATAGTTACCGAATTGCGCAGTTTAACGGGCATGGCAGAGCAGGTGGCCGAAGGTGCAAGCCCTAATCGTGTGTTATCGAATGTTTGGGCTAACCGTAAAAATTTAGTCGGCAAGGCGCTACAGCGAGTAACCGCTAGCCAGTGTCATGACATGCTTAAACACGCTGCGATGATTGACCGTATTAATAAAGGCGTAGAACGCGGCCACGACCCTTGGCTAGAGTTACAACAACTAATATTGAATTTAAGCGGGCAGAAAGTGCTCGCAGCATAGAAAAATATAGGTAGAACAATGATTACAGATGTCGCTGCATATATGCAGGAAGTGGGAAGCAAGGCGCGCCGTGCCGCACGTGAAATTAGCCGTGCTGATACGGGCTTAAAAAACAAAGCCTTATTGGCGATTGCAGATGCGATTATGGCAGACGAAGCTCGCTTGGTTACAGAGAATGAAAAAGACCTTGGCGCGGGACGTGAAAAAGGTTTAGACGCTGCTTTGCTAGATCGTCTAGAGCTAAACCCTGAGCGTATCGCAGGCATGGCAGAAGGTTTGCGTCAGATGGCCAGCTTGCCTGATCCTGTGGGTGAAATCACCAATCGCAGCTATCGCCCTTCGGGTATCGAAGTGGGCAAGATGCGCGTGCCATTAGGTGTGATCGGTATCATTTATGAATCTCGCCCAAATGTAACGGCGGATGCTGCTGGTTTATGCTTAAAATCGGGCAATGCCACCATCTTGCGTGGCGGTTCTGAGGCGCTGAATTCCAATAAAGCCGTAGCTGAATGCATTCAAAAGGGCTTGCAAGCGGTAGGTCTTAGCGAAGATGTGGTGCAAGTAGTGCAGACCGCAGATCGTGCAGCAGTGGGCGCTATGCTAAAAGGCAAAGACTTTGTCGACGTAATTATTCCTCGCGGCGGCAAGAGTTTAATCGAGCGAGTCTCAGCAGATTCAGTTGTACCGGTGATCAAGCATTTAGATGGTATTTGCCATGTTTATATTGATGATAAGGCGGATTTAGAGAAAGCCCACAATATCGCCATGAACTCTAAAACCCATCGCTATGGTGTGTGTAATGCCATGGAGACTTTATTGGTTAATGAGCAGGTTGCTCAGCAAGTATTGCCCGACCTAGCTAAAGCCTATATCGCCAAGGGCGTAGAGCTGCGTGGCGATGAACAGGCCTGCGCGATTGTTGCAGAGATGAACAAGGCTACCGCAGAGGACTGGAATGAAGAATATCTAGCCCCTGTTTTGGCCGTTAAGATAGTCAAAGATATTGATGAAGCCATGGAGCACATCAACGACCACGGCTCTCATCACACCGATAGCATTGTTACCGAAAATCTGAACCGTGCGCGCCGCTTCCTGCGCGAAGTAGATTCTGCGTCGGTAATGATCAATGCATCAACCCGCTTTGCGGATGGCTTTGAATA
>CAZBWS010000009.1:13931-26569 GCA_964495705.1 uncultured Gammaproteobacteria bacterium
ATTCTGCGTCGGTAATGATCAATGCATCAACCCGCTTTGCGGATGGCTTTGAATACGGGTTAGGCGCAGAAATTGGTATTAGTACCGACAAACTACACGCCCGTGGGCCGGTGGGATTGGAAGGGCTGACGACACAGAAGTATATTGTGATTGGTGAGGGTCATGTGCGGGTTTGATGGAGGTGGGTTAGGAATCTTATGAGTTCCATCGGCATCCTAGGCGGAACCTTCGACCCCGTGCACAACGGACATGTTCAGCCCGCCCTCGAGGTGGCCGAACACTTCGGTCTTTCCAGGCTGTTGATGATTCCCTTGGATGTCGCTGTGCATCGCCCTCAGCCCCTGGGCAGTTCTGAGCAGCGTTTAGAAATGTGCCGTCTGGCAGCCTATCCGCATTCCATTATTGAAGTGGATGATCGAGAAATTCGTCGCGGCGGCGGTTCTTATACGGTTGATACTCTGGAAGAGTTGCGCCAAGAGTACGGCGCTGAACAGTCCTTAGTTTGGCTAATGGGTCGTGACAGCATGGAGTCCTTCACCGAATGGGAGGGCTGGCAGCGTATTCTTGAACTCGCTCATTTAGTGGTTATGCAGCGTCCTGGCTACGCATGGGATACGCCATTGCCTGAGGCCTTGCAGCCGTACTTGAGTGAGCACTTAAAAGGCGCTTCTGGCTCAATAGTGCTAAAAACGGTGCAACAGCGGGATATTTCATCCACGCAGATACGAGAAAAACTGGCTTGTGGCGAGTTTGTACGGGGCGCGCTGGACGAGAATGTGAGAAAATACCTGCTCAACAACGCAATCTATACCTCAGTAAAAGAGACACCATGAAATTTGAAGAACTAAAGCAGCTTGTCATTACCTCCCTTGAAGACCTAAAAGTCTCTGAAATTACCGAGGTGAACGTGCGTGACAAGACGTCGATGACGGACTTAATGATTGTCGCCATTGGTACTTCAAATCGCCATGTGAAGTCCTTGGCGAATAATGTGGTCGTTGAGTACAAAAAGACGGGCATGATGCCTCTGGGTGTAGAAGGCGAGAAAGATGGCGAGTGGGTCTTGGTGGATCTAGGCGACATCATTGTGCATATCATGCAGCCGCAAGTGCGTGACTATTACAATATTGAAAAACTGTGGGACATCGATTCTTCGACTATCGAAGAAATGCGTGCCGACTAGCCAGCTCTGACACCACTGCATGAAAATCCATCTTATTGCTGTAGGCCAAAAAATGCCTGCCTGGGTGACTTCGGGCTATGAGGAATATGCCCGCCGTATGCCTGCGGACTGCGCCATCGTTTTACATGAAATTTCTGCGGGAAAGCGCAGTAAAAATGCCGATGTAAAACGCATATTGGAAGATGAAGGTAAAAAGGTATTAGAAAAAATACCCAAGGGCGCTCATGTGGTGGCCTTGGAAGTGGGGGGTAAAAACCACACCACAGAAAAGCTCGCTGGGCGATTAGATGATTGGCGCAACCAAGGTGGAGATGTAGCTTTGTTAATTGGCGGCCCTGAAGGCTTATCAAATGCCTGCAGGCAAGCCGCCAATGAGCAGTGGTCACTGTCTAACTTAACCTTGCCACATCCTGTGGTCAGGGTGGTTGTTGCTGAGGCTTTGTATCGCGCTTATAGCGTATTGATCAACCACCCTTACCATCGTGCGTAAATAATTGCCGTGTACGTGTAAATGTCACGCTAGCGATGCTTGATTGTTGTTTACCTCCGTCTGAATTTCACTGTTGAATGTAGCTGTCGTGCCTAGCTCAGCTAGAGACCGAGTTCCTGCTGAAGCAAGCGTTCCAGGTTCCCATAGTGACGAGCCGCTGAGCACGGCTAAGCTAAAAATTTTTAAGCAGTACATTTATTTTTCCTATTTCGCCTTAGCCACGGTCAATATTATAAAGTTTCATAAAGGGTTAATTATTTTGATAAAGTCCTAAGTTTCTGCAGATAAGGTAGAATATATATTATGATTTATTTAGCCTCCCAGTCACCTCGACGTGCAGAATTACTCGCTCAAATTGGCGTGGTTTTCTGTCAGTTCTCGGTAGATATTGATGAGTCACCACTACCCGGAGAAAGTGCAGAGGCACTAGTGCAGCGCTTGGCTTTGCAGAAGGCACAGTCAGGGTGGAAAAAACTGCATAGGGATACGCTAGAAAAAGCTCCGGTGTTAGGCTCAGATACCGTTGTTGTGTGTGCTGGGCAGGTGCTGGGCAAACCCGTCGACAAGGCAGATGGCCTGCGTATGTTGAGACTACTATCAGCTCATCCGCATCAGGTGTTAACAGCAGTAGCTCTTGTGGCAGACAAGCAGAGCGAATGCCTGACCAGCGTGAATGATGTGCGTTTCCGCCCGTTGAGCGAGCAGGAAATAGATGCTTATTGGGACACCGGTGAACCCGTTGATAAAGCGGGTGGCTATGGCATTCAAGGTGCAGCTGCAGTGTTTGTTGAGCGCTTGGAAGGTAGCTATTCTTCGGTGATGGGCTTGCCCTTATACGAAACAGCGCAACTTTTAACTCAGCATGATGTAAAGTATTGGAACTACAAGGAAAAACTTTAGGTCTGCGGCGATGAGCGAAGAAATTTTAATTAATGTATCCCCCCATGAAACCCGTGTGGCTCAGCTGGAAAATGGCGTGTTACAAGAGTTGTATTTAGAGCGAACCAATCACCGAGGTGTAGTGAATAATATTTACATGGGCAAGGTTGTTCGCGTAATGCCTGGCATGGAGGCGGGCTTTATCGATATAGGTTTGGAGCGTGCGGCCTTTTTACACGTGGCTGATATTGCTGAAGCTCACGTGCCAGCCAAAGACGGAGTAGACGCGCGCCGCAAACTAATTACCGAAGTATTGAGAGAGGGCGACAAGGTTCTTGTGCAAGTGGCGAAGGAGCCGCTGGGCACCAAGGGGGCAAGATTAACGACACAACTTACGATTGCTTCGCGTTATTTAGTCTTGATGCCTAAGGACAAAAGCATTGGTATCTCTGCCAAGATTGAAGAGGAGGAGGAGCGCGGCCGTTTGCGTTCTGCGATGCAGGCTTTATTCCCCGATGAATTAAAATATGGCTATATTGTTCGCACGGTGGCGGAGGGAGCCAGCGAGGAAGACTTCAATAAAGATGCGCTGTTCCTAGATAAACTTTGGAATACGATTCAAGAGCGTATTGCCAAGGCAGGCAAGGGCGAGCTTGTGTATGAAGACTTACCCTTGGAAAAGCGTGTGCTGCGAGATATGGCGGGGGCGCAGCTAGAGCGTATCCGCATAGATGACGCGGATATTTATCAGCGTTTGTGCCGCTTTGCGGACAAGTATGTGCCTGATGCGCGCTCTTTATTAGAGCACTATAGTGCGCCTGATCGCCCTATATTTGATTTATGCAGTGTTGAGGATGATATAAAAAAGGCCTTAGATCGCAAAGTCATGTTGAAGTCCGGTGGCTATTTAATTATCGACCAAACAGAGTCTATGACGACGGTTGATGTTAATACCGGTTCTTTTATAGGACACAGAAATTTAGAGGAGACGACCTATCGTACCAATCTTGAATCCGCTCAAACTATTGCACGCCAGCTGCGCCTAAGAAACTTGGGTGGCATTATCATTATCGACTTTATCGATATGCACGATATTGAGCACCGCCGCCAAGTGCTACGTGCACTAGAGAAATCGCTAGAAAAAGATCATGCGCGTACTCACGTATGCAATGTGTCGGAGTTGGGCTTGGTTGAGATGACACGCAAACGCACTCGAGAGTCACTGGAGCATGTATTATGTGAGCCCTGTGGCTCTTGTAGTGGCAGCGGCTCGGTTAAAACAGCTGAATCTGTTTGTTATGAAATATTTCGCGAAATATTGCGTTTAAATAGAACCTATGACGCACAACAGTTGCGTGTATTGGCTAGTCAGGATGTTGTTGACTTGTTACTAGAAGAACAAAGGGATGCTCTGGCTGAACTTGAGGAAGTTGCCAGTGTCCCAATTAAATTCCAAGTTGAAACTCTATATACACAGGAACAATATGATGTTGTGATTATGTAGGCAGCTAAGCTCTAAGCTGCTGACACACAATACTAATCTGGTATGAAACACCTTTTATTCAAATTGCGTCGCTTCACTATTTTCAGTTTCGCAAGTGCGCTTATTTTTTTGGCGATCAGCCAAGGCGCAGTGCGTCTGTTATTGCCTATCGCCCACGATCAGCGCGAGCGATTGGCGACAGAACTGAGTGAATTACTAAAAGCAGAAATAACGATAGGGCGCATAGATTCTCATTGGAATTATTTCGTTCCTTATTTAGATCTCTTAGATGTTAGTGTTCTGCAAACAGAGAAAGGCGAAAAAACACAAAAATTACAGCGTTTGTCGGTAGGCTTGAATATATTTGATATGTTGCGAGCAGGTAGTTTTGCGCCCAGCACACTGCAGCTAGATGGCTTGCATATCCTTCTATCTAAAAATACTCAGGGGGATTTTTATTTTCCAGGGTTGCAGTTACCTAATAAAAGCGATGAGCCACTGTCAATCGATTTGGAGTCTCTACTCGGTCATAAGCGAGTGATATTATCCAATGCCAGTTTTGTGCTCCGCCATGAAAATCTTGATACACAGCTAGACTTCGCAGATATTGCACTTGACTTCACCTCTAGTGGTAATCACTACCAAGGGTTAATGACTTTGGTTCCACCGCAAAATTTAGGAGCAGAAGCACAAATAGCATTCGATTTAAAAGGCGATTTAGCTAGCCCTAAAACATGGCAGGGCAAGGCTAATATAAATATTCCAACTATCCAATTACAGGCATTAAAAACATACTTTCCAGAGAGTCTGCAAATTACCCAGGGACATTTTTCTTTGGACTTAGATCTACAGTTAAACCAAAGTGGTATTGCCTCCTCTCGTGGCGATGTAGATTTACTGTTTGATTTTAAGAGCGGTAAAAAACTATCCTGGCAAAGCTCAATTCATGCTAAAACCGAAGCAGGAAAACTAAACCTGTCTATGGCGTCGCCATTGACTTTTGGGCAACAACATCTAAATGTTTTGCAAGGCTTGGGCATGCAGTTAGATTTTTCTGAAAAATTAAAACTAGGCTTGCATTTTATCGAGCTGGATTTGTCTAAATCTGGCGACTTACTCGAATCGATTACTGTTTTGCCTCAGCCTTGGCCGCGTCGCCTAAAGGCCATGCAGCTGAGTGGGCAAGTCAAAGATTTTTTTGTGGGTTGGGACAGCGACAATAGTTGGAACGCGAGTGCAAAACTACAAAACTTACAAGTAGATGCTGTTGATAAGCTTCCAGGTATTTCGAACCTGAATGCGGATATGCTGTTAAAGCAGGGTATTTTAAGTTTTCAGCTTGAAGACCAAGCCTTCGAGTTTGATAGTGCGGGCCTCTTTCCCGAAGTGTTTTCTATACAGCGCTTATCTACTCGACTAGACATTTATAAAGACAGTGATGACTGGGTTGTTGCTGCACCGTCATTGTTTTTGGATACTGAGGATATTAAAACGCATAGTAATTTTGAAATGCGTTTTGCGCAGGGTAAAAAACCATTCCTTACTTTGAATGCTAGCGCAGAAAATGGAGATGCCTCGAAAACTATGCGCTATGTTCCAACGATTTTGAAGCCGACTACTCTTGCTTGGTTTAAGCAAGGCTTTATTTCTGGACGTATTGTGGATGCAGATGCCTATATTAAAGGCTATGTGAATGAACTGGTTCGTGAAAATAGTGATGCTATTTTCCGTGTTGACGCAAAAGCTGAGAATGCTACTTTCAGCTATGCTAAGGATTGGCCCATCGTTGAGAATTTAGCAGTTAATTTTCATATGGACGGGGTGCGCATGGAGGTTGAAACGCAGTCGGCAGAAATACTTGGCATACAGCCAAAGGCGGTTAGAGCGGTGATTCCAAATTGTCGAAAAACCTCTCTAGAGCTTACAGTTAGTGCTCCTCATAGTCCTATGCAAGGCTTGCTTAACTATGTAAAGCAAAGCCCCTTGGATAAGCTGGTCGGTGGAGCGGGCGGTCTATTTGAAGGCGATGGCTATGCGGATGTAGCCATCGAACTTAAAAAAAATATCTCCAAAGTTCATTATGAAGACTTAAAGGCCTACTTCGATGGAGCAATACGTTTACAGGACACCACTCTCAATATACCTAGCTTAGATATACAGCTCGACCAATTAAGTGGCAATGTAGACTTTTCACATAAAAGTGTGCATAGCAAAAAACTATCGGGCAAAGTTAATGAGCAAGCATTTAGGGCTCGGGTAGAAACCCAGTCAACGGAGTCTGGGCCTAGGGCAACACTGGCTTTTAATACGCAACTTTCCTTGCAGGATGTTGTTAAGGCTAGAGCGCCACTTTTCACAGACCGTATTGAGGGCCGTTCGGTCTGGCGAGGAAGTATTGATATCCCTTTGAGTAAGGGGCAGAAGTCGGCGAGCCTTAACGCGCGTAGTCAATTAAAAGGAACAGCAATTAACTTTCCAGCGCCTTTGAATAAGAGCAAAGATACGAGCGCAGCGATGAATGTTTTTATTGCATTAAATAAAACTGAATCTAATCGAGTATGGCTGAATTACAAAAGCTTATTACAAAGTGTTTTGGTGTTTAATCGACAAGATGGAGGGCTTTACAGTGGGCGTCTAAGATATCGGAAAGGTAGGCCTGAACTGCCCCGTGGCCCAGGCGTGACCGTCGAGGCAGTGGTCGATGATTTAGATGTTAGCCCATGGCTTGAACTTGTAAATACCCAGAGTAAAGGCGCCACATCTGACAGCTTGTTACAGCGTATTAATTTACAGTCGGATTTGTTGACCTATGGCGGCGTGACGGTTAAAAATCTGCAAGGGAACTTAAGACAGCATCCGACAGAATGGGTGCTTGAAGCCCAAGGTGAAGGCGTCAAAGGTAAGCTTGTTGTTGCTAAGGATAAGAATTTACCTTTCGAAGTGAAGCTGAATTCATTAGATCTAAATCGATTAATATTTCCTGATGACGGGCAGCAAGCCCATGCTGAGCCTAAGCAGATTCCAAGCACATTGTTAACGGTGGATCGGTTTGTTTGGGATGATATTGAGTTGAGTAATTTAACTGCAGATTTACAGACAGAGGAGCAAGGCCTACGTATTAAATCCTATGCGATTAACGATCCAGACTTAAAAGTTATAGGTGAAGGCTTTTGGCGCAGTAACGAGGGTGGCCTGCAGCATAGTTTTATTGAATTTAAGGCAAGTACAGAGGATATGAGCAAGGGGTTGCAGAAGGTTGATGTAAATAACTTATTAAAAAATGGCGAGGGTGATTTTAAAGGTGCTCTTAACTGGAAGAAGCCGCCTTATCAATTGGACTTTCCTAGCTTAAGTGGAAGCATAGAAGGAGAAGTGAAAAGGGGCGATTTATTAGCTGTTAAGCCAGGGATAGCAAAATTATTTGGCTTACTCAATGTCCAGTCGCTGCCTAAACGTCTAGCGCTAAACTTTAAAGATTTGTCTAGTAAGGGGCTTGCCTTTGATCGTGCACAAACACATATTGTTATTGATCAGGGGATTGCGAGTTTTCAGACCATGAAAATTGATACGGATTTAGGGGAGATTAATATAGAAGGCCGAACAGATTTGGTGAAAAAAGAACTCGACCAAATTGCTAAAGTAAATCCAGACGTGTCAAATATCATCCCTATTACTGCTGGAGTAGTAGGAGGAGTGCCAGGTTTAGTTGGGGCACTCTTGGTGGACCAAGTAGTTAAAATTTTTGGTGGTGACGCAGACCGAGTTGCTCAGGTTCGATTTAAAATCAACGGTAGTTGGGAGGACCCTAACGTTGAATCGACTCGTGTTGATAGAGTAAAAGATTTAACCAAAGTTGAGTTGCGTCAGCGTGCAGAAGAATTAATTATTAAAAATCAAGGTATAGACTACGAACAAGATGTAGTGCCGGGAAAATTGGAGCTGAGCGATGAAGAAGAACAGTCACTATTCGACGATGAGTAGCGTGATGCGCTACTTCATTGTATTGGTGCTGATAAGCTCGGCAGCGATTGCAGAACAACAGTTCATACTCACTGAAGCTGAATGGTCGCGCCCCCGCAGTGCAAGCGTTGTTAAAAACTACCCCGCCATACAAGCGTTGATTAAATCGTGGTTGAAGTCACCTGAAAGTCAATATATCGAACTGCGCTACCCAGGGGGAGAAGAGGGGAGTCTTTGGGCTCAAGAAGTTAAAGATTGGCTGGTTGCGATGGGGATTCCCTCTAAGAAGCTGCAAGTATACCCAGGGCACCCACAGCAAGGCGAGGTTGCCTTAGTGGTATTGCCATGAGTACGGGCAAGGCATTGATTGCCTGTGTACAAATGAATAGTACAGATAGTGTTCGTGACAACCTTTCAAGAGTTGAACATTGGGTTAAACAAAGTGCAGATGCGGGTGCCAAGCTTGTTATATTACCTGAGAGCTTTGCCTTTATGGGCAAAACAATGGTTCTACAACATGAATATGCAGAGATGTATGGCAATGGCCCAATACAAACAGCACTGCAAAACATGGCAAAGCAGTATGCAATTTGGATAGTTGCAGGGACACTCTCTTTACGAATCGATCAGTCAGATAAATTGGCCGCTGCGTGTTTAGTCTATGACGATCAAGGCGTGGAAGTTGTGCGCTATGACAAAATACATTTGTTTGATGTAGATGTGCCTGATACAGAGGAAACATACCTTGAGTCCTCGGTATACAGGCCGGGAAATCAAGTGGTGGTGATTGATAGTCCTGTCGGTAAGTTAGGCATTGCCATTTGTTATGATGTGCGCTTCCCTGAACTCTTTAGACAGCAGTTAGAGCAAGGTATGCAGGTGCTGGCTTTGCCTGCTGCATTTACGCATGCAACAGGGCTTGCCCATTGGCATACTTTGTTGCGCGCAAGGGCTATTGAAAATTTATGTTTTGTTGCTGCCGCTGCGCAAACAGGCGTACATGTAGGCGAGCGCAAGACCTATGGGCATAGTATTGCCTATAATGCTTGGGGAGAGGCTTTAGGTGGGCTTGCTGAGGAAGAAGGTGTCGCCTTAGCTGAGATTGATTTGGCCAGCCAACAGCAATTGAGAGCCCAATTCCCCGCCTTGAATAATCGGCGTCTTTAGGTCGTGTTATGATCATTTTATTTAAATAGAAATTACTATGTCTTCACTAGAACTGGCGAAAGCACAATTGCTTGCCCCCGCAGAGCTCAACGAAAACCATTTGCAAAACATCTTAGGCAGTATGTTGAACCGTAATGTTGATTATGCGGATTTGTATTTTCAGCATAGCTACCATGAATCCTGGAGCTTGGAAGATGGCCAAGTTAAGGAAGGCAGTCTCAATATTGAGCAAGGTGTGGGTGTGCGTGCAATCAGCGGTGAGAAGACGGGCTTTGCTTATTCAGATGAAATTGTATTAACGGCACTGCAGCAAGCAAGCAGCTCGGCTAAGGCTATTGCCACGTCTGGCAAAACTGCATCTAGCAAGCTATCCGCATCTAAGGCTGGCAGCAGCGCTGCCCTATACACCCCAGAAAACCCCTTAAAGAGCTTGCAAGATGCGGCTAAAGTGGCGCTATTAAAAGTCGCTGATCAGGCTGCGCGCAAGCAAGACTCGCGCGTATCCCAAGTGTTTGTGAGTTTGTCCGGTGTGCATGATGTGGTACTCATCACCGCAAGTGATGGCACATTGAGTGCCGATGTACGGCCGTTAGTTCGCTTCAATGTCAGTGTTATCGTAGATGAAGGCGGGAAGAGAGAGCAGGGTAGCTCAGGCGGTGGTGGCCGTGTTGGCTATGAGTACTTTAGCGAAGCTCAAGTTACAGAGTATGCCGCTGAAGCCGTACGCTTGGCTCTGGTGAACTTAAGCGCACAACCCGCGCCTGCAGGTTCAATGCCAGTGGTATTGGGTGCAGGTTGGCCCGGTATCTTATTGCATGAAGCGGTAGGTCACGGCCTGGAAGGAGATTTCAACCGCAAGGGCACTTCGGCTTATTCAGGCAAGGTGGGGCAGAAAGTGGCATCCGAGCATTGCACTATTGTTGATGATGGAACGATTCCTGATCGTCGCGGCTCGCTTAGCCTGGATGATGAAGGCGAACAAAGCCGAAACACGGTACTGATAGAAAACGGTATTTTAAAAGGCTATATGCAAGATAAGCACAATGCCAAGCTAATGGGTGTTGCCTCGACAGGCAATGGCCGCCGTGAGTCCTATGCGCATTTGCCTATGCCACGTATGACTAATACCTATATGTTGCCAGGCAAGCACGAGCATGAAGAGATCATAACCTCGGTAGAAAAAGGTATTTATGCGGCGAATTTTTCTGGTGGTCAAGTCGATATCACCAGTGGCAAATTTGTATTTTCGGCATCGGAAGCCTATTTGATCGAAAATGGTAAAATCACTACACCAATCAAAGGTGCAACTTTAATTGGCAACGGCCCCGATACCATGAACCAGGTCTCTATGGTGGGCAATAATTTACAGCTCGATTCTGGGGTAGGAACATGCGGTAAAGAAGGGCAGAGCGTGCCCGTGGGCGTGGGGCAGCCGACCCTTAAAATCGATGAAATTACTGTCGGTGGAACGGCGACCTAGCCCCCTCTTAGTCGAGCTGAGTACTAACTGTTTTGCGTGGCCGCAACTGCTTTGATCTCTTGAAACAGCTCTCGGTAATAACGCGGAGGCTTTTCTTGGCTACGCTCTTTTTGGGCGTGACGGATTAACTGGCGCAAGCGCTGCACATCAGCGCCGGAGTATTCATCGCAGAATTCGGTAAGAGCAGAGTTTCCCTCATCCAGTAAGCGGTCACGCCAGCGCTCTAGTTGCTTAAAGGCGCGCCCCGCACTTTGCCTAGCATGTAGAATGGCATCAATGGCCAATTTAATCTCATGGGTTTCGCGCAGTCGCATGAGTTTAGTCACGTATTGCAATTGACGCTTAAGCGCTCCCATTTTCATTTCTTTAGCGGCTTTGACAGCTTTTAATAGTTCGTCATCTAGGGGGATTTTGGCGAGGTCTTTAGCGCTAACCTCCACCATAAATTTAACCATATCAGCCAGTTCAGCGACGTCGCGCTTAACTTGAGTTTTATTGGTGCGAATGACGTGGCCTTCTTCATCTAGAGGGTTGCCGCGCTCGTTGTATTGGATTTCTTCTTCGTTCATGGTGCTATTTTAGCATTAATTTAGGCAACACTGATGCAATGGATTTATACTGTCCACCCATTCATTAATATCTAGGGCGGAAGCCGCTTTGAATTTAGCATTTAACGAGCAGCAGTTGAGTCGCACAGTAGAGTTAGCCCTAGACGAGGCGCGCAAGCAAGGGGCTGATCAGGCAGAAGCAGCGGTTAGTGGTTCCGACGGTGTGTCGGTGTCAGTGCGTCTAGGAGAGGTTGAAACCCTCGAGAAGGACCGCAGCCAATCCATGGTGATTACTGTATATAAAAATGGCGCAAAGGGCACGGCAACCACCACAGATCTATCGGACGGCGCTGTCTGCTCAGCTGTTGCCTCTGCCTGCTCAATAGCGGGCTTCACCCAGGCAGATGATTGTGCAGGCTTGGCCGATGCAGAATTGATGGCGACAAACTATCCGCATTTGGATTTGCACCATCCCTGGCAAATAGATACTCCCGCAGCGATTGAATTAGCCCAACGCTGTGAAGCGGCAGCGAGAAGTTACGATGCGCGAATCACCAACTCCGAAGGCGCTAGTTTAAGCAGCCACGAGGGCGTAAGCGTCTACGGCAACTCCCATGGTTTTGTGGGTAGTTATGCGGGAACACGACATGGTCTAAGCTGTTCTGTGATCGCCAGTGAAGGCGACGATATGCAGCGTGATTACTGGTACAGCAGCTCACGTAATGCGGATAAGCTGTTAGACGCTGAATCTATCGGCCATATCGCTGCGAAGCGCAGTGTTGAGCGCTTACAGCCACGACAAGTGAAGACCCAATCGGCACCCGTTTTGTACAGCCCTGAAATGGCCCGTTCATTATTGGGCCATTTTATTGGTGCAATCCGCGGCGGTTCTTTGTACCGCAAGGCGAGTTTTCTGTTGGATAAAAAAGGTGAACAACTCTTTCCCAGTTTTTTTCAGTTACAGGAGCACCCGCATATTCTCGGCGCCCTAGGTAGTGCGGCTTATGATTATGAAGGTGTGGCCACTCAGCAGCGCGAGTTGGTGAAAGACGGTGTTTTGCTGGATTATGTGCTAGATAGTTATTCTGCACGCAAGCTCGGCCTGCAAACTACGGCTAATGCTGGTGGGGTACGAAATCTTGAGTTGCAAGCGGGCACGCAAAGCTTTGATTCCTTATTGAAGAGTATGGATAAAGGCTTGTTGGTAACCGAAATGATGGGCTCTGGTGTTAACGGTATTACTGGAGATTACTCCCGAGGAGCGGCAGGCTTCTGGGTGGAAAATGGTGAAATTCAGTATCCTGTGGCAGAAATTACCGTGGCGGGTAACTTATTGGATATGTTTAAAAATATCGCCGCTATTGGCAGTGATATGAAAACAGATGCGAATACGCGTACGCCTTCGATATTACTAGAGAGCCTGACTATAGCCGGCGGCTAATGGCTAG
>CAZBWS010000009.1:26669-43596 GCA_964495705.1 uncultured Gammaproteobacteria bacterium
GCATTAGGTAAATCGTTAAATCGTAGCTTTAATACATCAGGGCTTTGAATAGGCAGTTCATTCACGCTAGATGTACGGTAGCGCCCACTGGCAAGTAGTCTTTGCATGCCCTCTAAGGTTTTTCTAGGGGCCATGGTGACAACCAAATTCAACAACCAATTGGGCAGTTTTCCGCCTGCGCGAAACTGAGACTGAAATTCTATTTCTACCCAGCCGTCCTCTAAAGGAGTGATGTACCAATTATTGTTGAGCTGAGGGAGTCTAAGGTATTTTGGGTCTGCTTCATAAGGCTCCAAGCTATTAAAAGCATGGATGTGAACCGTACCATTGTTCTGGGTTTGTTGAATCTTGTGATCTACCAAGACATCGCGACCCTTAGCTGGCCATATGCCATTAAAAGCCATATAAACTAACCTAGGTTGCCCCTCTATTACTCGAGTCTGAGCTGTATTGCATTGATACACCCATTCTGGGTAGCTCTCAATATCCATGAGTAGAGCAATAGTATCTAAAGCTGTATTAGGAACTTGCATGACGCCGCGAAAGGCCTTAATTGGCTGGCCCTCGATATGCCGAGTATAGAGGGCGATATCACCACGTTTCTGTGGCTTGTTTTCGGGTACCCAGCTGGACGCCATGCTGCCCTTGCTGGTACATAGTATAAAAAATATCGCTAAAGTATAGGAGAGTTTCATCCCTGATTGCTGAACCCTGATTATCGTTTGAGCCTATGCTAAGCGGAGTCACTCGGTACTGCGAGGTCCATAAGCGCCAGTATCTAGCATTTTGCGCATCTCTTTTAAGGTACGTCAAGGCACTTATACAATGCCTTTGAATGCCTTGACTGAATGGCCCTCTACCGCACTGACAAAGGTAGAAACCTCGCCTACCTTTTTGGGGCTGCGTTTGACCTTCCAGTCAAATTCATAAGCTTGTGCATAAGAGCCAAGCAAAAGAAGTGCGCTAAAAATCACAGTGTTCAGTTTTTGCATAAGCAGTTTTAATGATTTGCTTTAATAATAGGTCTGAGACCTAGTTTTGGCAAGCGCAGGGGCCTATATCAGCAGCTTCGCAATGTCTGCATCTATGCTCTCAGGTTTGGTCGTCGGGGCATAGCGTTTAATCGGTTTACCGTCGGAGTCGAGTAGAAATTTAGTGAAGTTCCATTTAATGCGTTGGCCTAGCGTGCCAGGCAATTCGGCTTTGAGGTACTTAAATATATCGTGGGTGCCTGATCCATTAACTTCTATCTTCTCAAAGATAGGGAAGCTAACGCCATAGTTGATTAAGCAAGTCTCGGATATTTCTTTTTCTCCCCCAGGTTCTTGGCCGCCAAACTGATTGCAAGGGAAGCCCAAGATCATCAAGCCCTTGTCTTGATATTTCTTGTACAGCGTCTCTAGGCCTTCGTACTGGGGAGTTAGACCGCATTTACTTGCCGTGTTGACGACCAAGATGACCTTGCCTTGGTATTGTTGCATAAGCACTTGCTTGCCCTGCAACGTATTGGCAGACATAGGGTAAAACTCATTGTTCATTTTTTAAATCCTAAAGTCATTGCGTAAATTCTATACTGTGCGCATGGATGGTGCGTTTAGCCTCTGGCGGTAACTGTCGATAGTCAAAGCTATAAATGGCATCGAGATAGTGGCTAGGATTGCGTGGAGCGGGAAAGCGATACCCTTCAAAGCCAATATTGCTAAGGGGGAATACCTCTGCAATGTCGAAGCTTGCTGCGACATCGGGCATTTCGCCACCGTAGATGATCTTACTCTCATCGCTGTCCCAGCCTTGATGCTGCTGTTGGAGGTGGTCAAGTAATATCGATCTTTGCCTCGGGTTGTCTTTGCCTCCGGGAGTATGCAGGCTGATAGCAGAGACACTTCGTATCTGCGCCAGTGTTTTTTCGTAGAAGTTCAAAGCCTCAGTGTTGTTATTAATTGTCAGCATAGGAAAAATATCAATAAACACACCTTGGTGGTAATTGACGTGAGTATTTTTTTCATGAAACTCGACAATGCTAGCTTTGTTGGAGCGCAACTTGATGTAGTCGAATTTAAAGCTGGGATCGGTTGTCGAAGTTTGAAAAAAAAGCTGATCGGAAAAGCTGCCCTCAGCCATGCTCAGCAACTTTTTGTAGTCCTCTAGGGGCATGGATAGATCAATATCATCATCCCAGGGAATAAAGCCTTGATGGCGCACAGCGCCGAGCAGGCTGCCAGAGTCTAGCCAGTATTGTAGCTGGTGTTTTTTGCACAACTCATCGAACTCAATCAACATATCAAGCATGATTAGCTGTGCCTTACGTAGTACTGCAGGCTCTATCATGACGCTCTAGTAATGCCGTAGTAGTCGTGTAGGGCGTCGATTAAAATGTCGGTGTATTCATTGGTCATCTCCCCCATGTGCGACACTCGGAAAATCAGATCGCGTTCTGCCCCCCCATTAGGGCAAACCATTACTTTATATTTTGACTCCAAATCATTGACGATATCCATGGCTGACTTGCCATCAGTAGGGCTTAATGTAGTCATCGCATTGGGCATGTAAGGAGAGTATTCCTTCAATGGCAGAGCTTTAATATTGCTCCTGAAATACTCGGCAACTTCTTTGGCTTTGTTGATACTTTGTTCAATGCCGCCGCGCTCAATAATTTGGTCTAGCCTCGCTTTGAGCTGCAACATAATAGTGACCGCTGGTGTATAGGGTGTTTGCCCGCGCTCACCATTACTTAAATAGCTTTTGAAGTTGAAGTACAGATTATTGATGTCTTGTAGTTTTTGGATGGCGGCGGGGGCTAGTATCACCATCGTTAATCCTGGAGGTAGAGCTAGGCCCTTCTGAGCACTGGCGATAACCACATCAATGTTCGATTGCTGCATGTCCAAGGTATCTGTGACTAGCATAGAAATAGCATCGACGATGTAGAGCAGTTGGTTTTTAACTGCATAGCGCCCCATTGCATTTAGATCATATAGATGGCCAATAGAGGTTTCGTGGGCGTTAACAACGAGTGCTGAATAGTTATTCTTAGGCGCTAGTTGTTCAATGTCGCTTAGATTTGTGTCTTTAATTTTAAAGTCAGTGTGAGGGATGTTATGAGTATCGCAGATACTTACAAAGCGCCCACCAAAACCACCGCCATTGACGACTAAGGCGTTATCATTCTCGGATAGCAAATTCATGATGGCGCTTTCCATGCCTGCGGTACCTGATGCCGTCAGGAAGACAACTTTGGAGCCTTCGGGTGCATTTACCATCTCAAGCAGGCCACGTTCACAGTCGAAGGTAATATCGGAAAAGGCTTGGTTTCTAAAGTAGGGGGTTTGTTGGGCGCCTAGCTTTAATATCTCTTCAGACATTTTGACAGGGCCAGGGGTAAAGATGGCATAGTCTTGATAAATCATGTTTTTGCTTTTTCCTTCTCTTTTAGCTTTCTTTCGTTGTATTCCAACAAAACCCGATTAATACTGATCATGTCTTTGGGGGATAACATTTTAGATTTTCGTTTACCACGTTGAATCAGCGAGGCAAATTCGGCAATCATATAACGCAGGCCACAGCCATTAAACTCGTAGTTATAGGTCTGGCTTTTGTTTTCATCTTCAAAGCGCACATGAAATTGCTTGGTCAGCCACCAAGGTGCGGGGATGTATACATAGCCTTTTGTGCCAGAGATGACAGCGTTGCCCTCAGATTTAATGCCTGTCGCAACATTGGAGATGCCGATGGCTCCCTCTTTATGTTTGCTAATAATGATATTAGAAACATCATAGCCTTGAGTACCCTGGTCGAAAAATGTGATCTTCTTGCTTTTACCTAGCACTTTATTAATTAATAAAGAGGGGTAGGACGCTAGAATATTGGTCGCACCTTGCGCCATAAACGTATCGGGGTAGTCTTTTTCTTTATATAGTGAAGTGCGTGTTGCACGAACCTCTTTAATATCACCAATAATTCCCTTGTCTAATTCGCTTAATAGCTGATTAAACGCCGGAAGAAAGGCGGTCTTTAGGGCTGATAGCAGTAACACCTTTTGCTTTTTGGCAATGGCTAGCAACTCAACGAGTTCACTCTTATGCAAGGCAAGAGGGCTCTCGCACAATACATGTTTGTTTGCGAGCAAGGCTTTTTTAATTAAAGGGTAGTGTTCTTTTAGTGCAGTATCAATATACACAGCAACAATACTGGTATCTAAAAACTCATCATAAACATCATGCCCAAAATGAATGCTGGGACTATTTTTTGTATAGGCTTTTAAAGCCGGTAAATCAGAAGAGTAGATGCGGTTAATACTTAAGCTTGGAACGTGCTTGGCTTCTTCAATAAAGGCGTCGGTATCACGGCCTAGACCGACAATGCCAAGTTTAATGAGCTCGAAATTATCCTCCCTAAGGGAAGTGCTAGAAATGCCTTCGGTACGCGGCAGATACTCGACGTGAGTGTATTCATTAAGATAGTCAAAAGCCCCAACCCAGTCATCACCAATAGCAAAAATATCGACATTATATTTGACCATGTCTTCGGCTTTTTGCTTCTTGCTGGTCTCCACAATCACCTGGTCAACAAAGTTCAAAGCCTCGACGGCTTGCATACGTTTTTTGGTGCTTTCAATAACATTCAGCTTGCCGCGAGAACGGTCATAGTTCTCGTCGGTTACACCCACTATTAGGTAATCCCCCAGTGCCTTTGCACGCTCTAATATACGTAAGTGGCCTTTGTGGAGCATATCGAATGTTCCATAGGTGATGATTACTTTCTTGCTTCCGCTTTGGATGTCGATGATTTAGTCCAGTATCTGTTTATATAGCCGACGATATCCCCTTAGATGGCCAGCTGGACTGCCATTGTATGTAATTTTGAGGTGTTTTGCACAGGGTATGCGGATATGCTGCTTGTACAGCTTATTTCAAATACTCGTCGCTGATTTGTTTGAGGCGCCCGTTCAGCATTAATTGAATAAAACCGCTGTTGAAGGCAGAAACAAGGTCTTTGCTGTTGGGGTTTATTAGTGGGAAAGCGATATAGAAGGGTTTGAATTCAATAGCGCTAGATGAAACCAGGTAATCATCAATATTTTTGCCCTGACTATTTAAAATAGTCTCTGCCACTCTGCGTTCAATTACACAAATATCAATTCTATTCTTCTCTAAAAGAGCAAGGTTGTGTGTGTCGTTCTTGGCATATGTTTTGACAATATCAGTGGTATTGTCAATCCAATCTGAGTTGGAATAGCCACGCACTACACCAAATATCTTGTCCTTGATATGAGTATCTTGCTCAGACTGTTTTTTACGTAGCAGTATTAATTCACTGCCATACAGCGGAGCTGAAAACAGTAGTGCATCTAAACGTGCTGGCGAAGAGTAAATAGGCGCGATAGCATCGTAGCGCCCTTTTTCTGCATCATCTAAGGCGCGCTTCCATGGTATAAACGAGACTTTGGTTTTAATGCCCGACAGGGCAAAGGCCTGATTCATGACCTCGCGGGTGAAGTCGGTGGGTGCGGCTTCATTAGTATAAGGTGGCCAATGGGTTGACACTACGCGGATTGAGTCACCCGCATAGCTGATTGTTGAGAAATATAATAGTGCAAACAATATAAATAGTTGTTTGGCGTTCATAGCTCGACACCCTGTACAAGAAGGTTCAGTATCATCTCAATTAATGAAATTGTCAAAAAAACGGCGCTTATTTCCAACCCTGTAGCCATTTGCTGTTTAGGGGCTTTTGGGGGCTAATTGGATTCATTAACTTTTCGCTAATGTGAATTGTGAGTAGGACGTCTCCGCCTTGCTTGCCAAATCGTCACGTCAATGCACAAGGTCTTTAAACTCAAGCTCGCTAAGGGTCGAAGTATATTCTTGGTAGTCATAGGCCAGCCCACAGTACTCCAGCGCCCAGCGTGCTTTCTTGGTCCAGGGGGAGAATGATTCGCCTATTAGGAGTAGCTTGGCTTGCATGGGGAGACCTTGTGGGTATGCGGATAGTTTGAAAGGCTACATACAGGTTGGGTTAGGCGTTTGCCGTAACCCAGCTGGCGGGGGTTGAGGGTTGTGGAATGTTTTAGGTATCGCTGTTGGGTTTCGTGAATTCAACCCAACCTACGCGAGAGGTTTTTTTGCCCAGCTTACGAGCTGGCTCGGCGAGGGATCATGGAGTTGTTATTGTATACGGTTGTTACAGGCTTTGCATAGTAACGCCAGCAGAGGCTGTTTTAAGTTGAATTAGCCACCAAAAAACAACCCAATACAGCAAACCACCCCGAGTAAGGCAACAATCCCTAGCATGGAGCTACTGGTGCTGAAATTGCTGCCAATGGGGGCTTTGGGTCCCATCTCTTGTTTCATCCAGTGCTGAAGGTTGCCCCAGCTCTGGCTGATAAAGTTATCCCAAGCCTCTTTCACCTGCCCCAGAGTAGAGAGCACCGCCCCCCAAATAGTCGGAATCAATTTTCGATATACCCAGTCGCTATCCAAGTTCAACGAGGGTATCTCTGCGGGGTACCAGCCTTTGCGCCACAGTACGGCGAAACCTAACATGGCGGCGAAAAGGAGTTGGTATTGGGTAACAACATGCGTGGCGCTGTAGGCATTGTAGTCGACGGCGTAGGGTAGCAGGGCATACAGTGGCGCGGGGTAGACGCCGATGCCAATACACAGGAAAGCGCAGATAAACATAGCGACTAACATATTGCTGGGGGCTTCTTGGCAGCGCAGGCCTTGGTCGTGGGCGAAGAAGCTGAAGAAGGGAATCTTGATGCCCGAGTGATCCAGAACACCCGCGGAAGCAAGTAATAGGGTGAGATAGACTAACCACATATGTTGCTCGGCGGCTGCAGTCATGATCATTGATTTGGTTACAAAGCCGCTGAAAAAGGGGAATGCGGATATGCTCATAGAGCCGATAATACACAACATGGCGGTGATCGGCATGGACTTGTATAGGCCGCCCAGCTCCGAGGCTTTGATAGTGCCAACGCGATGCAGTACCGCGCCCATGCTCATAAATAATAGGCCTTTGTACATGATGTGTGCAAACGCATGGGCAGCAGCGCCGTTGATGGCTAGCTCGGTACCGATGCCAATGCCGACCACCATAAATCCTAGCTGGTTGTTTAGGCTATAAGCTAATACTTTGCGCAGATCGTTTTCTATAACAGCGAAGAGAATGGGGAAGGCGGTCATGATACAGCCTATCCAGATCAAGCTACTCTCCCCAGCAAAGCCACGTGCCAAGGCATAAATCGCCAGCTTAGTCGTGAATGCGGATAGCACGACGGTGCCTGTGACCGTCGCTTTGGGGTAGGCGTCTTGCAACCAGTTGTGTAATAAGGGGAAGGCGGCTTTAATGCCAAAGGCGATAAAAATCAATAAACCAGCAGGGCTGTCTAAGCCGATGTGTAGAAAGTCCAAGTTGCCAGTAGCTCGGGCGTAGATCACCGCCCCTGCGGCGAGTAGTACCCCAGAGCTGACTTGAATGATGAGATAGCGCATACCCGCGCGATAAGATGTTTCTGTGCGCCTCGCCCAGATTAAAAATACCGAACTAATCGCCGTCAGCTCCCACCACACGAATAGACTGAGCAAGTCACCCGCCAAGCAAGCGCCAATCGCTGCCCCCATGTACAGTAGCCCCGCAACATCTTGCAGCTTATCTTTAATATGTAGGGAATAGATCACCGAGAACAAAGCGGCAATATGAAAGGCAATAGCAAATATAAAACTAAGTTTGTCGATGCGCAGGGGCGTGAGCTCGTAGCCCATGAGCATTACGCTACTGCTGCCCATACCGAGTGTAATTAGCAGTGCTAAACCGCCTAGTGGTGCGGCTAATAAAACTGCCGCGCGTAACTTGCCCGTAACGAAGGGCAAGGTCAGCGCGGCTAAGATAAAGATAAAGGCAGGGTTATAAAGGTTATTGATCATCGTAATAATCCTCCTCGCGCTGCAATATTTTTCTGAGCAGCTTGGCCGTTAGCACTATCGCGCAATAGGCGATAAAGCCGTAGAACAAATAGAAGCCAGGAATACTTTCAAAGTCAAAGTGACCGTGCTTGTGGTAGAAAAAATCAGCAACAAATAACCCCATACAAATAATTAGTAGTGCCTTGTACAGGCTATCCCCATGACTTGCACAGTGATCAAAAAAACGAGCTAGTACATTCATGGCATCACCTCTATACCTACGATGGGCGCAATCAATTCATATAGTGGCGTTACCACAAAGAATAAAGCGATACAGAATAGGGCGGTGATCGCCAGTGGCATTACGCAATTGAGCGGCGCTTCGCTGACCTCTTTGTCGGAGTCTTGTAGGGGCATGAAAAACCCCCGAATCACCACGGGCATAAGGTAGGCAATATTGAGCAGGGAGCTGCCGAATAATACCGCGAGTAAAAATAGCTTACCCGCATCCACTGATCCCAGCATTAGATACCATTTCACCCAGCTGCCGCCTAAGAGTGGCAAACCGATAATACTTAGGCTACCAATAAAGAAGGCGGCAAAGGTGATTGGCATTTTGCGTCCCAGGCCGTCCATGCTGCTGATATGGGATTTATGCGTGGCGGTATAGATGGCTCCCGCGCAGAAAAATAAAGTGATTTTGCCAAAGGCGTGCATGGGTATTTGCAGTGCTGCCCCCATTAAGCCCATGCTGTTTGCCATGCAAACCCCCAGGGTTACATAGCTGAGTTGGCTGATGGTGGAGTAGGCCAAGCGCGCTTTGAGGTTGTCTTGGCGCAGGGCAATAAAAGAGGATAGCAGGATGGTAAAGGCAGCCACCCACATGACGAAATCAGTGATGTTACCTTTGCTGAGTAAGTCTAAGCCAAAAATATAGATGGCGACTTTTAGCACGGTAAATACCCCAGCTTTCACCACGGCCACGGCGTGAAGCAGTGCGCTCACTGGCGTGGGGGCAACCATGGCATTGGGCAGCCAGCGGTGAAAGGGCATGAGCGCGGCCTTGCCGATACCGAACATATATAGAGTAAACAACAGGGCCAATGCGGATGTGCTGAAGTGACCGTCTACGATGCCGCCTTGAGTGAAGTCGGTCGTGCCTGTCGTTGTATAAGTCCAGATCAGGGCAGACATTAAAAACAATATAGAACTTGTCAGCAATATGCCTAGATAGATGCCCCCGCCTTTTTGTGCACGGCTATCGCCTTTATGGGTGACAAGGGGATAAGTCGCAAAGGTCAGCAGTTCGTAGAATACAAAAAGGCTGAACATATTGGCAGATAGGGCAATACCCATGCTTGCACCAATGGATACGGCAAAGCAGATAAAGAAGCGCGTTTGATGCTTTTCTTTATTGCCACGCATATAGCCGATGGCGTATTGCGTCGTGAGTATCCACAGGCTGCTAGCCACCAAGGCAAATAAAAGGCCTAGGGGTTCAAGCTTTAGTGCGATAGTAATATCGGGTAAAGGCTGAGCTAAGATAACAGTGGGTGAGTCATTCGCCAATGGAATAATATTTAGCACGCCCAGTAGCAAGGCAAAGGCAGTGGTAAAGCTAGCGACCTCGCGCAGTTGTGGCCGCTTGCTGAATATACCAAGGCTTATTGCGCCTATAAAAGGTATTAGCAGGGGCAATAGCAAGGCAAGTGATGGGTCCAATATCATTGCCCTCCTCCTAATAGCATTGCCGCGGCTTTACTGGCGGCGCCAACGCTCCACTGAGTATTTAAGCCGAAATAAATGTTCGCGGCGATTAAAGCATACAGCGGCAACAACATAGACAGAGGGACTTCTTGAATGGCTTCGGTAGCATTGGGGTAGAGGGGAGGCTGGAAGTAAGCTGACGCAATGATTTTCCAAATATACACTACAGCCAACAGTGAACTGAGTAGTACGATAGCGGCCACGGGCCACCAGCCTGCATTGAGGGCGCCGACAATCAAATACCATTTGCTGATAAAACCAGCGGTGAGTGGGACACCAATTAGACTCAGCCCGGCTAAAATAAAGCCTGCAAAGGTGAAAGGCATTAAGCGCCCAAGCCCTGCTAAATTTTGAATGCGGTGTCCACTGACTTGATAGAATACTGCGCCCATAGACATGAATAGGGCGGTTTTAATGATTGCGTGATTGAAAAGGTGCAGGATACTGGCCGTGAGAGCGGCTTGATTATTAATCGCCACGCCTAAAATCATATAGCCAATTTGTGAGATCGAGGAAAAGGCTAATAGGCGTTTCACATTTTGTTGGTTGATGGCCACCAGAGAGGGCACAACAATACCCAGTAGAGCGAGGGGCAGTAGTATGCTGCTGAGGTGTAGCTGCTTAAAAGCTAATTCTGGGCCGTAGATGGAGTAGATAAAACGCAACAATAAATATATAGAGACCTTGGTGGCCGAGCCTGCCAGGAATGCGGTGACAGCGGAAGGGGCGAATCGGTAGGCCCCTGCCAGCCAGCTGTGCATAGGGAAAATTGCGGCTTTAATGCCTAAGCCAATAATTAAAAAAGCAAAGGCGGTACGCACACCACTACTATTACTGACCTCGGGCAGACGCTGGGCGAGGTCGGCCATATTGAGAGTGCCTGTCATTTGATACAGCAAGCCAATGCTTAGCAATATAAAGGAGGCGCCAACAGTACCTAGCAACAAATACTGAAAGGCCGCCGTCAGTGCACGACGGTCACGGCTTAGCGCGATAATTAAGTAGCTGGCAAGGGATGATATTTCCAAAAACACAAATACATTGAAAGCATCTCCTGTGGTTGTCATGCCGAGCAATCCCGTTAGTACAATCAGCCACCCGGCATACATCAGATAGAGTTTGCTTTCGGGTACTTCTTTGCCGAGGCTACGCCAAGCATAGGGCAGGGTAATACTACTGACCATGCTGACGATGACTAATACAAAGGCGCTGAGGGTGTCGATGCGATATTCAATACCCCAAGGCGGCGCCCAATTACCCATGGCATAGCTAATAACACTGCCATCGGATGTTTGTTGTAATAATAGTAAGGCAATACCAAGGCTGGTATAGCTGGCCAGTATGGCAATCACCCAGGCGATACGACTGTTGTGTAATAACACGCACAGTGGGGCAGCTAACAAGGGGACTAATACTTGCAGGGCAGGCAGCTGAGACATGACTTGTTCGGGCAGAAAGTGACTCATTACTGGCTTCTGTCCTTGGCGTTGACTTCGTCTTCTTGAATAGTGCCATAAGCATTGTGAATGCGAACGAGCAACGCTAGGCCAAGTGATAAGGTGGCTACGCCGACGACGATGGCGGTAAGAATTAATACATGGGGAAGAGGGTTGCTATACAGCACTGTGCCTGGTGACGCGCCGTCAATCAGTATCGGTGCAGTGCCGCCAGTGACCTTGCCAACACTGATATAAAATAGTGAGATAGAAACCTGAAAAACCGATAGGCCTAATAATTTTTTAAATAAATTTTGTGAGGATAAAATCGTGTATAGGCCAATGACTAGCAGCAGTGCTGACATTACATAGTTAAAGTGTGAATAGAACCATTGCATTATTATTGCCCCTGCCCGTGTTGTTGGGGACGGTGGTTCATAAAAGAATAAAACAGTGACAGCATCACTGCGGCAACACTGATGCCTACCCCTAGCTCAACAACGAAAATTCCATAGTGTTGGCCATGGATGGGGTCGTGGGCGAGCAAGTTGTAGTCTAGGAATTGTCCCCCTAGCAGCATAGTGACTATGCCCGTACCCGCGTATAGGCTGATGCCTGCCGCCATCAGGATGCGGATAGCCTTGGGAGGGACTGCTAGCATCAGTTCATCGAGGCTGAAGACGAGGCCGTATAGGACGAAGGCTGCCGCAATGGTCACTCCAGCTTGAAAGCCTCCGCCTGGCCCAAAGTCACCGTGGAATTGCACATACAGGCCAAATAAAATAATTAGCGGTACCATGAGTTTGGCAAAGGTGGCGAGCACTATGTCTTCGTTGCCCGCAGCATTGGCCGGCAGCTCTTTTTCGCGTTGGCGCTTGAACACGTTACCTAATAAGCCAAATACGGCAATACCTGCGGTAAATACCACCAAGGTTTCCCCCATCGTGTCATAGCCGCGATAGGAGGCGAGCACTGAGGTTACGACATTCGGCAGGCCTATTTCCTCTGCAGAGGTTTGTAAATAGCGAGTGGCCAAGTGTTGATTGGCGGGGGCCTGAGCATCACCAAAATGAGGCATGTCGATAGTGCCATAGATTAATACAGCTGCTGTTAGCAAGCTGATGCCAAGGGCAAAGGCTTTGCGTGGCATAGCAATACTACTGCGGTCACGCGCATCGCTGCCGATTAAAGCGAGCGCTCCGAGCATTAACACCGTTGATATACCTGCGCCAACTGCGGCCTCGGTAAAGGCGACGTCTACGGCATCTAAGCCAACGAAGATGGCCGCACACAGCAAACTAAATAAGCCAGTGAGCATGATCGCAGCAAATAAACTGCGCATACGCAAAATGGCGAGACTGATGATCAGTAAAAAAATCATCAGGACTGCGTTCAAATAAAAGCTAGTCATGCTTGCCTAGCCACGGCTTTAAACCTGATTTATGTGCGGCCTTGGCGAGCACATGGGAGGTGGTGGGACTGGCGAAAAATAGCAGCGTCAAAATAGTCATTATCTTACAGGCAGTAATTAGGTTAGGGCTCTGTAGGGTGAGCCCCAATAGTATTAACCAGGCTCCCAGGGTGTCTATAATGCTCGCTGCGTGCAGGCGGGTATAAAAATCAGGCATGCGCAACAGACCAATCGCACCAATTAATATAAAACTACTGCCGATGATAAGGCTAAGCCAGCTGAGTATATCGATGAGCATGTTTGCGTTCATTCAGCCTTCTCGTCTATGAATTTTTGTGTTGGAAAGGCGCGCTCAACAAATTTTAAAACGGCAACAGTCGCTAGGGTGTTCAGTAGGGCATATAACAGTGCTAGGTCAATAAAGTCGGGGCGCTGGGTAAGGAAACCGTGTAGGGCAATAAATAATACGACCTTAGTGCCGACGCTGTTGATGGCGAGTATGCGATCGTAAACGCTGGGTCCCAGCAGTGACCGAGCAATACCCATAGCCATCGCGATAAAAATAGCTATGCTGGCAACGAGAAACATCATTTTGTTCCTTCCTGTGTCTTTTCTAGCTGAGTTACACGTGCATCCATGTCGCCGCTGTTTAAATCATCCACTCCCTCTTGGGATAGGGCATGAATAAGTATGCCCTGTTGCTCTACTTGTACCGAGACGGTGCCTGGCGTCAGCGTAATGGAGTTTGCGTATATCACGCGAGCAACATTGTTGTTTTGGCTGCTGCTGATTTCTACTAGGCGTGGACTGATAGCATTAGTTTTACCAAATAGGCTGGCAATAATGCGCTTGGTGACATCCCAGTTGGCGCTAATGATTTCTTTAATGAGCCACGCAGTATAAGCTGGCATGCGCAATGCGTGGAGCTCCTTAAAGGGCCAGATGCGCTCGTGAATATCTAAGCGCCAGCTAAGCCAAGTAACAAGCAGGCATGAGAGCAAGCCCATACTGGCTACCAGCGGGTGATTTAATGAAAACTCTCCAGACAACATGAGCCATAACAGGACCAAGGTGACAAACAGGCTAATATAGTGCCGCATACTTCTTTTTATTCATGGGTAATGGCCTAGGAGTGTAGAGTTTTGCTGAGATCAAGGCAATAGATGCTTTAGTTAATGGTAGAGGCTACGTTGTCGGATTTTTATTACATGTTATTAAAAATTACCTGAATTTTACACAATTGCTACTACACTAAGATTTAATGATATATATGTATTCCCTAGCTTTAATCGCAGTGCTGTCCATAGCGCTATTTATGCTGTTTAAGAAAAAGCCAGCTCCCCGTCGTTTCGTGCAGTTATCCGCGCAAAATATCCCCTTAATTAGAGCCAAGCTTGTCGATCGTGAACGCTTTGACCAGCAATTGTTAGCTCGTCAAACAGAGGCGCGTTTTCAGCGCCGCGAATGTACTTTATTTCTCTTTCGTTTCCAAACAGACAATACAGGAGTCGAGGACGCCATGGTGGACTTGCTGGTGGGGCATATGCAAGCCTGGCCAGTTGCCCAAGAGTTTTTTATTCACAAGGTTGGTAAAAATGGTTTTGTTGTCTTGGTAGAAGATGTGGCATTACCGGATGAATCGCGTGAGCTTGAGGATGAATTGCATATCCACCTCAACTTACCCATGGGGGCTGCTGAAGAAAGTGCCTTAGAGTACACTTTGGCGCGCGGATCGTACCCCTATGATACGGATCAAATTAACCAGTTGTGGGAGTTGGTAGACCAGCGTTTAGTACAGCGTGAGCACACCGCTCATACACTGACCGCGCAGCCCAGTGTTGAGGTACGTGAGGATGGCGTATTAGTGATTGATTTGGGCGCAACAGAAGGGGTCAGCTACACGAATGTTGAGAGTGCTTTTCAGTTGTTTCTTGATCAGTATGCGGTGTTTTATCCTGGGATTAAATTTCCCCAGCTATGTAAGGCAAGGCGTGTTTTGAGTTTAGATGCAGATGCGATGCGCTTCACGCGGAGTAAAGTAGTCACAGATGCTATTAGTGCGGTTGCAGTGGTACCCAGGGGCAGCATAGAAAAGCATTTAATGCGGATGTACGCTTATTATAATCAACCTCAATACCCCTTTAAGGTTTGCTCTAGTGAAGCGGATGCGATCACATGGTTACAGGGCCATGTAGACCCTAAATTTTTCACCATGCACAGACGGGCTGTTTTACAGCAATGCCACTCAGTCCACAAAGCGCATAGAGAGATCCACTGATTGCAGATCTTTAGTTAGGCATCCAAGGGAGATATAGTCGACACCCGTTTCTGCTACAGCCTTTAGATTGCTTAGGGTAATGCCCCCAGACGCTTCGTATTGCATGCCAGTGGGTTTTTCTTGAACCGCCTTTGTCATGTCGGCACAGCTGAAGTTGTCCAGCATAATTCGGTCTGGTTTTGCGGTATTGGCCTCGGCCAGCTCATTAAAATTTTCTACTTCAATTTCACACAATAAATCTGGAGCAAGCTCGCGAGCCGCTTGAATGGCAGCGGTGATACTGCCCGCGGCGGCGATGTGGTTTTCTTTGATAAGGAAAGCATCAAACAACCCAATACGGTGGTTGTGCCCGCCACCACAGGCCACTGCGTATTTTTGCGCTAGGCGTAAACCAGGAATAGTTTTGCGAGTATCGAGCAACTTGACTTCGGTATCGGCGACTTCGGCAACATAGCGCGCCACTGTGCTGGCTGTGCCAGACAAGCTTTGAATAAAATTTAAGGCACAGCGTTCAGCGGTGAGCAGCGAGCGGCTATTGCCTTCTAGCTCGCATAGCAGGCTATCCGCATTCACTTGCTCGCCATCTTGTACATGCCATACAACTTTTATACTGGGGTCGACTTGTTTAAAAACTTCGTCCGCATAGGGTGTGCCACAGATGGTCGCTGCTTCACGGCAAATAATACGCGCCTTAGATTGTTGCTGTGCAGGAATCAATTGGGCGCTAACATCGCCACCTTGTACATCTTCTTGCAGGGCGAGGGCGACGGAATTTTTTAAGTCGGCAGGTACAGAGATCATGTTTAGTTTACGTTTGGTTAGCAATGTATTCACGGGTTAGTTTGAATACTAGGGGGCTTAATAAGGCCACTGCAATTAAGTTCGGAAAGACCATAAGGCCGTTGAGTATATCCGCCATACCCCAAATCAAGCCCTGTTTTTGATAAGCGCCTAAAGGGATAACAATAACCCAGACGATACGATAGGGCGTAATGGCTTTGGGGCCAAATAGAAATTCAATACAGCGCTCGCCGTAGTAGCTCCAACCGATGAGCGTGGTAAAGGCGAAAACGGCCAAACCAATAGTGACGATGTAATCGCCGCCGGGCATGCCTGCGGCAAAAGCAGAGGCGGATAGTACCGCGCCACTTTCACCATTGCTCCAAGCGCCGGTGACCACAATCACTAGGGCGGTCATGGTGCAGATAATAATAGTGTCGATAAAGGTGCCGAGCATGGCAATACTGGCTTGCTGTACAGGGTCGTTGGTTTGTGCCGCTGCGTGGGCGATAGGCGCGCTGCCCATGCCAGATTCGTTTGAAAAGACGCCACGAGCAATGCCCATTTGAACTGCCTTTTGAATAGCGGCTCCAGCAAAGCCGCCAGTGGCTGCCGTGCCATTAAAAGCGCTGTCAAAGATTAGTGCAAAGGCGGCGGGTAGCTTATCCGCATTCAATCCTAGAATTAATAAGGCGCCAGCAACGTAGAAGAAGGCCATTAAGGGCACTAGCTTGGCAGCGACTGCACCAACGCGGCTGATGCCACCGAGGATAACGCAGGCGACCAGTACTGACATGATGATACCAATACCTAGACGTAAGCTACTGTCTTCAAGGGAGCCTAGAGAAAAGGTTTTGATTACTGAATTGGTAACCTCATTTGCTTGTACTGCATTACCTATGCCTAGAGCAGTAATGGAACCAAAGAAGGCGAACAATACCGCCAGCCACATCCAGTTTTTTCCTAGGCCATTCTTGATGTAGTACATCGGCCCGCCAACGTGTTTGCCTAAGCTATTTTTTTCGCGAAAGTGCACACCCAATAAACTCTCGGAGTACTTGGTTGCCATGCCGATCAATGCGGTCACCCACATCCAGAAAATAGCGCCTGGGCCACCAATAGCGATAGCTACTGCAACACCTGCAATATTACCGGTACCGACTGTCGAGGATAGAGCGGTCATTAAGGATTGGAAGGGGGTAATATCTCCTTCTGATTCGCTGCTCTTGCGACCCTGCCATAGAAGGGCGAGGGAACGAGGAATCCAGCGCAAGCTAATGCCGCGTAAGCCGATGCTCAGGTAGATGCCTAGGCTGAATAGAAAAATTAAAAGATAAGGGCTCCATAC
>CAZBWS010000010.1:0-10415 GCA_964495705.1 uncultured Gammaproteobacteria bacterium
ACCCGCGACCCCCGGCGTGACAGGCCGGTATTCTAACCAGCTGAACTACCGCTCCTTATTGGTGGTTGTTGCAGGGCTCGAACCTGCGACCCTCGCCTTGTAAGGGCGATGCTCTCCCAGCTGAGCTAAACAACCAAGTGCTAGGGAGGCTGGTAAGTCACCCTAGCGAAGGCGCGCTAGTTTAAAGCATCCTTAAGCGCTTTGCCAGCCTTAAACGAAGGAACTTTAGACGCAGCAATTTGAATTTCTTCGCCAGTACGTGGGTTACGACCCGTGCGAGCATCACGCTCACGTACAAGGAAAGAACCGAAGCCAGTTAGAGTAACCTGGTCGCCCGCTTTAAGCGCGTCAGTCACTACATTTAATACAGCTTCAACAGCTGCAGCAGCGTCTACTTTAGAAATTTCAGCAGAAGCAGCAACCGCTTCAACAAATTCAGTTTTTTTCATATCAATAAATTCCGATAAGTTAATTTACAAAATAGCATCCACCCTGGATGCGTACAAAAATTAGAAGAGTGCTAGCATACAGTTTGGCAAATAAAAATAAAGCCCTTGAAAAGGCTATTTATAAAAAAACTGTAAATTAATAACTTAAAAAACAAGCAGTGAGTTAATCATTACTTGTTGCCGATACAACTCTTCGAGCAATGGCGTAGGCGCTTTATACCAAGGCTTTTAAAAAGCTGTCAATACAGTACGTCTGTTTATTTTCAGCGCTCACATTAAGCACTCATAAACCTTATATTACAAAGCTGACCTAAGCACTTGTTATACTTAGTATTACTTATTTTTAAAAGCCGCTTAATGGTGACGCACTTCTTCTGTTGTGACTTCAGTTTTTTTCACATCAGTATCACCCTCAGTATCTATAACCGCCTTATAAGGACTACTTACCAAGGCTTCCTCCAACACCTCATCAACCCACTTAACAGGCTTGACCTCCAAAACATCTAAAATATCAGAGGGAATATCGGCAAGATCTTTACGGTTTTGTTCGGGTATTAATACCGTTTTAATACCACCTCGATGGGCAGCCAATAGCTTTTCCTTTAAACCACCAATTGGCAACACTTCTCCACGCAAGGTAATTTCACCCGTCATTGCAACATCGTGTCGAACTGGCGTATCAGTGAGTATAGACACCAATGATGTACACATTGCAATACCCGCACTAGGACCATCTTTCGGCGTAGCACCCTCAGGCACGTGTACATGGATATCTTTCTTTTCATGGAAGTCATCAGCAATACCTAAAATTTTCGCATGCCCTCGCACCACAGTCATGGCTGCTTGAATAGACTCCTGCATCACATCACCAAGCTGTCCTGTGTAATTCAGCTTGCCCTTACCCGGCACTAGAGCACTTTCAATAGACAATAATTCGCCACCCACCTCAGTCCAAGCGAGGCCAGTTACCTGACCTATTTGCGCCTCTGATTCGGCCTCACCATAACTAAAGCGCTGCACACCTAAATATTCTTCTAAACTGTCAGCCGTCACGACGACCTTGCCGGATTTCTCTTTTAGCAAAACAGCCTTAACCACTTTTCGGCATACCTTCGACAGCTCGCGCTCCAAACTACGCACACCGGCTTCACGGGTATATAAACGAACAATACTTCGCATCGCCTCAAGCTCAACTTCGAGCTCACCTTCTTTTAGACCGTTGTCCTTAATTTGCTTAGGTAACAAGTAACGTTCGGCAATTTTAATTTTTTCTTGCTCGGTATAACCAGGTATACGAATCACTTCCATACGATCCAGTAATGGACCTGGAATATTCATGCTATTCGATGTCGCAATAAACATGACATCAGATAAGTCATAATCCACTTCCAAATAATGGTCGTTGAAAGAGTTATTCTGCTCTGGGTCAAGCACCTCTAACAATGCGGAAGCGGGGTCACCACGCATATCCGTAGCCATTTTATCGATTTCATCCAATAGAAATAAAGGATTTTTTGTACCGACTTTACTTAAATTTTGTACGATTTTTCCTGGCATGGCACCAATATAGGTACGACGATGACCACGGATCTCAGCCTCGTCACGCACACCACCCAAGGCCATGCGCGTAAATTTACGCCCGGTTGCCTCTGCAATTGACTGACCTAAAGAAGTTTTACCTACCCCCGGCGGCCCCACTAAGCACAGTATAGGCCCTTTGAGCTTACGTACCCGCTGCTGAACGGCCAAATACTCTAGTATGCGCTCTTTAACTTTTTCCAGGCCATAGTGCTGCTCATCTAATACGTCCTGTGCTTTAGCAAGATTTGCCTTAATCTTACTGCGCTTTTTCCAAGGCAGGTCTAAGAGAGTATCTATATAGTTGCGTACCACGGTTGCCTCAGCAGACATCGGTGACATCATCTTAAGCTTTTTCAGTTCTGCCAAGGCCTTCTCTTTTGCTTCAGCCCCCATACCTGCAGATTCAATACGCGTGGCAAGCTCTTCTAACTCACTGCCCTCTTCACCAAACTCACCCAGCTCTTTTTGAATAGCCTTCATTTGCTCATTCAAATAGTATTCGCGCTGACTCTTCTCCATCTGTTGCTTGACGCGCCCACGAATACGCTTTTCTACTTGTAGCAGATCTAATTCAGCTTCAATTAAGCTCATCAGATGCTCCATACGCGCGCGAACATCAATAATTTCTAATACGCCCTGCTTTTCTTCAAGCTTTAAAGACATATGCGCAGCGACGGTATCCGCAAGCCGAGAGGGTTCATCGATACCAGCCAATGACGTGAGAACTTCAGGTGGAACTTTTTTATTTAACTTTACATACTGGTCAAACAAATCCATAAGGGTCCGACTCAATACTTCTGACTCACGCTCTTCGGCATGCTCATCGTCAATACCAGTGACTGTCCCTGTATAAAAGTCACCTGTCGACTCCAAGGACTCCACTTTGGCCCGTTGCACGCCTTCTACTAAGACTTTGATCGTCCCATCGGGTAATTTCAATAACTGCAAAATTGTTGCCAACGTGCCCACATCATAGGTATCTTCCATGCTTGGGTCATCAATTTCAGCGCTCTTTTGGGCCACTAGCAAAATTTGCTTGTTGTTATTCATAGCGGCATTGAGTGCTTCTATGGATTTTTCACGCCCTACAAATAGCGGAATGACCATATGCGGATATACCACAACGTCACGTAGTGGTAGTACAGGTAAATGGATGTTTTTATCAGGCACGGGATTCCCCCTTATGGGAACAATAAAGCATGCTGCTTTACTATGGTTGATTAGGTTTATTTCAAGTGCGAAGCAAGACTGCTGTTAAGACTGCATAAAACAAACTAACACCCTGCATTGCCTATTTATAGACCATACAGGGCTTTATATTAATTCTACTCGTCAGAGGATGCGGCTTTTTTGAAATCCGCATTTTCATAGATCATATAAGGCTCTGAGTCGCCACGGATAACTGCGTCATCTATAACGACTTTGCTCAGCTCGTCCATTGACGGTACTTCGTACATGGTATCCAGCAATACAGTCTCTAAAATCGTACGCAGCCCTCGTGCGCCAGTCTTACGCTCCATCGCTTTTTGCGCAATAGCACTCAAAGCCTCTGGGCGAAATTCTATATCAACACCTTCCATATCAAACAGGCGATGGAACTGCTTGATAATGGCATTCTTAGGTTTTGTTAAGATTTCAATTAATGCGGTTTCATCCAACTCTTCGAGAGTTGCAACCATCGGCAAGCGACCAATAAACTCGGGAATCAGGCCGTATTTAACGAGATCTTCAGGTTCTACATCATGCAGCGTTTCACCAATACTAAGCTCTTCCTCTTTACCTTTCACTTCAGCAGAGAAACCAATACCACCCTTTTCTGAGCGCGAGCGAATCAGTTTATCCAAGCCTGCAAAAGCGCCACCGCAAATAAATAGAATATTCGAGGTATCGACTTGTAAAAACTCTTGCTGAGGGTGTTTACGACCACCTTGAGGGGGCACGGAGGCAACTGTACCTTCTATCAGCTTCAGTAAGGCTTGCTGTACACCCTCACCCGACACATCACGGGTAATAGAAGGGTTATCTGCTTTGCGGGAGATTTTGTCTATCTCATCGATATACACAATACCCGTTTGCGCCTTTTCTACATCGTAGTCACATTTTTGCAATAGCTTCTGAATAATGTTTTCAACGTCTTCACCCACATAACCTGCCTCAGTCAATGTCGTGGCATCAGCAACGGTAAACGGCACATCTAGCTGGCGAGCTAAGGTTTCTGCCAATAAGGTTTTACCTGAACCGGTGGGGCCAATTAGCAATATATTGCTTTTTGCCAGTTCAACATCATTATCTTGAGCGCCCACTTCAAGTCGCTTGTAATGATTGTATACAGCAACAGAAAGTACGCGTTTTGCACGTTCTTGGCCGATGACATAGTCATCTAGCTTATCTTTAATCTCTTTCGGCTTCGGCAAATCCGTACGCTCAGCGCTGGTCTGCTCTTGCAGTTCTTCACGAATAATATCATTGCATAGATCCACACACTCATCGCATACAAATACGGAAGGGCCGGCTATGAGCTTGCGAACTTCATGCTGACTTTTTCCGCAAAATGAGCAGTAGAGTAGTTTGCCGTTATCTTTATCGTCTGTGGTATCACTCATGATGAGTTAGCCTCGAATGGGTTCTTAGCCTCGCCCGCTAAGGGTAAGGTCTATATATAAGTATAGTAAGATTGTTTGCTTTTGAGTCAACAAAGTCAACAGCCGCACTGCATGAGGGCAATGGATTGGACAATAGCTGACAAAGCCACAAAAAAGCAGGATGAACGCGGGCTTAGCGTGAACTAATCACCTCATCAATCAAGCCATAGGCTTTTGCCTCGTCTGCCGTCATGAAGTTATCGCGCTCAGTGTCCTGACATAATTGCTCATAAGGCTGACCACTATGCTTAGCCATAAGCTCATTTAAGCGCTGCTTAGTCTGAAGAATATTTTTAGCGTGAATGTCTATATCTGTCGCTTGACCTTGAAAACCGCCCAATGGTTGATGAATCATCACGCTAGCATTGGGCAGTGCGAAGCGCTTACCCTCTGCCCCCGCATTTAGAAGGAAAGCGCCCATACTGCACGCCTGACCCGTACACAATGTACTCACATTAGGCTTAATAAACTGCATCGTATCGTAAATAGACATACCCGCAGTGACAGAACCACCAGGTGAGTTAATATATAAAGAAATATCTTTATCGGGGTTCTCTGCTTCTAAAAACAGCATTTGAGCTACCACTAGATTCGCCATATGGTCTTCTACTTGGCCCACTAGAAAAATCACACGCTCTTTTAATAAGCGAGAATAGATATCATAAGAGCGCTCGCCACGAGCTGTCTGCTCTACGACCATGGGGACCAATTGAGCGATAATATCTTTATTTAAATCGTGCATTGTCTGCCTTTCAGTAGGTGTATGTAATTATTGTCTATTAGACATCATTTTAGCGTCAGGGGAAACAAGGCGAAAAGCTAAATTACCCATGATATTAAATCTTGCAGCAGACATAGTGGTTATTTGTCACTATTCAATGCAGATATGCCGATAAAGCACATATATTTATACACAAAAAAGCCCGCTGTAAAAGCGGGCTTGTTCAGCGATTAAAAAGTAGCCTACTGGGCTTCTTCCTTCATCAGCTCGTCAAAGCTAACATTTGACTCTGTCACTTTAGCTTGAGACATAACCCACTCAACAGCTTGATCTTCAACCACGACAGATTCTATGCTTTGTAGCATCTGAGGGTTTTCATAGTAATAATTGACCACTTGCTCTGGCTGCTCATAGCTAGACGACATTTGCTCAATCATCGCTTTAACTTTATCCGCATCCGCCTTCAAATCTTGCTGCTTGATAATCTCACCCAACAACAAGCCTAGCTTCACGCGGCGTGACGCATCTTCTTGGAAAGGCTCATCAGGAAAGTCTTCAAGCTTGATAGGCGCATTGCCGCCAAACTGCTGGAAAGCCTGCTCTTTCAAGCGCTGGATTTCTTGTGTCACCAAAGAGGCAGGTACTTCAACTGGATTCTGCTCAATCAAGCTGTCCATAACAGCGGTCTTAGACTTAGATTTGACCTTCTGCTCAAGTTCACGCTGCATGTGCTGAGTGAGGTTTTCACGTAGTTTAGCCACATCACCGTCTTCAACACCGAAGGCCTTAACAAAATCAGCATCAACTTCTGGCAGCGTCTGCTCAGCGACCTTATGTGCAGTAATAGCAAATTGTGCTGCTTTATTCTGTAAATCTTCTTTGTTGTAATCTGCAGGAAAAGTAACGTCGATCGTCTTCTCTTCACCGGCCTTCATACCAACAACCTGATCTTCAAAGCCAGGAATCATTTGACCAGAACCCAGCGTCAATGCAACATTGTCACCCTTTCCACCAGTAAATTCTTCGCCGTCGATCGTGCCGACAAAATCAACCGTCACTTGATCGCCGTCAGCCGCTGCGCGCTCAACGTCGTTAAATTCAGCACGTTGCTTACGCAGTGTCTCTAACATCGTATCAACGTCTGCATCAGTGATTTCAGAGCTAATACGCTCAACCTTTAGCTTGCCAGCATCGGCTAGCTCAATCTCTGGATACACTTCAAAAGAAGCAGTGAAAGATAGCTCACCTGCATCACTTAAGTCAGTAGAGTCGATTTGAGGATAACCTGCAGGGTTCAGCTTTTCCTGCGTGATAGCTTGCCCCAAAGACATTTGAATTAATTCAGACAAGGTCTCTTGCGTGGCTTGTCCACCGTACTGCTGCTTAACGACCTTTAATGGCACTTTGCCTGGACGGAAGCCTGAAATCTTTGCCGTACGAGCAATTTGAGCAATGCGAGCATTAAATGCTTCATTATACTTTTCAGCAGGAACCTGAACCGACATTTTGCGTTCTAGGCCTTGAGTAGTTTCAACGGTAACTTGCATGTAACACCTCATTAGCAGCTACGCATAGACACTGCGCGTAGCCCAAATACAAAAAAAGCTTGCCGAGATATTCTCTGAGCAAGCTATTGTAAGGATTTTCACCTCAAGCAGTGAAAATATATTTCAATGCCTTATAAAATGGTGCGAGTGGAGAGACTCGAACTCTCACGTCTTGCGACACCAGAACCTAAATCTGGCGTGTATACCAATTTCACCACACTCGCAGGTATATCTACTTCAAATTGTAAAATAATTATGGGGTGAACGATGGGGCTCGAACCCACGACCACCGGAATCACAATCCAGGGCTCTACCAACTGAGCTACGCTCACCACAATTATTCGCAAACATTATTACATTTTTAGAGTATGCGCGCCCGGCAGGACTCGAACCTGCAACCCTCGCCTTAGAAGGGCGATGCTCTATCCGGTTGAGCTACGAGCGCAAAGACCGAACACTACTCTAAGTCTGTAAATGGTCGGGGCAGAGAGATTCGAACTCCCGACCCACTGCTCCCAAAGCAGTTGCGCTACCAGGCTGCGCTATGCCCCGACTTGTTTACGGGGCGGATAATACGCAGCACGTAGCTTTTCGTCAATGTTAATTTGAAAAATTTTACATTCTTTTGTGTATTTTTTTGATCGCTTATTTACGCCATATAATAAGTGCAAGAAAGCATTAGAAATACGGCTGTCGTCATGCGAAAATCCGCGCTCATTCATCAGCGAAGTTGTGAGAACACCATGAGCGCTACATTAATTGACGGCAAAGCCGTATCCGCACAAGTTAAAGAGGCCGTTAAACAACGCGTAGAGCAGCGCACAGGCGAAAACAAGCGCGCTCCAGGCTTAGCCGTTGTATTAGTCGGTGACGATGCCGCCTCTCAAGTCTATGTTGGGCACAAGCGTAAAGCTTGTGAATATGTTGGCATTGAGTCCACCGCGCACATTTTACCTGCAGCAACCTCAGAAACTGAGCTACTTAGCCTTATCGACACATTAAATGCGGATGAACTAATTGATGGCATATTAGTACAATTGCCATTACCTGCGCACATCGACGCAGACAAAGTCATTGAAACCATCAATCCCAGCAAAGACGTTGACGGCTTTCACCCCTATAATTTTGGCCGCCTCGCACAAAAACGCCCCACCCTACGTCCCTGTACTCCCTATGGCGTCATGAAGCTACTAGAGACCACGGGCATTGAGGTGATGGGGAAAGACGCGGTGATTGTTGGTGCATCAAATATTGTCGGCCGTCCCATGGCTCTAGAGCTACTTTTAGCCCGTGCTACTGTAACGGTTTGTCACAGTAAAACGAAGAACTTGGCAGGCAAGGTTGGCGCTGCCGATATCGTCGTCGCTGGTGTAGGCATCCCTAATTTTGTGAAGGGTGAGTGGATTAAAGACGGCGCGGTGGTTATTGACGTGGGCATTAATCGCCTAGAAAATGGTAAGTTATGTGGCGATGTTGAGTTTGATGCAGCCAAGCAACGTGCGGGTTTTATCACACCTGTACCCGGCGGCGTCGGCCCTATGACGGTCGCCCTATTAATGCAAAACACCCTAGAAGCGTGCATTCAGCGCGAGGAAGCTTAAACCATGAAATTATTAACTCACATTATCGCTGGCACTGTACTTTTCAGCCTATCCGCATACAGCTTTGCCGCTGACAACCCCAAGGTAAGAATGAGCACTAGCCTAGGCGACATGGTGATTGAACTAAACGCCGCAAAAGCCCCCAATACGGTGGCTAATTTTTTAAGCTATGTAGACTCAGGTTTTTACACCGACACTCTTTACCATCGCGTGATTTCAAACTTCATGATCCAAGGTGGCGGCTTTGATTTACAACAAAACAAAAAAACCACTCAAGCACCGATCAAGAACGAAGCCGACAATGGTCTGAAAAATACTCGCGGCACCATCGCCATGGCGCGTACGGGTGACCCGCACTCGGCCACCGCACAGTTTTTCATCAACGTAAAAAACAATAACAACCTAGACTTTCGCAGTAAAGATCAGCGCGGCTGGGGCTATGCCGTATTTGGCAAGGTTACTGAAGGTCTAGATACCATGGACAAAATCCGCTACACCCGCACCGTACGCTCTGGTCGCTTCCAGAACCTACCTGCACAGGCGGTCGTTATTAATTCTGTCACCCGCATAACTACTGAAACTGAGCCAACAACAGACTCGAAGGAAGCAACAAAATGATCAAGCTAACCACCAACCACGGTGATATCACTATTGAACTATTCGAAGACAAAGCGCCGTTAACCTGTGCAAACTTCAAACAATATGTCGAAGACGGCCACTTCAACGGCACTATCTTCCACCGTGTCATCCCTAACTTCATGATTCAAGGCGGCGGCTTTGAAGAAGGCATGGTTCAAAAGGCCACGCGTGACAACATCAAAAACGAAGCCAACAACGGCCTAAGCAACGAGATTGGTACACTTGCCATGGCACGTACACCCGATCCACATTCAGCCTCTAGCCAGTTCTTTATCAACACCAAGCACAATGGCTTCTTGGACTTTACTAGCGAAACTTCACAGGGCTTTGGCTACTGCGTATTTGCTAAAGTGACTGACGGCATGGACACAGTAAAAGCCATCGAAGGCGTGAGCACAACCACTCGCCAAGGCCATGGTGACGTACCGGTTGAAGATGTACAAATCATCTCTGCTGAAATCGTTTAAAGAACAGTCATCCCGGCCTCGGCCGGGATTTCCCTCTATGGCACACACCCTCTTCATCTCCGACCTACACCTCAAACCCACTCGCCAAGATTTAAACCAAGGCTTTGTCGAACTCTGCGCAAGCGAGATCGCACGTACAGCCGATGCGTTATATATCCTTGGAGACTTTGTTGAATTTTGGATCGGTGACGACACCCCCACCACAGGCATCAACAACAGCTTATCCGCATTAAAACAGCTAGGGCAGTCTGGCGTTAAGCTCTACTTCCAGCATGGCAATCGAGATTTTCTCGTGGGGCAAGGCTTTGCTAAAGAGTACGGTATAGCGCTATTGGGTGATGAGGCAGTTATTGACCTATACGGCCAGCCTACCCTATTACTACATGGCGATACGCTGTGCACCGACGATATCGACTACCAGAACTTTAGAGCGATGGTACGAGAGCCCTCCTGGCAGCAGGAAGTTTTAAGCAAGAGTCTTTATGGGCGTATTCAATATGCCCAAGAGATACGTGAGAAAACCACCGAAGCGACGAAGCAAAAATCAGCTGAGATTATGGATGTAAATCAGAATGCGGTGGTTGACGCTTTTCAGCGCCATCAGCTGCAACATATGATTCATGGGCATACCCATCGGCCTGCTCAGCATGTGTTTACACATGAGGGGAAGGAGTACTCTCGAGTGGTGCTTTCGGATTGGGATGAGGCTGCGCATTATTATGCGGTGTTTGATGATGGAAGGAGTGAGGTTGTGGAGTTGGGGATTGA
>CAZBWS010000010.1:10515-41710 GCA_964495705.1 uncultured Gammaproteobacteria bacterium
ATTATTATGCGGTGTTTGATGATGGAAGGAGTGAGGTTGTGGAGTTGGGGATTGATGAAAGTTTGGGGACTCAGGTTAAGGCTCAGACTGTTAAGGTTGCTTTGGCTGGTACTTTAGTAAATTTATTCTTATTCAATAGATAGTCATGAATAACGAAGAATGGAAGAAATCCGTAAACGCTTTAGACATGCTAAAAGCACTACATCTAAAACCAGATTTTGACTCACCTGCAAATAAAAAAAGACTTCACCAATATTACATTAGCTGCTGCGTTAGATACTCTCACATGGTCAACCTTAAAAAACTATGGGATGGCATACAAGCATCAGAGAAGTTCAGAGAAAAGCTAATCACTTATAAGTCGCTAAATGATTTTGAGTGGAAAGCAGAAGGCATTGTTTTTCAGCTTGAGTACAACCTGCTAAGCAACCGAAAAGAAAACGACTTGGTTTTCAAAAGGGTAAGAATTAAAACTCGCCTTCCTCATAAAGAGGCCTATGATTTTGTAGTTTCATTAGCTTACTTTATTGACTGGTGTATCCTCTATCCAGCTGAATGGAAGCGAGACCGGCTCCCCCAAAGCTACAAAGAACACCTTTGCCCCAAGCTACTTAGAAGGTACTTTCCCTCACCCCTAGCCTATCCACACACCAATGCGGATAAGCTACAAAACCCTACTTCTTCAGCGCCGCCAACAAAGCATCCGCCATAGCCCCACCCTGCTGGCTAGACTGCTGCTGTCTCTGTGGCTTCTGCTTAACTCGCACAGGCTTAGCCGAACCACGATTATTCGCCACCGCTTCCCCAGGTTTATCATCCAAGCGCATAGTCAACGCAATACGCTTGCGATGCACGTCTACTTCCATGACCTTGACCTTCACAATCTGCCCCGCTTTCACTGCCTCGCGTGGATCTTTAACGAACTCGTAAGATAAGGCGGAGATATGTACCAAGCCATCTTGGTGTACACCCACGTCTACAAAGGCGCCGAAGTTGGTGACGTTGGTGACTACGCCTTCTAGGGTCATACCTTCTTTGAGGTCGGATATTTTCTCGATGCCGTCTTTAAATTCTGCCGTCTTAAACTCGGGACGTGGATCGCGACCGGGCTTTTCTAGCTCTTTAATAATATCTTTTAAAGTAAGCTCACCGACCTTTTCAGAAACATAATCCGCTACTTTAATTTGACGCAGGAACGTCAGGTCGCCGATGATGCTTTTCACATCGCGACCACTGTCTTTAGCGATGGCTTTCACGACCTTATAGGATTCAGGGTGTACACAAGAGGCATCTAAGGGGTCAGTGCCCTTCATTATGCGCAGAAAGCCTGCAGCTTGTTCAAACACCTTTGGCCCTAGGCGTGGTACGTCTAGCAGTTGCTTACGCGTGTCAAAGAAGCCGTTCTGCTCGCGGAAGTCGACGATATTAGATGCTGTAGTTTGTGTGATACCTGACACGCGGGATAACAAGGGTGCCGAGGCGGTATTTAAATCTACACCTACCGCGTTCACACAATCTTCCACCACGGCGTCCAAGCCCTTAGCCAGCTGTACTTGATTAACATCGTGCTGGTACTGGCCTACACCAATCGCCTTAGGCTCAATCTTCACTAGCTCTGCCAAGGGGTCTTGCAAACGTCTAGCAATAGAAATTGCGCCACGAATTGTCACGTCTAAATCAGGGAATTCTTTCGCAGCAAATTCAGAGGCGGAGTACACCGAGGCACCCGCTTCACTCACCATAATCTTGGTTAGCTTGAGCTCAGCGTATTTACTCATTAGCTCCGCAGCCAACTTGTCCGTCTCGCGAGAGGCAGTGCCGTTGCCGATACTGACTAGCTCCACTTTATGCTTGGCACATAGGGCGGCCAAGGTAGCGATAGACTTATCCCACTGGTTTTGCGGCGCATGGGGGTAGATCGCGCAGTGATCTAGAATTTTTCCTGTTGCCCCGACAATCACTACTTTCACACCCGAGCGATAGCCTGGGTCTAAGCCCAAGGTCGTGCGTGGCCCTGCCGGTGCAGCAAGCAGTAGATCGTTAAGGTTACTCGCAAAGACCTTGATGGCTTCCGCATCGGCTTCTGTGCGCTTCTCACTGATCAGCTCTGATTCAATTTGATAGGCCAGCTTCACCGACCAGGTCCAGCTGGCCACTTGCTTGAGCCAATCATCTGCTGGGCGCCCTCGGTGACTGATACCTACATGAGAAGCAACCATAGACTCGCAAGGGTGTGGCTGCCCTTCCTCGGCCATTGCCAGTTCTAAACGCAGAACGCCCTCGTTGCGTCCACGCAAAACGGCTAGCATACGGTGAGAGGGCACTTTATTAAGTGGTTCTGAATAGTCAAAGTAGTCTTGGAACTTCGCCCCTTCGGTCTCTTGTCCCTTGGCGACAGTCACTTTTAACTGGCTGTTATTACGCACTTCCGTACGCACAGCATCAAGCAAGACAGCATCTTCAGCAAAGCGTTCCATCAATATATAACGCGCGCCATCAAGGGCCGCTTTTGTATCCGCCACGGGGTTATCCGCATCCTCAGACAAGTATTTATCCGCTTCCTGTTGCGGATCTAATTCTGGATTATCAAACAAGCTTTCCGCCAACGGTAATAAACCGGCTTCAATCGCCGTCTGCCCCTTGGTACGACGCTTTTTCTTATAGGGTAAATACAGGTCTTCAAGTTGTGTTTTTGTCTCTGCGCTAAGTATCGACGTTTTTAAGCTGTCGCTGAGCTTGCCCTGCTCTTCAATACTCTTAAGAATCGCATCGCGACGTACGTCAAGTTCACGTAAATAGGTCAGTCGCTCTTCCATAATACGCAATTGGCTATCATCCATCTCACCCGTCATCTCTTTTCGATATCGGGCAATAAACGGTACCGTTGCACCACCGTCTAATAACTCTACTGCACCTTCTATTTGCTTAACCTGTAAACCCAGCTCTTGGGCAATACGCTCAATAATTGAAAACATTTATTGAAGTTCCTCTAAATAATCTAATTCGTCTTGCTCGAAGCCCGCCAATAAACGCGCCTCTACATTGAATGGCCCCTTGGGCTTTGATTGTACTGATTCAATCAAGTCCATAAAGGTTTGTAATTTATCTACACCGCGCTGCTCACAACAATAGTGGTACCAGCGTGTGCCAATGCGCACATGGTTTATTTCTTCTTCAAGTATGATTTCCAGTAGCTTTACTGCCTCAAGGTCACCTGCAGCACGCAACCTCTCTAACATCGCAGGGGTAACATCCAAGCCCCTAGCTTCGAGCACACGGGGTACTAGGGCCATACGTACCATGACATCGTAATCCGTTTTAATCGCCATATCCCATAGCCCGTTATGGGCGGGAAACTCGCCGTAAAAACTGCCCTGTCCCATCAAGTACCCATTGAGCATATCAAAGTGACGAGACTCATCTAAGGCAACAGAAATCCAATCATCATAATAAGACTTTGGCATATCACGAAAACGATAGACTGCATCCCAAGCAAGGTTAATGGCATTGAACTCAATATGTGCAACTGCATGTATTAAAACTGTGCGACCTTTAACCGTATTCATTCGCCGCCGGGGCATATCTTGTGGCGACAAAAGTTCAGGCTGCGCTGGTCGGCCAGGCGTTTGCAATGGTACAACTGTCGCCTGATTTTCTAAACCCAGCTTTCCAGCATGCCATGCTTTAGCAACCTCAATACCCCGGTCAATTTTTTGCTGAGGGCAAGGCGCTAATAAAATCTGTAATGCAGCATCATGTAGACTATGCAAAGTGTCGCTCATTGAAATAGCTCCCGAGACTTTAATGACTTGCTACCTAGATGATGGTTGATCACCGAGCGCAATAGATATTTAGCTTGTTTACGTGTTTCTATATGACTGAAGTCTAGTGCGGATATGTTGTGCAAAGCTTTCCCAGTAAAATACGATTTACTGCGGATATCACTCTGCGTCAGCGGTATAAAGCCTTTTTCCATTTGATAATAATAAGCTGTATTTTCTTGTAAGTTTTCACCCGTTAAAGCCTCGACAAAATGTATACCGTAACCGAGCTCATTTAAAAGCTGTACTTCGAAGCTGCGCAAAAGAACTTCTAGATCTACGCTATTGTTAGCTCTGCGCAATGCATCTTGTAAGGTTTGGTAGAGCTGAAAAATATCGGGAGCAGCATCGTGCTTAGGCAGTAGCTCTTTTAACAGCTCGTTGATATACAGACCGCAGAATAGCGCCTTACCTTCCAATACAGCAGCTTGGCCTATGGCTTCCGATGAATACAAGCTCAGCAGGTCACCCTTACCTTTGCAGTGTGTTTCTAATAACTGAAAAAACTGTAGATTAAAACGAGCTTTACCTGGTTTAGGTGCAGCGCCTTTAGCAACTGCATCGACGAGGCCGTGATTTTGAGTAAGCAAGTGAACAATGGCTGAAGTATTTTGATACGCCCGCTTATGCAGTACATAAGCGGCACCCAGTACTTCCATGCTAGTCGTTGTCGCCGTAGCCCAAGCTATGCAGGGCTTTATCATTATCCGACCAGCCTTCTTTTACACGCACCCATAGTTCTAAGTGTACGCGCTTGCCAAACAAATGTGCCATCGACTTACGCGCTCGCGTCCCCACTTCTTTCAAGACCGAGCCTCCTTTACCAATCACAATGCCTTTCTGAGTAGAACGCTCTACCCAAATCACGGCACCAATAGAGTAACGCTCTTCGTTTGATTCAAACTGTTCAATTTCTACTGTTAATGAATAGGGAATTTCCTCATTCATCACATAAAACAACTGCTCACGGATACGCTCTGATGCCAAAAAACGCATATTCTTATCGGTGTAATCATCTTCATCAAAGATATGTGGCTGTTCAGGCAAGAAGCTGCGTATCAAATCTTCTAGCTGACTCACTCCTTTATTTGTTTTAGCAGACACAGGAATAATTTGAGCAAAATCGTGCTTTTCACCTACCTCAGCTAAGAACGGTAATAGCTCAGCCTTGTCCGTTAAAAGGTCAGCTTTATTAATCACCGCAATCACTGGGACTTCAGCATTCTGCAAGCGTAGTAACAAAGCCTCTTCTTCCTTAGTCCAACGCATAGCTTGAATGACAAAAAGCACAACATCTACATCTTGAATAGCAGAAACTGCCGCCTTATTCATATAGCGGTTAATCGCTTTGTCCTGACCTAAGTGAAAACCGGGGGTATCGATAAATACAAACTGGCTATCACCACGCGTCTTAACACCGAGAATACGGTGGCGAGTGGTTTGAGGTTTATGGGTAGTAATGCTCAGGCGCACACCCAAACTGCTATTCATTAAAGTAGATTTGCCAACATTAGGCTTGCCGACGACGGCGACATATCCGCAACGTTGTGTCATTTTTTTTGTATTTCCAAAAGTTGATTCATGGCCAATTTAGCCGCTTCTTGCTCCGCCTTACGACGGCTTTTGCCTTGAGCATCGACACTAAAATCATGTGACCCAACATCGCAACGTATAGTAAAAACTTGATCGTGAGATTTTCCAGAAACACTCACTACTGAATATTGAGGCAAAGGGAATTTACGCCCCTGCAACCATTCTTGCAGGCGAGTTTTCCCGTCTTTTAACTCTTCAACACTGGGAATATTCTCAAGATACGGTTGATATAAGCTAAGCACTAAAGCTTGGGCCTCTACAATGCCAGAGTCCTCATAGACAGCGCCAAAGATCGCCTCAGTGGCGTCAGCGAGTATAGAGTCTCTACGCCAGCCCCCCGTTTTTAACTCACCACCACCTAATTTAATATACTCTCCCAAGCCAAGCGATGTCGCCAGCTTTGCCAGTGTATCCTTATCCACAAGACTGGAGCGAAGGCGGCTTAAATCCCCTTCGGGAACATCGGGGAATTTTCTATACAGTTCAGCCGCTATAGTAAAGTTGAGAATACTATCGCCTAGAAATTCTAGGCGTTCGTTGTTAAGTTTGTGATAGCTACGGTGGACGAGTGCCAATTCTAGTAACTCAATACTATTAAATTGGTACCCAACAGTTAATTGAATATCTTTTAAAAGAGCCAATTATTTAGCTCCTTCTCCGATTTTGACTGTTTTGTTGTATGAAACAACGAAATAAATATCCCAAATAAAATGTACCCTTTGCTCAAATAGTATATCAGCAGTCTTACCTTTGCCTCGAGTGTCCTTTATTACCAAATTTTCTTTATCAGGAGAAAAAGGGACTTTATTAAAGGCAGTGTTCTTAACTAACACCTTCTCTATTTCTTTCTTCTTTGCATCTTTAAGTGCGGTATTCGCAACCAACTTGTCATTCACTATTGATTCAAAAATCACATAATTAGTTATTGGTGTATACAAGGCCATTACCGCGTACCCAATAATACCTACCATAGATAAGACAACCAACCAACCCCACATCGTCAAACCATTTTGCTTTTTTAAGGTTTTCATTTCATCCCCACTTATTTAATTTTAGTACCAATTCGATTTAAATTTTCAAAGCCTAAATGCATCCAAATAAACTGCGCTTTGCCGACTAAGCTTTCATCAGGAACCATGCCCCAAAAGCGACTATCTTTACTGTGATCACGGTTATCACCCAAAGCAAAATAATGGCCTTCTGGAACTTTTACAGAAGTATTGCCCATTCCTCGCCTACCTTTATGTTCTTGCATTAGGTGTTCAAAGCCCAGTAAATTTTCTTGCATTACTAGTGAATCATGCAGCTTGCCACTAACATCAGTATAAGTAGTTTCCTGCATCAGTGTTTGCTCTACCTGCTCACCGTTGATGTATAGGCTATTATCTATATATTGAATCACGTCACCAGGCAAACCAACAATTCGTTTAATAAAGTCTATTGTTGGATCCTCTGGATAGCGAAAAACTGCTACATCTCCACGCTTGGGCTCACCCACTTGAATTATCTTTTTATTTATCACGGGTAACCGTATACCGTAGCTATACTTACTGACCACTAAGAAGTCCCCCACAAGCAAAGTAGGGATCATCGAGCCCGAAGGTATTCTGAAAGGTTCAGCTATAAAGGAACGTATCACCAATACCAATAGCAGCACAGGAAAAAAAGATTTTGAAAACTCTATAATTGCAGGTTCTTTAATCGCTTTATCTTCATCACTGTTTAAGCCACCAGGATTTCTTTTCTTTTCCCATAACAGCTTATCCAGAGCAAAAACTATACCTGTAAGTAGCGTAACTAAGGTGAGGTAAAATGAAAAATCAAAATCTATTTGCATTACTTATTATCCACTTGTAGTACAGCTAAGAAAGCTTCTTGCGGCACTTCTACACGCCCAATATTTTTCATACGTTTTTTGCCCGCTTTTTGCTTCTCTAGCAGCTTACGCTTTCGGCTTACATCACCACCATAACATTTAGCTAATACATTCTTACGTAAAGCTTTGACATTCGTACGAGCAACAACATGTTGCCCAATAGCCGCTTGAATGGCCACATCAAACATTTGTCGAGGAATCAACTCTTGCATTTTTTCAATTAAAGAGCGGCCTCGGCGCTGACTGATATCTCGATGGGATATAATTGCTAGAGCATCGACTTTTTCCTGATTAATAAGTACGTCGACTTTAACCAAGTCTGAAACTTGGAAACGCAAAAAAGTGTAATCAAACGATGCATAACCACGACTCACTGACTTAAGACGGTCAAAAAAGTCCAAAACCACCTCAGACATAGGCATTTCATAAGTTAGCTGGACTTGTTTACCTGCGTATTGGATGTTTTTTTGTACGCCACGCTTCTCAACACACAAACCTATCACATTACCCAAATAATCAGACGGGACTAATATGTTAGCCTGAATGATGGGTTCACGAATCTCATCGATAAAATTCACTTCAGGCAAGTCACTTGGACTATGTATTTCTAAAATTTCACCCTTGGTTGTTTCTACTTGATAAATCACGGTAGGAGCAGTTGTAATCAAATCGATATCATATTCACGTTCGAGGCGCTCTTGAATGATCTCCATATGCAACATGCCAAGAAAGCCACAGCGGAAACCAAAACCTAGAGCCTGAGAATTTTCTGGTTCAAAATGTAGTGCAGCATCATTCAAGCGTAGCTTTTGCAACGCTTCACGAAAAGCATCGTAATCTTCGGCGCTGACAGGAAATAAGCCAGCAAAAACCCTGGGCTGAACAGATTGAAAGCCCGGCAAAGGCTCTACATCAACATTTTTCTCTAAAGTCAGTGTATCGCCAACAGGAGCCGCTTCAATTTCCTTTATTCCAGCGACTATATAACCCACTTCACCCGCACTTAAACAATCCTTCTCAACTCGCTTAGGAGTGAATACGCCAACATGCTCAACCTGATAGCTGCGACCAGTAGACATCACCTTCATTTTATCCTTTGGCTTAATAGACCCGTCTACGACTCTTACCAATGAAACAATACCCAGATAGTTATCAAACCATGAATCAATGATTAAGGCCTTGAGTTCACCATCAGGCTCACCTTGCGGGGCTGGAATTTGATGTACCATCGACTCTAAAAGTTCATCTATACCTAAACCCGTTTTAGCACTAACTCGTAAAGCGTCTTGAGCTTCAACACCGATGATATCTTCAATTTCTGCAATAACACGCTCTGGGTCTGCAGCAGGCAAGTCAATTTTATTTAATACAGTCACCACTTCCAAGCCTTGCTCTAAAGCGGTATAGCAATTAGCCACACTTTGAGCCTCAACACCTTGGGATGCATCTACCACTAAAAGCGCACCGTCACAGGCAGCTAAGGATCGCGATACTTCGTAAGAGAAGTCCACGTGCCCTGGGGTATCAATGAAATTCATCTGGTAAATTTGCCCGTCATTCGCCTTATAATCCAAGGACACAGACTGCGCTTTGATAGTAATACCTCTTTCGCGCTCTAAATCCATAGAGTCGAGGACTTGAGCCTCCATTTCACGGTCTGACAGGCCGCCACATACTTGGATAAAACGATCCGCAATGGTCGACTTGCCGTGGTCAATATGGGCGATAATGGAGAAATTTCTAATGTGCTTCATGGGGCGCAATGCTACCTCAGCAGAGCGCCAAAAGACAGTATTGCACTGCCTTTTTGCTGAATATGACCTGCTTTATGAGAGTATTTTCAATAAAGCCTCTTGATCAAGGTAATAATGACAAACCTTGTGTCCTTCATACATCAATACAGGCACGAAAAACCCATATTTAAGCTCAAGAGCAGCATCCTCGTCGACATCCACCCAATCAAAACTAAACCTGTGTTCACTCTGTAGAGCTTCTAACTCATTTTGCAGAGCATCACACAGGTGACACTCAGGCCTGCCATATAAAATAAAGTTCTGCACTAAGGGATACGAACCGCTAAAAACTCACGGCCATAGCGGCGCGCAACAAGAAAAGGTATCACCGCATTTTTCTTTAACGCCTTCACCTTCTTTTCAAAGTCCTTAACGCTTTTTACAGGCTTGTTGTTTACATGCGTAATAACATCACCACGGCGGATACCTGCTTCTGCAGCACCACCTGCAACAAGGCTATTAACGAGCACGCCACCACTTTTCACGCTCAAGGCGCTGCGCACATCTGGACTAGGCTCTGAGACCGTTAAGCCTAACCTACCTTGTAACGGCTCTACTGGGTGTTCGTTATCTACGGCTTGCTGTGTATCTAGCTCACCCAATATCACTCGTAATTTCTTCGGGCGCCCATCTCGCTGTACAAGAACAGAAACCTTACTTCCCGCTTTTACTTGCCCAACCAAGGGAGGAAGTGCAGATGAACGGGGCACTTTCTTACCGTCAAACTCTAAAATTACATCACCAGGCAAAATACCCGATTTTTCTGCTGGGCCACCACCCACAAGACCAGAAACAAGAGCGCCTTGTGGCTTAGTCAAGGCAAAGCTTTCAGCTAAATCGCGTGTGACTTCTTGAATAGCCACACCGAGCCAGCCACGTGAGACTTTCCCGTTATTTTTAAGCTGATCGACTACTCCCATCGCCACATCAATCGGTATTGCAAAAGATAAGCCCATAAAACCGCCTGTACGACTGTATATTTGTGAGTTAACTCCTACGACTTCCCCGTCTAAATTGAATAAAGGGCCCCCAGAATTACCAGGATTAATGGCCACATCTGTTTGTAAAAAAGGCACATAGTTTTCATTGGGTAAAGAGCGCCCCTTGGCACTGACAATACCCGCAGTCACTGTCGCATCAAAACCAAAAGGAGACCCTATTGCCAACACCCACTCCCCTACCATCACTTCATTTGACCGCCCTAAAGGCACCACTGGCAAATTACCCGCATTAACCTTTAACAGAGCAATATCACTGCTTTTATCTTTACCTATAACTTCTGCAACAAGCTCACGCCTATCACTAAGCTTAACCAAGACCTCGTCAGCGCCATCGACGACATGGTTGTTGGTAATTACATAACCATCTTCCGAAATAATAAAGCCAGATCCTAGGGAATGGTGACGCTGAGAGGGACCTGGATCTTGGTTAGGTGCTAGACCACGGGGCTGCCGTCCACCTGGCGCTTCAAAAAAGCGCTTTAACATATCCCCCCATGGCCCTAACTGCTCTAATTGCTCTGGGCTTATTTGCATGCCATTGGCACTCTTCTGCACCGCCTTAGTCGTACTGATATTAACCACCGCTGGAGCACTTTTTTCTACCAACTCAGTGAAATCAGGTAATTCAACAGCAATGACCGAAGAGGAGAAAAAAATTAATAAAGCTAAAATAAAGTTAGTTACAGACATAGTTTTGAGCGGCATATTTCCTCCAAAAAATGATGCACGTATTAAAAAATTAGAGAGTAATATTAATGTTCGAGGGCTGCGGTGCTGCTTGTACAACTTGTATAACAATTGGCTGAAATCGTTCATCAGATGACATTTTCACGGCATACAGCTTTAACCAAACAGCCCCTAAAGCTAAACCTGTTAAAGCACCTAAAACAGCAAACCATTGCCCTATGGTGTTTTCAACAGAAAAGGTATCTGCAGTAACGCCACCTACTATCATCAAAAGCAAAGGCACTATATAAACAGCCATTGAGCTTTTTAGAAGCATATCTTCTGGCAATCCAACTTTTACCAGATCACCAATGGTAGCTTGGGCAGAATTGAGTACGCGTACTTGTGTGTATTGTTGTCCAATCACTTTACCAACCGCAGAAGTACCACAGCCTTTTTGAGCACTACAACTTTTACAAGCAGATTGGCGCTGTGTTTGCACCCAAGCATGCCCTTCATCTAAAGCAGTGACCGTAGCCAGCTCTTCAATCACAATTTTAAAGCTTCAACATGTTGGTTGATCAACATAACAGTAGCAGCTGGGACTTCACCAACCACAACCACCTTAAAGTCCCCTTTCACAGAACCGTAAGCATTCACCGCTCCCATCCGGCTCGCCCCATTAAGAGGCTTACCCTTTAAAGGCTCGATAAATACTGACACAGAGGCCATACCATCACTCAATACCATATGTTCTACCGGAGCTTGGCTAGATTTAGCCATCTGGCGTGTATGCGAGACTAAGACAAAGCCTTGTGGTGCTTGAGTCAATCGCCACTTCAAAGCAGATTCTACTTGCGGCGGCATGCGGTCCTTACCTACTTCGACTTGCTTAAACCCTTCCGCATTTAAGCTTGGCTTAAAAGCACTATCTGGTAAATTGTCATCCAAAACTAGCTTGGTAAACATGATTTGCTCTATGGGAACTCCTTGTTCATCGAGTAAATCTGATTTAACCATCAGCTTTGTGGCTTTATCAACCCAAATTCGATGCCCATAACGGTAGCTGTCTTTTGGCTTCAAGCTAACTATCAAGCTGTCATTATCAGCTATTCGCTCCTCTCCATCTAAGCTCAGAGAGTAAAATACCTCAATATTTTTTAAATCCTGTGGCAGCGCAAGTGGCAGCTGGCTACCGGGGCGAGACTTATCAATTGTGACTTTTTGCGACTTCGGCAATATACACGTCACAACATCTTTTCTTCGTATAATTTCTCTGGCTTCGCCATTCAAGGACAGTAATTTTTCCACCTCACCACTATCATTTTTACGACGAACAATTTCCATGCTCTCTATTTTGTTATTATGTAAATGTACAAAAGTGCCGCGATAGCTTTGGCTGCTCATCGCTGCACACATTTCTTCTAATAACTGCTTTGGCTGCAGTGTACCCGCATAGGAAAAACTACTACTTAAGCCAACGAAACTCATTAAGAAAAACAGTATTTTCATGATTAGTGACTGTCATACCCTGCTACACGCACATAGGGGACCATACTCTGATACCCACCTGGATTAGAATGCTCAGTGTGGTCCACTAAATAACGATTTAATTCATCCTGCATACCTTCACCAGAACCTTTCCAATAAGTACGATCGCTAGAGTCATACGTGCCAGTAAAGGCAACTGGAACAACGGTTGGAGAAGTATTCGGGACAATAGTGGCAACAGTAGCTCCGTTCACCGGAGACTGTGGAGCACCAATATTATCGAAGCTCAATATCGTCACCGCAGCCACTGTTGCCGCAATAGCTAAGCCTGCAACTGGGCGTAGAAAAGGTATTACAACCGCTGGCTTTTGCTCATTCACTACTGCTTCAGGTTTAGCCTGGGGCACCAATATTGATGGTTCGTCAGCTAGCGCTGTCATTATACCTGCAGCAAAGCCTAGTGAAGCCTTACGTTCAATATTGTTATGTGCAATATCCTTAGAAAAGTGCATAGACTGCCATACATCACGAGCTTCTTCACTACTCATTAAGTAATCCAGTGTTGTCTCTACATCTTCTAAATCACCATCCATCAAAGCGGATATATTTTCTAACTTTTCTTTTGGTATTCTCATTTCACTCACTCGCCTGCTAATGCTTTCAAGTTAATTTCAATTGCTTCTCTAGCACGAAAAATTCGCGACCTTACAGTGCCAATGGGACACTCCATCACTTCGGCAATTTCTTCATAACTCAACCCTTCGAATTCACGTAAGGTAATTGCTGTTTTAAGTTCATCGGGCAAGTCGTTAATGCTTCCGCGTACACTTTGCCTAACTTCTTCAGAGACCATCAAATCTTCAGGTGTATCGTGGTCTTGTAGTAAATCTGCGCCATCAAACTGTTCTGCATCTTGGGCATCTACTCCCATCATGCTAGCTTTGCGATGACGGGAAACTAAATAGTTCTTTGCCGTATTTATCGCAATCCGATATAACCATGTATAAAAAGCACTATCTCCGCGAAAATTTGCCAAACCACGATAAGCCTTAATAAAAGCCTCCTGGGCGACGTCTTCCACTTCCATCTGATCTTTCACCATCCGCGATACCAAGCTAATAATTCTGCTTTGGTATTTGCGCACTAATAAATCAAATGCTGCTTTTTCACCGGCTTGCACCCGTTTGACTAACGCGTAGTCAAGCTCTCGCTCGCTCATTCATTACCCTTATTGACTGACCATGTTGTGTAGAGTTCCAACAGAGCCGAAATTTTATCTATTTTTTTGAAATATTAATATAAAATGATTTTTTATTTTTTAGTATGCCAGAATATAGCGCTATGCAAAAACAATATGACGTACTCATTATAGGTGCAGGTGCCGCGGGCCTTACCTTAGCCCTACACTTGCCGAAAAGCTATCGCGTTGCGGTTCTCAGTAAGGGCCCGCTACTAGGTTCCAGCAGTACATACTGGGCTCAAGGCGGCATTTCTGCGGTCTTAGACGAGAATGACACGTTTAGTTCCCACGTCAGTGACACCTTAAATGCTGGCGCAGGCCTCTGCGAAGAAGAATCCGTATCATTTACCGTTGAGAACGCTCCTGACATCATTGAATGGCTAGTCAAACTCGGTATGCCTTTCACCCGCGAAACAAGAGCCAATGGGCAACGAGGTTTCCACCTAACACGTGAAGGTGGCCACAGCCACAGGCGTGTAATTCATACGGATGATGCCACAGGAAAAGCATTACAAGTCACATTAATTAATCATGCTAAGCTATCAAAAAATATAACTATTTTAGAAGAAAGTATTGCTGTCGACCTTATCACAAACCATAAACTCGAAGGATCCGATAAAAGAACTGATAACTCACAATGCTTAGGTGCCTATGTACTCAATCGCAACACTGGCAAGGTCGACAGCATTAACAGCAAGTCAACCATTTTGGCTACAGGCGGAGCCAACAAAGTATATTTGTACACGAGCAACCCCGATGGCGCCTCGGGTGACGGAATTGCTATGGCGTGGCGAGCGGGCTGTCGTGTCGCCAACATGGAGTTCATGCAGTTTCACCCCACTTGCCTGTATCACCCCGATGCCAAGTCATTTCTTATTTCAGAAGCCGTACGCGGTGAAGGCGGAATATTAAAACTCCCCAGTGGCGAACCCTTTATGCATCGCTTTGACAAACGTGGAGACCTTGCCCCACGAGACATCGTCGCGCGCGCCATAGACCATGAAATGAAGCGGCTCGGTATCGACTGCGTATATCTTGACATTAGCCATAAACCGGATGGCTTCGTACAGTCTCACTTCCCGAACATTTATCAACGCTGCTTAGAGCTAGGCTTTCACATTGACAAAGAAGCCATCCCTGTAGTACCAGCAGCCCACTATACCTGCGGCGGCGTCATGACTGACCTTACAGGAAAAACCGACATTAAAGGCCTTTACGCTTTAGGCGAAACTGCTTATACAGGTCTACATGGCGCTAACAGAATGGCCAGCAACTCATTATTGGAGTGCATGGCCTTTGCACGTTCCGCAGCTAATGACATTATTCAAAATATTCAACCTACACATAGTAATACGCAGCTGCCCGCATGGGACGACAGTCAAGTGATTGATTCAGATGAAGCCGTTGTTGTTGCTCACAACTGGCATGAAGTGCGCCGTTTAATGTGGAACTATGTAGGTATAGTACGTACCGACAAGCGTCTACAACGAGCCTCCAACCGTATAAATCTGTTGTTACAAGAAATTAATGACTATTATAGCGATTTTAAAGTCAACGGTGATTTATTAGAGCTTCGCAACTTAGCTACGATTGCACAATTAGTCATAGCATCAGCCAGACAACGCAAAGAAAGCCGAGGCCTACACTACACCCTCGACCACACTGACCAGACTGACAGTGCACAGCCCACCATTCTTGACCCCAGTGACCCACTATTTTAATCAGGACTTTATATGCCCTTGCTCCCCCTTATTACAGAGCCCAGTGAGCTAGCCAACGAGCTCGATAATGACCAACTCATCATATTGGACCTACGCGACCCTTCATCATACGCTAAGGCACATATTCCGAATGCAGTTTCTTTCAGTCTCAGTGAAGTAGTTTCCAGCAACCCTCCTATAGGTGGCATGTTGCCAAGTGATGCAAAGATGAGTTTAGCTTTATCGCGTATCGCCTTTGACAAAAGCCAGCATATTATTGCTGTTGATGATAATGGCGGCCCTCAGGCTGCCCGCTTAATTTGGACGCTAGAGGCTTATGGCATCAATACAGTGAGCTTTCTGAACGGCGGCATGACCGCTTGGTTAAGTGAAATAGGTGCTGTCGACGACACGATCGAATCCCCTCAACCAAGTGCTTATCAAGCGTCTTTGATAGGTAAAAACCATGCTGACAGAGCCTATATATTAGATCAACTAGGCACCACAGGGGTACAGCTATTAGACGCAAGAACTCAAGGCGAATATAACGGAGACGACCTGCGCTCTGAACGCGGCGGGCATATACCCGGAGCCATTCACTTTGAATGGAGCCAAATTAAAGGGGCCGATATGAAGTTCAAAAAAACGAGTGAAATACAGTCTTTACTCGACGCTGCAGGCTTTGACAAAAACAAAGAAATCATAGCCTACTGCCAAACCCATATGCGCTCTAGTGTTATTTGCCTGGTATTAAATGCGCTTGGCTATAGCGTCGTCAAAGGCTATCCAGGTGCTTGGTCAGACTGGGGCAACCAAAGCGACACTCCTGTCGAATAATACAAGCACAAAAACAACGCCAATAATTGGCATTTTCAGCTCAGCGTCTATACTCCTACTATTCCGTTACTAGGAGTTAGTCATGTTATTAGGCCAGCATACTTTTGAAGAGCTTTTCCAACAACTGGGCCTGCCCAGTACCCCTGCGCAAATCGAGAAATTTGTACAAATGCACTCACCCGTGCAAAAACACGTCGCCCTTCCCTATGCTCACTTCTGGAACGATGGACAAGCGGAGTTTATAAAAGAAGCTATTTCAGAGGATTCTGAGTGGAGTGAGTTAATCGACCAACTGGATGTATTACTCAGACACTGAGCATACTACGGTGCGGATAGCCTCAAATGCGGCTTTACAGCCTATCCGCATTGACACCTAGATACTTAATATATTTTCGCGGTAATACTGTAACTCTTTGATTGAGTCCAATATATCGTCCAATGCCAAGTGCTTACCCTCTTTCACTAAACCACTCAAAACCTCGGGCTTCCAGCGTGTGGCTAGCTCTTTCAAGGTGCTGACATCTAAGTTGCGATAATGAAAGTAGTCCTCCAACTCAGGCATTTGTCGCGCAAGAAAGCGGCGATCTTGGCAAATACTATTGCCACAGATAGGTGATTTACCCTTTTCTACAAATTGTGCAATAAAGTCCAAGGTCTGCTGTTCAGCCTCTCGCATAGTCGTCGTGCTTACTTTAATCCGCTCTATCAATCCACTCATGCCATGTTGACGTTGATTCCACTCGTCCATTTTATCTAGTACCGACTGGGGCTGGTTTATTGCTAAAACGGGTCCTTCTGCAAGAATATTTAAATCCTTATCCGTCATCACTGTGGCTATTTCAATGATGTCGTCGTTCACAGTATCAAGACCCGTCATTTCTAGGTCAATCCAAATAAGATTTTGATTGTCTACAGCCATGTGCGTTTTACTCTATTTTTAAGATAGCAGGTATTCTATAGCAAACATCCCCGTCGCCATAGCCAAGCATCTGTGATTAACTAAGAGAATATCACGCAGAGATCTACATCCATGCAAACATTCCAGCAGCAACAGTGCCAAAACAATCCATGCCTTATTGACCTTGGCGAACTAAAAAGCCCATTGCAACACCTCAATAGTTGGCAGCTCAGTAGTGACAAGCAACGGCTGTATAAAACATTTAACTTTAAAGATTACTATCAAACTACCGCATTTATTAACGCAGCGACGTATATCGCTCACCAGCAAGACCATCATCCAAACATCCATTTCAGCTATCAGCGCTGCACCATTGAGTACAGCACTCACTCAGCAGGTGGATTAACCATGAATGATTTCATCTGTGCTGCTAGAATTGACAACCTCAATATTTAGCCACTCAAACTATAAGACCGCCTATGACAGCCCTAACTGGCCGCATTATCACCAACCACGGCCCTGCCGTTGCCGTAGAAACCGAGGACGGCCGCGTTTTGCGTGGTACCGCTCGAAGAAAGCTAGGCCTAGTTGTCTGTGGTGACTATGTAGAATACGAAATGACAGGCTCTGACGCGGTTATTACTAAAGTGGCACCGCGCAGCTCTGAATTTGGTCGCCCTGACCGTCGTCGGCGCATTAAACCCTTAGCCACCAATATTGATCGCTTATTTATTGTCTCTGCGCATAAACCAGGCATAGACGAGTATCTTATCGACTGCTATTTGATCACCGCAGAGAATATGGGCGTCGATGCCACTTTAATCTTCAATAAAAGTGATCTAGAACACGATGCGGATAAGCTGCACCAGATGGCTACGTACTATCGCTCACTCGGCTACTCTGTAATAGAAACCAGTGTAGAAGATGGCACGGGTATTGATACATTAACGGAACAGCTAAAAGGCAACACCAATATTTTTGTAGGGCAATCTGGTGTGGGTAAATCATCATTAATTCAACTACTGCTTCCAGACCAAGATATTCAAGTCGGCGCCTTATCTCAAGCTACGGGATTGGGGAGCCATACAACAACAACAACCATTTTGTACCACTTCCCCAACGGGGGAGACTTAGTCGACTCGCCTGGTGTGCGAGAATTTTCAATCTGGCGCTATAACGAAACAGAGCTTCGCCAGGGCTTTAAAGAATTTTTGGCTAAAAGCGAGGAGTGCAAATTCAATAACTGCCGACATTTGACAGAGCCGCACTGCGCCGTAAAACAAGCGCTAGATAACGGCGAAATAGCAGCCTGGCGCTTAAGACACTATAAGAAAATGCTAGAAGAAGCCTCTGAAAACGAGCTTTTGCCTTAAGCAGGAAATAAGCCCGTCGACAAATAGCGGTCGCCTCGGTCACATATCACACAAACCACCACCGCATTTTCGACTGACTTAGCGACCTTCAGTGCAGTCGCAACAGCACCGCCTGAAGAAACACCACAAAAGATCCCCTCTTCTGCGGCTAAACGAAGTGTTGTTTGCTCTGCCTCAGCTTGGGTCACCTCCATCACTTTATCGATATTTTCATCCGTGAAAATTTCAGGCAAATATTCAGCGGGCCACTTGCGGATACCCGGAATACTCGAATCATCGGTAGGCTGCGTTCCAACAATTTGCACCGCAGCACTTTGCTCTTTCAGGTAGCGCGACACTCCGACAATCGTCCCCGTTGTGCCCATTGCACTCACAAAGTGAGTCACTGTACCCTGAGTATCATGCCAGATTTCTGGCCCCGTGCTACTATAGTGAGCTAGGGGGTTATCCGCATTAGAAAACTGGTTTAAAAGCTTCCCTTGGCCTTTAGCTTGCATCTGCAAAGCCAAATCCCTAGCACCTTCCATTCCCTCTTCCTTACTCACCAAAATCACTGCTGCACCGAAGGCCTTCATCGTTGCAACACGTTCTTGGCTAGAGTTGGCAGGCATGATCAAAGTCATACTATAACCCTTAATGGCTGCAGCCATAGCCAAAGCAATACCGGTATTCCCACTTGTCGCTTCAACTAAATGATCACCAGGGCTAATTTCACCTCTTAATTCAGCTTGCTTAATCATTGAGAGCGCCGGTCTATCCTTTACAGAACCTGCGGGATTATTACCTTCCAATTTCATCAGTAAAGTACTACTACCTAAATCCTCCATCCGCTGCATGCGCACTAACGGAGTCTTACCGATAAAATCTTCAATAGTTGGATAAATCATAAACAAGACTTCCCTAGTAGCCTTACGTGAAGCGATATACAATAATGTAATTATACATAAGCATCAGCATCTAAAAACAAGAATCGGCTGATTAGAGTCAGTTTTTTATGCACGAACTAATCTAAAGTGCTAGGGATGCAGGATAGAATATTAAAATGAACAAGCAAAATCTATTCGAACAAAAACCATGGATTGGCACGCATGAATAACTGGCCATTACAACGCAGATTATTATTCATTTCACTAGTACCGCTGTTAGTCGTCACCATCATTTTGTCCTCATACTATATGCGCAGCAGTGTTGAGTCGCTCAAAGAGCAAACATTCGAACAAGGGCAGCTCCTAACATCGCAGCTAGCATCGGCAGTCGAGTACGGAGTAATATCTGGCAATGAGAAGTCTTTAAATAGAATCATCCACAATTTATTAAAGCATGAGAATGTTATCAGTGCAGAAATCATTGATACTCGTGGTCAAAAAATTACCGCAGCGGCCAAAGAAAAAACTCAAAACAGTTATTCTACAAAAATTTTTGATGCCTCTTTAGAAATACTCTCCGGCATAGACAAAACCAATAAATTCAAACAAAAAATCACCAGTGATTCAATCCTACACAATGGTTATGCCACATACAGTAAAACTTATATTGACAACAGTGTTATAGGCTATGCCATCGTCGAAGTTTCCTTGGCATTAAGTGCGTACGAACAATTTAAAAGTGTCGTAAGTGGTTTTATAGTCGCTATCTTTATTCTTATCAGTGTATTTTTCTTTGCCCTGCGCACTAGTCAGCAAATCACCATGGCCATTAATGATATGGCACAAACTGTTTCTAAGATACAGTCTGGCGACCTCAATGTAAGGAGCACCAGCGAAGCTGGCGCCGAACTACAGAAGCTACGCGACGGAATTAATGCGATGGCTGAAAACATTGCTCAATCGGAAGAGCACTTAAAACATGAAGTAAACCAAGCGACTTCAGAGCTTGTTCGAAAAAATCTAGCTTTAGAAAATGCAGAAAAAGATGCCGTCGCAGCCAGTGAAGCTAAATCTGTTTTTCTAGCTAACATGAGCCATGAAATACGCACGCCTATGAATGGCATTCTAGGTTTCGTCGATGTACTCCTCAAAACATCACTGAGCAGCCAACAACGAAATTATTCAGAAACCATACGCAGCGCTTCACACAACCTTATGCTGCTCATTAACGATATTTTAGATTTCTCACGCATTGAGTCTGGAAAGATGCCCGTTGAAAAAATTGATTACGAGTTCAATAATTTATTGAGTGAATTATTCACACTGCACTCTCAAGCGGCATTCAACAAAGGGATCGAAATCCTTTTCTATGTTGAAGAAGATGTCCCCAGCAAAGTTGAAATAGACCCCAAGCTGTTCAAACAAATAATGATCAATTTGATCTCCAATGCGATTAAATTCACCGAAACAGGTTATGTAAACGTAATTTTTCGCTTTTCAAAGGCCGCACAAAAATTAACCGTTCAAGTCAAAGATACGGGCATAGGGCTCAAAGAAAATCGTATCACCGGTCTTTTCAATGAATTTGAACAAGAAGATAACACGACCGCAAGACACTATGGCGGCAGTGGTTTAGGACTTGCTATTACCAACCGAATTATCAACTTACTTGGCGGCCAAATAAAAGCCTACAACCATAGTAATGGCGCCTGTTTTGAGCTTGATGTTCCCATGCGGGAAACTGCTGCAGCGCCTTACACAAAGTCAGGTCCTCATATTGCTTTGATAGGAAACCACTCAACTACCATAGAAAGCTATCGATCAATACTTACGCGTTATGGCTATAGCGTCTTCACCCCTCAAGCGCGTGACATAATTAGCAGCCACTACCAAGCCATACTATATTTAATGTCACCTAGTGATGTGCACTACAGAACCCCAGGCAGGTCTGATTCCATTGCTTTTATTAGTACCAACAACCCCGATGACCTTGAATCGGCAAAAAGCTGGGGCTTTAGGCGCGCCATACACAAAACAATTGATGCAGACGAACTCGTCGACATTTTATTTGACCAAAGCTACACCCCTCATTCTAGTGCCAATACTAAAATAGAAGGGGGCAATAACAAACAAATTCTATCTGGTCTGCATATTTTAGTGGTAGATGACAACCACGTAAACTTAACCTTAATGGATAATTATTTAAGTGAACTTGGAGCTGAAGTTTTAATGTGTGACAACGGTGAACGTGCAATACAAGTCACCGAAAGTAACCATGTAGATTTAATTTTCATGGACATCCATATGCCAGGCCAGGATGGCTTCACGACTGCACAGATCATACGCGAGCTGGGCTTTAGCAATAGTATGTTCCCTATCATTGGGCTTTCAGCTGACGGTTTCGGCAATGTGCGCAGTAAAGCATTAGCATCGGGCATGGACGACTACGTATTAAAGCCCGTCTCTCAACTCGAGTTAATTGAAGTAATACGAAAACACCTTATAGAAAAACTAACTAAAGTTGAAACAAAAGCAGGTTTTCATACGCCCGAAATATCAAGCCCAACATGCTCAGACGAAGAAGATGAATTAAAAGAAGAGTTAACCAATATGCTCATGAGAGACTTGCCAAAAATAATGCATGAACTAGATATCGCTCAGCAATCACTAGATACTGACGCACTGTTTCAGCTTGCACACAAACTGCATGGCGCTTGCATCTATTGCGACATGCCTGATATTAAGAACTTGGCATATCAATTAGAAACCGCAAGCCGCAATAAAAACAACAAGGCTATACCGGAGCTTTACCAACAACTTAAGATACAGGTTGACCAATTCATACACAGTGCGACATAAACCTACTCTCTAGCACTATGAATCAGGCGTTTCATCCTCATTACTGACTCTGACAAACCCAGCATAACGGCTTGAGCGATAATTGAATGGCCAATATTCAGCTCAGATAACTCTGCAATTGCGGCAACGGCAGAAACATTGGTCTCATGTAGACCGTGACCGGCATGAACAATCAAGCCTAGCTTATCCGCATAGGCTGCAGCTAGCTTAATTCTCTCCAGTTCAGCGCTGCGCTCCACATCTGAGCAAGCGTCCGCATAACAGCCAGTATGTAGCTCAACAACTGGCGCACCAGCCGCTTTTGCCGCATCTAACTGGTTAAAATCAGGATCGACAAACAAAGAAACGCGGATACCTGCCGTACTTAAACGCTCACAGGCTGCAGTGATTGCGATTAAGTTTGCGACCACATTCAGCCCCCCCTCTGTAGTTAGCTCTGCACGTTTTTCCGGCACCAAACAACAGGCAAAAGGTTTAACCTCACAGGCAATATCGAGCATTTCATCAGTCACGGCCATTTCGAGGTTCATACGTGTTTTCAAAACCTTATGCATAGCATACACATCCGCATCTTGAATGTGTCTACGGTCTTCGCGTAAATGCAAGGTTATCCCCTCTGCCCCCGATTGTTCTGCCAATAAGGCTGCGTCCAAAGGCGATGGATAATCTGTACCCCGCGCTTGGCGCAAGGTTGCCACATGATCGATATTTACTCCTAGTTCACAATACTGCATTTTCATTATCCAAAATTTGATGATATAGCGTAATTATATAGCTACTTAACATTATTTCTGATATTTTCATGAAAAATATAATGAATACTTTAAGGGGCTTACCGTGTCACTACGACGCATTGTTAGAATTGCACTCAGCTTGGCAGTACTTACCATTTTTCTGCTTCACAGCTCCACGCTGCTGCGTATTCCACTAATCGACTCCCTCGATAACTTAGCCTACGATGCCAGGCTGAATTTCACCTTACCCAACACCGTTGATAACCGAATCATTATTGCCGATGTCGATGAAAAAAGCCTTGCCGAAGTCGGTCAATGGCCCTGGGAGCGCAGCACCTTGGCACGCTTAATGGACACACTTTTTGATCATTATCAAATCAAAGTAGTGGGTTTTGATATGATTTTTGCTGAAAAGGATGAAAGCTCAGGCCTTAAAATACTCCAAGACTTAGCCGGTGGTGCTCTACTGAACAATGACGAGTTTCAATACGAGCTAGAAAAAATTCAACCCAGCCTTGAAAATGACAACCTATTTTCACGCAGCTTGGCAGGTAGAAATATTGTCCTCGGCCAAGTCTTTAACCAGCATGAAGAGGTCGCTTTTAACGAATTGCCTGAACCCATTGGCAGCCTCAGTGAGAAATACGCTAACAAACTGCCTATTATTCAGCCCAAAGGCTATTCAGCCAACCTACCTATTCTACAAAAGAACGCAGCCACAGCAGGATTCTTTGATAACCCTACCTTAGATGAAGACGGTATCTTCCGTCGCGTCCCTATTATTCAAGAATACAAAGGTGGCTTATATGAGTCACTCGCCTTAGCCGTGGCTAGGCTTGCCTTGGACTCTCCCGAGCTAAAAATAAATATTCAAGTTGCTCAAGAAGACACTTATTCCATAGAGATTGCCAACCTAGGCGAGTACGCCATTCCTGTGGATAAAGATGTTGCTATTTTAGTAGCTTATAGAGGCCGCCAAAACAGCTTCCCCTATTTGTCGATTGCAGACATTTTGAATAGAAAAATCCCCATTGAACAATTAAAAAATAAAATTGTACTGATCGGCACATCAGCACCGGGCTTACTCGACCTGCGTTCAACTCCAGTACAAAATGCCTACCCGGGTGTTGAAGTACATGCCAACATTGTGTCCAGCATACTTGACCAACGGATCAAACATCGCCCTGCCTACATCACAGGTTTTGAGTTTATCTCTGTATTAGTGCTGGGCATTATCATGATCAGCGTTCTTGCCTTTCTGTCACCTTTATGGATATCCATTTTCACCGTAGGCATGTCTTTATTAGTATTTGGCTCAAACATGCTAGCGTGGAATAACGGCCTCGTATTACCCCTTGCCTCGCCTATTTTATTAATCATTTCACTATTTATCCTACAAATGTCCTATGGCTTCTTTGTTGAATCTCGCGGTAAGCGTCAACTGGCCAAACTATTTGGCCAGTACATACCGCCAGAACTTGTTGACGAGATGTCTGAAGACCCAACGGATGTAATGATGGAAGGACAAAGTCGAGAGATGACGGTTTTATTCTCTGACGTGCGCGGCTTCACAACCATATCCGAAGGCCTCAGTTCAAAAGAGCTTTCTCAATTAATGAATAGCTTTCTAACACCCATGACTCATGTCATACACAACCATCGAGGCACCATCGACAAATACATGGGTGATGCCATCATGTCCTTCTGGGGCGCCCCCCTAGATGACCCCCACCATGCCAAGAACGCATTGCTTGCAGGCCTTGACATGATCAAAAAACTCGAAGCCATGCAGGACGAATTCAAAAAACGCGGCTGGCCTGAAATAAAAGTAGGAGTGGGCATTAACACCGGAGTGATGAGCGTTGGCAACATGGGCTCTGAGTTCCGCATGGCCTATACGGTTATGGGTGATGCCGTTAACTTGGGTTCACGCATAGAAGGGCTTACGAAGCAATATGGTGTAGAAATCATCGTCAGTGAAAGTACTGCCGAAGCACTGCCTGAATTTGAATACCTAGAACTCGATTATGTTGCGGTTAAGGGTAAAGACAAGCCGGTTAAAATATTTGAACCTATGGGCCTTTCAATTGAATTGGCTAAAGACAAAAAATCAGAAATACGTCGCTTTAACAAAGCCGTCAAGTTATACCGACAACAACAATGGGATATGGCAGAACAAGAGATATTCTCACTTTCCCAGTCTGCGACTACCGTAGACCGAGCCGTCTATAAAATATATTTAGATAGAATCATGTATTTCCGCAACAATCCGCCCGGTAGCGATTGGGACGGTGTATTCACACATACCACAAAATAGCGTTTTTTTTGTGACGCCCATCACAAAACGCCCGTGAACTAGTCCACAGAGTATTTTTTATTTTGCAATATGACAACTCAAGAATTACATTTATCATAAGTGTAATCTTGGGGGGTTATGATGGTATATCGTGAAAAATATCATGACGTTAGCGCAACTGTTGATGTAACAGATCATCAAGCTGTGCGTGACGAAGTACTCAGCCTCTTTTCTGATATATACAAAGACCAAGACTTAAGCCCTCTAACACAGGCTTATGAGGATATGCACCTCCTATTTACTGGTCACTTTCCTGGCTTTTATTTCTGCGATACGGTTTATCATGACCTTCAACACAGCTTAGACATGTCTTTAGCGCTAGCCCGCATGATTGCAGGCTATGAAAGAGATACGAGTAGCAGTGCTAGCTTTGGTGGTAAAAGAGCGATGATTGCAGTCATATGCGCCCTCTTCCATGACTCCGGTTATTTACGAGCACGCAAAGACAGCATGCATAGCAATGGTGCTGAATACACTAAAACCCATGTCACACGCAGTGCACAATTTTTATCCAACTACCTCCCCAGCATAGACCTTGGCGACGTAATCTTCATCACTAATAAGATGGTGCACTTTACCGGTTATGAGCTCTCCGTCGACCGCCTGCAATTACAAGACCGAAAATACCAAACACTTGGCTATATGCTGGGCACCGCTGATTTAATCGCGCAAATGGCTGATCGCTGCTACCTAGAAAAATGTCGTGACCGTCTGTATAGCGAATTTGTCATTGGCGAGGTTGATCGAGTGATTGGAGACGACGGCTCCATACAACTAATCTATGACTCACCTGAAGATTTGCTCAGTAAAACACCTGAGTTCTACCGCCACAGTGCACTAAGTCGCTTGGACACTATTTTTGATAGTGTTTACAACTATGCAGGAAAATATTTTTCAGGTAAAAATCTATATATGCTTGAAGTAGAAAAAAACATTAACTATTTACAGCATATTTTAGATAAAAATGATTTCTCACTGCTACGCCGTAAGCCACTTGCTAACATGGGCACACTAGCACTACAAGGCCAGGAGCCATTACTTGCCAATAAAACCAACTAATTCTGTAATTTGTTATAGCGCATTAACCTCTGCCAATCTTGATCACTAAATTGGTCACGACTCAACAACAAAGGTGCTCCACCTTTGCTACCAATAATCAATACGAAATAAGAAAATAGCACTCGTAACCCCTGTAATTCGTATTCATCATTACCCCAGCCAAACACATATTCATTAAGCATAACAGTACCCTGTGAACACATATGACTGCGCTCTGTAGACAAGTGACAAAAGAGCACTGCCGTACAAGATAGCATTAAGTAAAAAGAGTTATGTTGAGTAATAAGCAATATACCCACTATCCAGCAAGATAGCAGGCGTAAACCCAGTACAAGCTTGAGCGGTTTATGAATAGTTAATTGCAGGTGAGGACTGTATTGCTTTAATGACATCGCCTAAGTCGCTCTCGTCCGCAACCAGGCGACCACTAAAGTAGCCATAAAGATCAGGCTCTTCATAATCCAGCAGCTGCTTAAACGCATTTTGATGGGCCTCTGTCGCATCTGCATAGTATAGATCAAGATAGCGTAACATTAATTGGTCTAGCTCTTTCATGCCGCGGCGGCAACGCCAGCGCAGTTTCGCCATTTCATTTTCAGACATAATATTCCTCAATATAAAAAGGCTTCACCACATGGGAAAGTGGAGAAGCCTTTTTATTCATACTGATGCGGATAAGCTCAAATAGCCTATCCGCATAGATCATTGACTAAGCGTGCTCACGCTCAAAGATCATCTTCTTGATATCTGCAATGGCTTTCGCAGGGTTCAAGCCCTTAGGGCACGTCTTCGCGCAGTTCATAATCGTATGACAGCGGTACAACTTGAAAGGATCTTCCAGTGCATCTAGACGCTCGCCAGTGGCTTCATCACGGCTATCAACAATCCAACGGTAGGCTTGCATAAGTACCGCAGGACCTAGGTAGCGATCACCGTTCCACCAGTAGCTTGGGCAAGAGGTTGAGCAACAAGCGCACAGAATGCACTCGTACAAACCGTCTAGCTTGGCACGATCTTCTTTAGACTGCAGACGCTCGCGAGTCGGCGCAGAGCTAGTCGTCTTGATGTAAGGTTCAACAGAGCGCAACTGCGCGTAGAAGTTCGTCAGATCAGGAACCAAGTCCTTCACCACCGGCATATGCGGTAGCGGATAAACCTTAACTGTGCCCTTGATATCATCAATCGCACGGGTACAGGCGAGTGTATTTGTGCCGTCGATATTCATCGCACAAGAGCCACAGATGCCTTCACGGCAAGAGCGACGTAAGGTTAACGTAGTGTCGATCTCGTTTTTGATTTTAAGCAGCGCATCCAACACCATAGGACCACAGGTATCCATATCCACTTCGTAGACATCGGTACGTGGGTTCTTGCCCGTGTCAGGGTCAAAGCGGTAGATTTCAAAGCGACGGATATTTTTAGCGCCTTGCGGTGCCTTCCATACCTTGCCCTTCATCATGATTGAATTTGCAGGTAATTTAAATTGAGCCATTTTTCATCTCCGCCTTAATATACGCGTTTCTTAGGTGGAACAACGTCACACTCATCGGTGAGCGTATACATATGTACGGGGCGGTAGTCGAAGCTCACATTGTGATCTTTGTCTATCGTCGCGTAGGTGTGCTTGTGCCAGTTCTCGTCGTCGCGATCTGGGTAATCTTCATGGGCATGCGCACCACGACTTTCATGACGGGAGTAAGCGCCCTTGATACTAATCATCGCCTGAGACATTAGGTTTTCTAGCTCTAATGTTTCAATCAAATCTGTATTCCAGATCAATGAAGAGTCTGTTACTTTCAGATCGGCTAATTCCTTAGCCACCGCCTCTAGCTTCTCAACACCTTCTTTCAAGCTCTCGTTGGTGCGGAAAACCGCCGCGTGAGTCTGCATAATTTTCTGCATACGCAAACGTACATCCGCAGTCGGTTTAGAACCGTCAGCGCTGCGCAGCTCGTCTAGGTGCGCCAGTGTCGCATCCAGTGCCGTCGTGCCTACATTCTTATGGATAGAGCCCGGAGTAACTACCTCAGCAGCACGATTCGCCGCAGAACGACCAAATACAACCAAGTCCAATAGCGAGTTAGAACCCAAACGGTTAGCACCGTGTACAGAGACACAAGCCGCTTCACCAATGGCCATCAAGCCCGGTACAACCGCATCAGGATCTCCGTCCTTAATGTTGACTACTTCACCCTTATAGTTGGTAGGAATACCGCCCATATTGTAGTGAACCGTAGGAATAACAGGGATAGGCTCTTTAGATACGTCAACGCCAGCAAAGATCTTCGCAGACTCTGCAATACCCGGTAGACGCTCGTCGATCACGTCCTTACCCAAGTGCATTAAGTTCAAGAAGATATGGTCTTTCTCTGGGCCTACACCCTTGCCGTCACGAATTTCCATCGTCATAGAACGACTTACTACGTCACGAGAAGCCAAGTCTTTAGCATTCGGTGCATAGCGTTCCATAAATCGCTCGCCTTCAGAGTTGGTTAAATAGCCACCCTCACCGCGCACACCCTCGGTGATCAAACAGCCTGCGCCGTAGATGCCTGTGGGGTGGAACTGAATGAATTCTAGATCCTGCAAACCAAGGCCGGCCCTAGCAACCATACCGCCGCCGTCACCGGTACAAGTGTGGGCAGACGTCGCCGAGAAGTAAGAACGACCGTAACCACCGGTGGCTAAGACAACCATCTGGGCGCGAAATACGTGGATCTTACCCGTCGCCATTTCTAGGCAGATCACACCGCGACACTCGCCATCGTCCATGATTAAGTCCAGCGCAAAGAACTCAACAAAGAATTCTGCATCGTGACTGAGAGACTGAGAGTAAAGGGTATGTAACATAGCGTGACCGGTGCGGTCAGCCGCGGCACAAGTACGCTGAGCCGTACCTTCGCCGTAGTTAGTGGTCATGCCACCAAAAGGACGCTGGTAAATCTTACCATCTTCCGTACGCGAGAAAGGTACACCGTAGTGCTCTAGCTCAATGATTGCAGGGATTGCTTCACGACACATATATTCGATCGCGTCCTGGTCGCCTAGCCAGTCAGACCCCTTGATGGTGTCATACATATGCCAGCGCCAATCGTCTTCACCCATGTTGCCCAGTGCGGCAGATACGCCACCCTGTGCAGCAACGGTGTGAGAACGCGTTGGGAATACCTTAGTAACACAGGCGGTCTTTAGACCTTTCTGCGCCATACCAAAGGTAGCGCGCAAGCCAGCGCCACCAGCGCCGACCACAACCACGTCATATTCGTGGTTGATGATTTCATAATCGTTAAATTTCTTATCAGACATTCTGCTATTCCTTAAGCCGCTACGGCAATTTTAAGCACGGAAAGAATGCTAACTACCGCCAGTGAAAAACAGGCGAAGTTAAATAACATTTTAATGGTCAATGCTAACGCGTGGGGGCGAACGTAATCTTCCAGCACCACTTGGAAACCCAAGGCGCTGTGGTAGAAAGTTGCAATGATCAAACAGATCAAAAGAGTTGCACTGATTGGATGTCCAACAAAGGCTTGCGCCTCTGCCAAGGTAACACCACCACTAGCCAAGCAAGCGACTGCGTAGCTAAACCAGAGTACCAACGGAATCAACGCTAGCGCGGTTAAACGTTGCGCGTAAAAGTGATGGCCACCGCTCTTTGCAGAACCCATGCCACGTGCCGAACTTAAAGGGCTTTGAAAACTCATCGTGATCTCCTCTTAAGCCAGACAAGCCACTGCCCAAACACCGGCAGTTAGCAAAATAGAAACAACAATCGACGCAATACCCGTCTTGTCTGCTTTATCGATGTCAAAGCCGTAGCCCGCATCCCAGAACAAGTGGCGAATGCCGTTGCACAAGTGATAGTTCAAAGCGAAAGTAAAGCCGATCAAAATAATCTTGCCATACCAAGCGCTAAGCATCTGCATAATGCATTCATAGCTATCACCGCCAGCGGCAATCGCCACCAAAGCGGCTGGCAACAACAATGCGCCAAATGATAATGCTACACCCGTACCGCGGTGTAGGATGGAGAGCCAAGCCAACATGGGCAGGCGATAAACCTGCAAATGCGGCGACAGTGGTCGGTTATCGTTAGACACTGATTCTCTACCTTCTTATATAGTTAGATAAAATTAAAAATCGATACAACGGCCGCCCTTCTCCCAATCGCCAAAGCGAGTAGGTTCAGGACCTTTGGGGCCACCATATTCTTGTGCTTTTTCACTAGAGGGAGTGTTCTGCGGCTTTGCAGCTTGCTCTTCCTCAGTCGCTATCTGGTTCTTATTATCTTGATCTTGTGCCATTTTATGGCTCCAGAACCTAAAAGTTAGGTGATTTTACGCTAGTCGATCAGATCATTCAAAGTATTTAATGGCTGGGGGGATTTTATGCGGATAGGGTGGGAGAAGCTGCTCGTTCCCATGCTCTGCGTGGGAACGAGTTAAACACCTAATATATTGCCATTTGCTTTCAACTGTACTACTGGGTTGTCTATACTCCCACTCGCACCTCTTGAGCCAAAACACATCAAAGCACTATGCAAGCCGATCAATAGATTATTATCTACACCCGTTGAAAGTAGTGTCCAGTTAGCGTAATAAGGGTTACAGGGTTCACGCATAGAAATAAACTCTCTATCAAGCTTAATCACTTGGCGCTTACCCTGAAAGAAAAAAACAAATAAGTATTCATTGGTTGGCTCCGTTGTATACCCTGTACAAGATTCAATTTGGTACCTACCGACCCAATAAAGAAAGTCACCCTTCTCTTTATCCACGGTCCATTGGTGCTTTATCTGATCAGGCAATCCCACTCCACCAAGCTTAGGAAAGTGCTTCTTGAAAATTTTACCGAGACCATGCTTTCTAGCCACATCATCAGACACAAATTCATTAACAAACGGCATACACTTTCCTAAATAATTTAATCTTAATTATAACCAATAAACGTTACGAGGAGGCATCATCACCATTCAACACCAAAAACTCACCCCTCCCCACACAGATAAGCTAAAATCAAAAAAACCAAACAA
>CAZBWS010000011.1:0-6791 GCA_964495705.1 uncultured Gammaproteobacteria bacterium
GTCCCCCTCCTAAGGGGAAGGCCAGAGGTTCGAATCCTCTAGGGGACGCCATTATTTCCCTTGCTAGATTCTCCCGCCTGACCCGAATCTGGCTGAATTCGTTTAATAATATTCGACAGTAAGCTGCTTAACCAAGCGCACAATACACCCGCAACTAAGCCGCTCATATGCCCCTCGAAGGAAATATGCGAATCAGTGGGTAATACGCCATAAATCATACCGCCGTAGAAAAACAGCATAAGCAATGACAATAGAATCGATTTGAAGTCTTTTTCAAATAGTGCCCTAGAGACAATCAGTCCCCACAGACCAAAGATCCAACCGCTTGCCCCTATATGTAGAGCCAAGCGAGCAAATAGCCAAACACCTAGGCCTCCTACCACCATAATAAAGAGACTACTCAATAAGTAATACGCCCAGCCACGCAGCAAACACACCCAGCTAAAGACGATTAATGGCAGCGTGTTACTGGCTAGGTGAGCAAAAGAGCCATGGATAAAGGGCGCGGTAAAGATATGCGGTAAGCCTTGCTGGACTCTGGGCAGTATTCCATATTGCGCTAGATCAGTCAGCCAGTAGTGGTGCAGGAACTGGATTCCCCACAACACGGTCAATAGAAACAGTAATACATATAATCGTTTTTTAAAATTAACTAACAATTATTCAGGCTTCGGCTTAGCTACTTTCTTCTTGCTTACAGGTTTTTTCAGCTTCTCCATACCCTTATCCAGCTCGCGAATTTCTTCTAAAATTAGTGCCATATTACTATGGGTATTCAGGTCCAAATCCAACTTGCCATCCATGATCTTCACTAGAGGCAAAATACTGTTCTTAAACGTCGCGGCGATAGCCTTTAGGGTTTTCTCTAGCTCAGGCGCCGCTTCATTAATCACTTCCACCTTAGCCTGCTTACCCGCCAACTGCTTCACATCAGTACTCAGCTTAGACAGTGTTTCTGACATATCCGCAAAGGGTGCCATGGCCTGGCTCAAGCCTTCTAATTCGTCGCCTATGGTCAAGCGCTTATTAATGACTGCGCCTAGTCGGGCAATTTGCTTGGCGGTGTTTTCACCATTACTACCCGACTCAGCGATGGAGGCATTTACTTGCTTTAGGTGCTCACCCATATCCACCAGCTGGCCTACCACACGTGTGCCCACATCGGCGCCGTCGCCACCCATAGCTTTGTCGCGCAGGAAGGCTTGCTTGATTTGTTCCCAGCGCTGTTGCTCATCAGCAGTCATATTACCGCGTAGCTCTGCCAGCTTAAGTAGGTTTTCTTCAGAGCCTGTGGTGAGCAATTGTGACTCACCTACATAATGGTCTGCGATCAAAGTCATTAGCTCTTCATCGTTCATGACCGCAGATAGCTTCTCCGCCATCTTATTCATGTTTCGATAACTGCCCTGCAATTTGAACGGCGGCTCTTGACGGTATTTGTCATCTTGAGCTGCAGACTTAATATACTGCTGATTAACCTTGAGTATGACCTTCTGTACTTCAAACATTTTCTGTAGCACAGAAACAATTTCACTGGATTCCGCTGCGCTATAGCTGTGACTAAAATCACTGCTACTCACTTCCTTACCCTGAGCCAGATTAATAAAGCGATAAATGTCTGCCATATCGCGATTCGACAAGGGCGCCAGCACCGCATTGGAAGTCAGTGAGTTTTCAATATAACTCAGTTCAAAAGCCTCTTCGGCTCCACCGAGAATGTCACCCAAGTTATAGATGTCGGCACGGTTAGCCAGCATATCGGGAATACTAAATACGTCACCCGATTCGGTATAAGGGTTACCCGCCATGACTACGCAAAACTTCTTGCCGCGCATATCATAGGTTTTTGTTTTACCCTTCCACACACCTTCTATACGGCGTGTGCCATCACACAGGGAAATAAATTTCTGTAGAAACTCGGGATTGGTGTGCTGGATATCATCAAGATACAGCATCACATTATTACCCATCTCTAAACCGAGATTGAGTTTTTCTAATTCTTGGCGAGATGTGGCGTTCGGCGCCGTCTCAGGGTCCAGAGATAAAACATCATGACCAAGAGATGGGCAATTGATCTTCATAAACACCAAGCCTAAACGGCTGGCCACATATTCCATCAATGTAGTTTTACCGTAACCTGGGGGCGAGATCATCATTAACAAGCCCATCAAGTCCGTCCGCTTTTTCTCCCCTACTGTTCCCATCTGTTTAGCCAGGTTGTCTCCAATCACGGGTAAGTAAACTTCGTTCAATAGGCGGTTACGTACAAACGAGGTGAGTGGTTTGGCTTTAAATTCTTCCAACTTTAAACGTGATTTTTCATCTTCAACAATACTTTGGCGCGTATCCAGAAAATAGTGGTAGCCCGGAATAACCACCGCACGGTGATGAGCCACTCTGGCCAGATAATCATCTAGTGAAATGTTCAAGCTGCGGTCGATAATGCGGATATGCTCAGACATCATATTCTCGACGCTAAACTCCAACTCAGCCGACGACTCTCGGTGCTTGATCAACTCATCTACATTTAAGGCGGCAGCTGCCTCGGCAATATAGCCCTGCCACAGGCCATCCGCATTCACCCCGTCGGTGGAAATATTTTCTATATGCGCACTCAACCAAGACCGAGTAATCGCCCAGCGCAGTGAGATGTTGTCGGCCAGCTTATTCAGTGTGTCTTTATATTCCTGCCACGCACCAGAAACTTGCATGCTGCTTTGGAAGGACTGCAACAACTCGCTCGCATAGCGACTGCGCACCAGCGCCACTTCGCCCGCTACCGACAGCGCTAGCTCCTCGACCAAGTACTCTGCCGCCTGCTTGATCACCGCCAACTCAAAACCCAAAGACTCGGCTTCAACAAAACGTACCATCGCCTGTTCAGCTTCTGCGACCTGCAGAGCAACACCGTCGTTACTCTGGTAAACCTCGCGCATCTGCGCAGCGGAAACCGCCTGTACTGTCCATGCAGCAAGAGCCTCATGCTCAGCTGCCCAAAACAAAGCGGCCAGCGCTCGGCTCTGCGGTGCAAAGCGCAAAAGCTCGGCGTTATCTAATACAGGGATTAATTGCTGAAGAATTAATGCCGCATCATGATCGTGTATTCCCTTGTCATAGCCTTCTTTGTAGCGCGCCGAAGTGTACTGGCGAATCACAGTCATCAGGGCTTTCTCGTCAGCTAAGGCATCCTTTAAGTCAGCATAGCGAAAGCCCTCTTCTCCGGCTTTTGCCAGCGCCACTAACTGCGCCGCCAAATACTCTGCGCGGCTAAGATCGTCGGTTTCAGACTCTAGGCTTTGATCCCAATATTTTTTTAGTTGTTCTAAATCGTCATGGGCAATCGGCTCAAAGAAATTTGTACCCGTTAAATGCACATTCAATTCGCCATCGCGAGGAATGATAGTTAGGTCTAGATCTTGCTTGTTTACACTAAAGCGATGTCTAGGCCCCAGCTTGATAATATTGCCGCCGTCTTCAAAGATTTCTGACTTATCACGCAAGGAGCGAACGGATTGGTCTTTAGCCGACTTCAGCTTAGACTCCACTTCATCCGCTTTAACCTGTTCATCTAGTTCACGCAGCGTTTCCGCCAGCTCTCGCGCCTTGATGATCAACGCATCAGAAGCGAAGTAAGTATTCACCTCATCAATTTCAGTAAATTTTTGCGAGCGGCGAATGACGTTTTTAATAATGCGTTCAGCCGCGTCCATCAGCGTTCTCGCTTTGCGCTGACGTGCTTCAATTAAGCGTTGCTTATGCTCTTCAAAGCTTTCATAGACTTCTTCGCGCTTAGAAAAAATGTCGGCAAGAAACTCTTCCATGCTGCCAAACTGACCTTCCAGCTCTTCTAGCTGTACCAACAAGCGCGATAATTGCTCGTCGCACTTCTCTGGTGTGGTCGCCAAGCCCAGTGCATTAGATACACTCTGCGAGAATAATTTAAACTGCGCGCCAAATTGCGCAACCGCTTCCGCTGAGCCGAGTGACTTTTCCTTGTGTTGAGTACGTGCCTTGCTTTGGTTCACCAGAGCATAAACTTCTGAAATAGATTCGATGATGCGTGTACGCACCGTGGCATCTTGCACCTTTAGCGTAGCCACTAGCTCCGACAACAAGTCCAAGCCCGCAGCCAGTTGATTCAGGCTATCCGCATGGGGGGTTAACTCCATGATGCTAACTGCATTTTCTATGGATTCATCTAGCTCACGAATACGATCAAAATACGGCGCCAGGGATTTATCGGTGGCAAGGAACTCAACCGTTTTTTCACCGAGCTTTTCCTGAGCTTCGATAACAGCTTGTTCTAGAGTTTGAACCGCCATCACGTCCATATAACGATAGTCGCGAATAGTTAGTAAGTGGCCGCGCTGGTGTCGCAGCTCATCCAGTGCCGCAACAAACTCTTCGGGGCTTTGCCAATTTTCTGGGCGCAGCGAGCTTAATAAGGTTTCCTGCTTGTCTTCTGCGTCCTGCAAAGCCTGAGCAGACTTACGCTGAATACTTTCAACCTTCTCGAACTCATCCAGCACCAACTCTGACGTGCTGACAATATTACCCAACAGCTCTTCTACGCCATCAAGTTGCTTGCTCTCCAGCCAGTGATAGGCATCAAATAAACGCTTAGAATAGCGGCTTAGCTCCGTGTATTGCGCAGCGGACACTTCTTGATTATCAATCAAGCGGCAAACACTATAGAGACTAGAAATACCGCGCACCAGCTCAGCATTACCAATTTTACCTAAGAAACTTTGGCGTTCAGGAATGGCCGCTGCAAACTCTTCACCGATAAAGGGCGTACTCCAAATTTGCATGGGGTGAACACGAGTGGCTTCTTCGCCTTCGGCATAGAAGATCACCATATGGCCATCTTCAAATAAGCAGTAGCCATGGCCAAATAGCGGTGACTGTAATTCCTTAGCAATCAGGTTGTAACTAAACAGTGATATCTTGCCTTCCACCGGCTCATAGAAAACATAAAGAACATCTTCCCCATTGGGGGATTTCAGCATACGCCTAAACAACATGCCGTCCATGGGGTCGTCAAATTGCTTATACTCACCCGTTTGCAAATACATGCCCCCTGGGAACATGATGCCGTGATCTTCTGGCAACTGTACACAAGAATGTCCAATCTCATCTATGCGTACAACAGACTGAGTCAGGGGGTTATAAACTAAGTAACGATACTGCTCTTCTTTGTAGGGGCGAATTTTCAACAGAATTAACTGGCAAACTTCCGCATAGAAGATATCCGCATCGTCTAGGGATTGGTTTTTTTCTTCAACCTTCTCGCTGTAGATCCCCTTGCCCGACTCAGTATTGTTTTCAACCTTAACAGTCAAGTCACCTGCAATTGTCTCAACAAACACTTTGTCGAGAATATTCACATGAGGAAATCGTCCATTGATTTGATCGTCACGATCGGTGGCTTGCCACTCAAAATCGAAGGGCGAAGGCAGCTGAATATCTCGTTCACCACGGTTATCAATGTAGTGTATATCTTGCTCATCCGTGGAAATACTCCAGCGGAATACGCGAATATCTCCTAGGCGATCACCAATCTGAAAGCTGGCCAGTAGCTTGCCGTCTTTTACCCACAGCTGTAGCAGCTGCGTGTCTTTGTAATAGGCGTACAGCTCTTCAAAGTCTTTAACAAAACCCGGATCAGCTAAAAACGTATCTGCCGTTTCTGCCGGAGCAATTTCAAAGTCTTCGCCTTTTTTCTCTAACTGATAAAGAGAGAAAACATCGGCAACCTTAGTCTCCTTTTTAAGGCCGATAAATACGTTATAGCCAAACAACAGTACATCGCCAACGCGTACAATATCCCGCGCAGAACAGTTATTTTCAGTGCGCACACGGGTACGGCCCAAAACCTCCATCTTGGTCGAGCCAAACTCTTCTTGGCGCGCCGTGTTCAGCTTATGGGTCTTAGCTTCCAGCGCACTTCCGGCTTCCACCAAGCGCTTGCGGATCACCTCATAGGCGCCGCCCTCGGCTACAGCTGAATCGACTACGGTTGTTTCTTGTGTGTTTTTGTCCACGTACTATCCCCTTCTAAATGCCGCTATGCGACTCGGCCCATTGTCCTTAATAGATGCCGTATGGATTTTTACTGGATAGGTAAGCCAACATTTCCCTAGCTTTTTCTTTTTCGCCTAACCAGGCTCGTAATTCTTTGAGTCGTTGATGATCTTTTTCACCAAATAACTTTTCATACTTCTCTTCGAATATGCTATGCGCCCTTTCCTTGCGCAAACGACTTTGCCAAACTTCCGTGGCAATATTATTAACTTGATACATCAGACCTGCCTGTTTTAGCAGGTCCCATTCGCCAGCATCTAGCCACAACCCAGCGCAAGCAGAGCTAAAATCCACATGACAATCTAATTGATTAGCCACCTTAAATTTCAACATTAGGCATCCCGTCTCTGGGCAAATCAAAACCCCCTTTGAGTCCTGTGCTGAAATACTCAACTCTGTTGCTTCTGCGCTATCCGCATCTTGCTTAGACAACCAGTCTAGATAAGCATCTAACTTGAGCCAAATACCATCACATTCGACACAACGATGGCAGGGCAAACTATTTTCCAAATAGCTGTAGCTTAATTTACCTGTCTTACATACCGTACATTTCACTAGCTATACGCCTACTGCTTTACGTACTTCTTCGAACTTAGCCAACATATCCGCATCAACTTCCGAAGGGTCAATCTTGTTTATAATGCTGGTCAAGATACGTCGCTCATTCTCGTCCACCACACCGTCGCGCAGTGCAATATCCAGCAATT
>CAZBWS010000011.1:6891-20568 GCA_964495705.1 uncultured Gammaproteobacteria bacterium
ATACGTCGCTCATTCTCGTCCACCACACCGTCGCGCAGTGCAATATCCAGCAATTCACCCAACTCAGCAGCATCTAGCTTACCGTCGTTGGCAAAGTGGCTAATCGACTTAGCCGCCATTTCTAAATAATCGTTACTCATTATTCCTTCCTTTTTAATTTTGTAATGTCATCCTGAACGAAGCGCAGTGTAGCTGAAGGATCTAGTTCACTGACGTTTCAGTTACTACTAATCTAATTAAGATCCTTCGATTCCGCTATCGCTGCACTCAGGATGACAACACTCTAGCTATCTAAGGCCTCAGGCTTCTCTCGCTTACCTTGAACCTCATCAAAGTCAAACTCATCTCCACCGCCAATCGACATTAGCTTATTAAAGGCTGCTGCAACGACAGGGCTTTTACCCACTACACCGTTAACTGCCTTACCAACCGTTAGCGATTTAGCAAAGGAGTCAAAGAAGTCGCCCTGACCACCAACAATATCAATATTGGCTTCTTTCAATGCTGCCGCTAATACATCAGCCTGCTCTTTGGCGATATCTTTGTTCGCAGAGATAGTCGCCATGACTTCGTCAAAGTCCTTCTCAAGCTGCATACGGAATTCTTCGTGAGAGCGCGAGTCGACAGTCATTGTATCCATCGCCTTGAACTTCTCGATTAGACCCTCTGCTTCCGCCATAAACTTCTGACGAATAACTTCAGCATCTGCAATACCCTGTTCACGGTTAGCCGTAGCAACTGCGATACCTTGTTCGCGGTCCGTCTCCGCCTTGGCCAAACCTTGCTCGCGGTTCGCCGTAGCAATGGCTATACCCTGCTCACGATCGGTTACCGCTTTAGCTAAACCAATCTTCTCGTCACCTTCAGCCTGTGCAGACATTTTCTCTGCCAATACTTTTGCTTCAGCCAAACCTTCTTTCTCAAGAGAAACAGCCTTAGCTTCCTGTACCTGCGCTTCTGCAAAGCCTGGCGCTGAGCGCTCGGCCTTCACACCTTCTGCCAGCTTTTTCATCGAGTCAGCCTTCTTAGCCGCCGCCTCTAGATCCGCCTGAGCCAGGTTATTGATCTCAACCGCCTTGTGCTTCGACATAATCTCTTCAGCTTCGGCCTGCTTAACCTGCATAACCAGCTCTTCTTCAGCCTTGGCCTGGGCATCCATCACCACAACCTGCTTCTGACGATCCGCTTCAGAAACGACACGCACTTCTTTAATGCGCTCTTCTTCTTGAGCCACCGTTTTATCAACCGCTACACGCTCACGAATGATATTGGCAATTGCTTTCTTTTCGACTTCAACCGCCTTTTCTTTCTCAATCGTCTCTAGCTCGACTTCACGCTCACGTGAAACCACTTCCAAATCTTGGGCGCGAGTAACTTTTTCAACTTCGATAACAACCGCACGCTGGCGGTTCTGCTCAGCCACTTCAATCTCACGCTGCTTATTTTCTTCCTGAACCTGAATGTCACGCTCGGTTTCAATACGAGCCGTTTCTGCCTTCAAGTGCTCCTCTTCCTTAACCTTTAAAGTCTCGGCTTCTTCACGGGCTTGAATATTGGCAATCTCACGATCCTGGCGCGCTTCCGCATCGGCCTGCTGACGCTCTAGAGCAAGAATCGCTTCACGCGTCTCAACGTCTTTTTTCTTAATCGCCTTTTCTTCGTCACGCTCTAATTCATTAGTAAAAACATTCTGAGTCGCTGTAAGCTGTGTGATTTTCTTAATACCTTCGGCATCTAGAATATTAGTCGGGTCCAGTGACTTCTTCGGCGTTTGCTCTAGGTAATCAATCGCCACGTCTTCTAGGATATAACCATTTAGATCGTTACCAATCACTTCAACGATTTTTTCGCGGAAGAATATGCGATCTTCAAACAGCTTCACGAAGTCAATTTGCTTACCAACTGTTTTCAGTGCTTCTGAGAACTTGGCATTAAATAGCTCGCTCACCGCTTGGCGGTCAGATGCACGTTCGGCGCCCAATGACTTGGCGACTTTTAATACATCTTGTGGTGTCTCGTTCACTCGCAAATAAAATGCTACCGTGATGTCAGCACGCATATTGTCTTTACAGATAAGACCATCAGAACCTCTTCTGTCAACTTCTAAAGTGATCAGGGAGATTCGCATGAATTCCTTTTTATAGACCACGGGAAAGACTATTCCGCCAGTGAACTTAACCTTTGGAGTTGATGACAAGTCATTGATAATCAACGCTGTGCCCTGGGGAACTTTTACGTAAAAAGCTTTAATTAAGCCAATGACTCCGAAAAAGCCTAATACGCAGGCAATAAAAACCCCTACTGTTATACCTGTGAATGCGAGATCCATTTTTTATTTCCTCTTTTCTTTATTTACTGACCGTATTTAAAATCATCTTCTGAAATCACGCGATATGCATCCTCGTGTTCCAAATGTTCTAGCAGAATAACCATGTCGCCATTCTTAAAACCCTTTTCTTCAGGGGCTCGTATTTTTAAAATCAAACCCGCCCCGCCATCATCAAAGTTAGCCTCACCAAACCTATCAGTGACCTTTGATGTGCGCACGACACACGGTTGACCTATCAATTTTTTCTCCGTGTACTGCTCTGCCTTCTTAAACCACTTTCTCAAGGGAGTAATTGATATGGCTGTTAGCTTGATAGCTATACAAGTTGTAGCTAGCAATATTGGAGTACCAATAAGTAACTCCATTAACCAGCCCTGGATAAACACGCCCCAGAACAGGCAAACGGTTGAAATAATAGCCCAACCGTAAAGTGCTATTAGTGTGACTACTACAGTAATCGGGACACCATTAAGCCCTAGACGAGCTAACAACCCTGTTAAGCCTTCTAAACTATCACCGTCAGCATCCAAATCAGACCCATCAAGATCAAAAATCTCGATATCAACTAGACCCAAGGCGGCAGTCAACCAATACAACGACACCAAAGCAAGTAGCATAGTGTACGGCAGTACCGGATAGGCAAGTATATTTACAGTTAAGTTGTCCATTGGCTCCTTTTCCTATTACGAATCATTTTTATCTTGGTGATTTTTAATGCGGATAGGCTCCCCAGCCTATCCGCATAGACTTACTTCTTTTTAGCTTTAATGCGTTCTAATACCGCTTGAGCACTATGAGCAGAGTTAGTAATGCCTGCTGCACGCAATTTATCTGCTAACTCATCGGTGGTTTCTTCCGCTGCCAGCTCAGAGGCGGCACTCATACGCGCCGCGCGCTCAGCCTGCTTCTGCTTAATACGCTCTAGCGAGTCAGTCGCAGTACGCATCTTAGAATCGGTACCGCTATAGCGAGCCGCCACTGCCGACTGTGCCTTCTGCACACTCTCTGTAGCTTTGACCGTATCCGCTTGCTGCTTTAAGCGCTTTAGCTGCCCTTCCGCTTGCGCCACTGATTTACGCAGTGTTTCTACGCTTTCGGCAAAGCCGGCTTCTACCGACTTTTCACCATCCAGCTCTTCTTCTATCATCGCGACTTTACCCGCAACTTCTTCTGCTAGTTTTTCATCGCCTTTATCCAGCGCCTGAACCACATAACCTTCATATTCCTCTAGCTTTTTACCGACATTGGCCGCTTTTTCTGCTGCTAGTTTTTTCTTCGCCATGATCTCTGCCAAGGCTTGCTTTGATTTTTTCAGCTCTTCATCCGCATCGCGAATTTCTTGATCCAGAATCAACATGGCGTTGCCATCTACCAGCGCGTCGCCAAGCTCGTGTGCATTGCCGCGCAATGCGGTTACCATTTTTGACCAAACACTCATTTCTTCTCTCCTTAATCCTATTATTCAGCAACAGCCTGAAGGTTCAGGCCAATGTAATCGCCATAGGCTTCAGTTGCCTTAATCACGTTGTCCGCTAGGGTTTCGATTTCAAAAACTACGTTTTCGATAATCGACGTCGCACTCAGTGCGCCAAACATGGTGTAGTACTCATTCCCGTCTGGCATAGTATCTAAACTGATGGTCGAAAGGGGAAATAATTTATGCGTCCGCAAAACTTCATCATTAAATTTTTCCACACCGCGCACATCTTCTAGGGGCCATAATACCGACTCTGCTAGAATCTGCTCGCCGACCACCGTTAAAAATATTGGCAAATCACCATACTGCCTCATGCGGATGTGCAATGCAGGCTCAGTGCCATCAATCATTTCAAGCGATACTGCTCCTGAAGCAACCATTTCACTTTTGCCTAGCGCTTGCTGCAGGCTGCTTGTTGTCCACAATACTGACTTTGTCATATTCTTTATTTCTCCTTGATTCAACTCCTGCGTCTCTGGCGTGCGCAACTTTTTTTCTAACTTTAATAGTAGCTTTCCATGCTCCGGAAGAATCCAGACTTCCTTCTTAATCAAACCCGCTTCGCGTAATCGTTTGCGGTATTCTCGCTGGTAATGCGCTGATGATTTCTTTTCCATGACACAAATATACACAATCACATGTGACAAATCAAATATTACATGTGATTTTTAAAATACACTCTTTAAGCTTCAGAAAGTAGCGCCTTAGCGGGAACGCTTCGTGTGCGCTGAATAGAGATTTGTCCGGCCAGATAAACCAATAACGGTGCCACTAATAGGCATAACACTAAGGTTTTGGGGTTAAATACAAATTCGCTATCCAATACATATATAGATAGCAAGAGAGATACGATGACATTTAAGCCGTAAGCTAAGCCACCCGCAAGCAAGCCAATAAGATAAAACTGGACGCGATAAACCCGCTGGACTAAGGCGACTCTCGCCCCCATCGCCTTACATAGGGCTGCCGTATAAAGACGACTGTGATGCAAGATCATTTCAATCGCCACAAACACCACCAGGCTAGCAGCCAAAGCGAAATACAAAATACTTTCAATCGCAAAACTCACTTGAGTCACAATACCCTGGATGCGTTTCAGTAAAAAATCCACGTCGAAAAAAGTCGCGCTAGGGAATTGCTCGACCAGTTCAGGCACGAATGACCGCTGTTGCTGGCTTAAGTGAAAACTGGAAATATAAGTGACTGGGAAGTCTGCTAGCGCAGTCTGGTCAAACATCATATAAAAGTTTGGCGTAAAAGATTGCCAGTTAACCGTGCGCAAGCTTGTCACTGTCGCAGACAAGACCTCAGAAGCAATAACAAACTCCAAAGCATCGCCCACCGTTATACCCATGCTCTTGGCCAACTCAGACTCCACAGAAACAGAAACGGTACCTGCCTGTACTAGTTCCGCATTCGGCTCATCATGCCAATGTCCTGCGGTTAGCTCATTGTCTAAGGGAATATCCTGCGACCAAGTGAGAGACAAGTCTCGATTGGCCGCCCTACCCGCTTGAGATTCTTTGCTCACAGCAGTGCGCACCGGCTCACCATTTATAGCGCTAAGTCGGCCGCGCACGACAGGGTATAGAGGGCTATTAGTAATCCCATACTGCTGTAACGCTTGGCCGAAGCCATCAAGCTCATCTGCATACAAATTGATCGCGAAATAATTCGGCGCATCTTCGGGAATGCTCGCTTGCCATGTAACTAACAAGTCGTCGCGTAAGGTTTGCACCAACGCCAAGGAGAAAAATGTCATCGCAATAGCAATCACCTGCAGCGCAGCCATGGTTTTATTGGCGCTTAAAATTCTAGCGCCTAGGCGAAAGTGCACGGAGCGCGACACAGCCAATTGCTTGAAACCTCGAATGGCCAGCAGGGATAGCGCATACATAGTACCCACCGCCATAGCCAGACTTACAATCAAGCCTAAGCTCAAAAAAATATTCCCCGTATTAAACTGCACCAATGCAAACAAGCCCAAAGCCAAGCTCAAGAATACCCAGCGCACATTGGACGCAGCCACGCCTTGCTGTTGGCTTAACAATGACTTCGGAGAAGACTGCATTAAACCCCGTAAAAATGGCCAAGCAAAACTGACAGCAATAAGAAGCGCAGTGAATACACTATACAAATAGGGCTGATAGCTTGCCGCAGGTAATTCGGCGGGAATCAACCCTCCTAAGCTGTTTAACAAAAACAGATGAGCCCCGCCACCCAACAACAAACCCAGTACAATGCCTAATACTGTAAAGCTAAAAAACGGCAACAGTATTGCCTTGCGCAAGGCCCAAGACTTCAACCCTAGGCAACGTAACACGGCATATTGATAAGTCATCTCGGCAGCATAGTGATAGCTCACCAAGGCCACAGCTACAGCGCCCAGCAATACCGCAATCAATGCCGTGATGCTCAAAAATCGATAGGCCTTATCTAGCGTCTCAGCCAAGGTTTGGTTCGCTGACTCTACGGAAACAAATTCTTGGTTAGGCTGCAGATTACCTTCCAGCTTTTGCTTTAATGCGGATAGTTCTCTCTCGTCCCCTGCAAATAGGTAGCCATATTTAACGCGGCTGCCCGGCTGAACCACCTCGGTGGCCGCCAAGTCTTGCATGTTCATCAGCACGCGCGGAGTGAAACTATAGAAGCTATTACCTCGGTCTGGCTCAAACACCAACACCGCCGAAACTTGCAAGGACTGCTCGCCAACATTTAAACTGTCACCAACCCCTAAGCCAAGCTCGTTCAATACTCGATCTTCCACCCAAAGCTCTCCCTTGGCCGGCCCTGATGCAATCGCTTCTGCATCGCCATACAATGTTTTTGTGATTTGTAGCGCGCCCTTCAATGGGTAGGCAGTCGACACCGCCTTGACACTGCTGAGCAAAAAACCACCCTGCGCAGAAGCCATGGTTCGAAAGCTGACCGTTTTCGCTTGCTGTGTATTACTATCGGCAATAATACCGAGCTGCTCCTCACTCAGTAGCGAACTCGACTTTAACAACAAATCAGCAGCCAATACCTCCTTGGACTGCTGAATGAAAAGCTGCTCCAGTCGATCACTTAACAAAGTAATACTAAAGGTCACCGCACTAGCCAAAGCCACTGCAATGCAAAACAGCTTAATCGCAGGTAGGCGCCACTGCCTTTTAATTAAACGTAAATAAAAACTATTCATGACTACGCCTCAAGCAACTTGCCAGCACTTAAGCGCAAGCGACGCTGGCAACGCTGAGCTAAGCCATCGTCATGGGTCACTAAAATCAAGGTCGTGCCTTGCTCTTGGTTTATTTTAAACAACAGGTCGATGATTTTACTCCCCGTATCAGTATCCAAGTTCCCTGTCGGCTCATCCGCTAACAACAACGGCGGATTCGTCGCAAAAGCACGGGCGATAGCCACCCGTTGTTGTTCGCCCCCCGATAATGTCGTGGGATAATGCTGTAAGCGGTGCTCCATACCTACACGCTCTAACAGTGCAGCCGCCTTGGCTTCCGCTTGCTTATCGTTATTAATCTCTAAGGGCAGCATGACATTTTCTAACGCTGTAAACGTCGGCAACAAATGAAAGGACTGAAACACAAAGCCCAAGCGCTCATTGCGTAAATCTGCTCGCTGATCTTCGTCTAATACCTGTAAGGACTGAGCGAACAAGCTAATATCACCACTGCTAGCCACATCCAGCCCCGCCAAGATGCTGAGCAGGGTCGTCTTACCTGAACCAGACTGCCCCACAATGGCTACCGTCTCACCCGCATTGACTGAGAAACTAATATCGTCGAGGATAGTCAAATCCCCATCTTGTGTTTGAACCGCTTTACCCAAACCACTGCATTGAAGAACTAAAGACATGATTTACCGTTACTTATTTATTTTACTATTAGGGTTTGTACCTGCATCTGCCCTGGCAGACAAGTTTACTTTACTGGTTATGGGGGATAGCCTCAGCGCCGCCCACAATATCGACATTAAAGCAGGCTGGGTGTCATTATTACGTGAACGCTTAGATGGCAGTGAATGGGAAGTCGTCAACGCCTCCATTAGCGGCGAGACCACCGCAGGCGGCAGAGCGCGCCTGCCCACCCTACTAGAAAAGCACCAGCCGGACCTATGTATTATCGAACTAGGCGCGAACGACGGCCTACGCGGCCAATCAATCAAAAAAATGCGTAACAATCTCGATAGAATGATTAGCCAATGCAAAGAGTATGGACAAGTTTTACTGCTGGGTATTTGGTTGCCGCCGAATTACGGCAAGCAATACACCCAAGCCTTCCGTGCAGCCTATCCGCATTTAGCTAAAAAGCATCAAGTGCCATTTATACCGTTTTTCTTGGAGGGAGTAGCGAATAATTTGGAGTATATGCAGAAGGATGGACTGCATCCGAATGAGCTGGGGCAGCCGGTTATATTGGAGAATGTTTGGCCTGAGCTAAAGAAGCTACTTTAGCCAAGCCACCGAAACCACAAACCCATCAACAACCCGACAAGCCCCGCTACAAACCACTCCCTCATCAACCAGCGTAGCCACAAAGCCCAACTCACCGTCAAACTCCACCGCCACCTCCTTAAAGCCAATAAAGCGCTGTTGACTAGGATACAAAGCCTTATAAAGGCTTTCCTTAGCGCTAAACAAAATCAGCTTGGCTAGTTCAGTATCAGCATGCCAGTGCAGTGACAGCTCTTCCTCGCGACAGATAACCCGCTGTATATCGGGTCTTAATACACGCTGCGCTTCAACATCTACACCCAGCCCTAATAGCCCATCCGCATTAGATGCCGATGCTATACACACACCCTGTGTGTGACTAATGCTACCAACAATACCATCAGGCCAAAGCGGCTCACCCTTATCACCTTTTAATACGATAAAACCTTCTACTCCAACACCCGCTAAAGCCTGCTTGGCAGCTGATCGCCCCGTGGCAAATGCTATTTCACGCTTATTAGCCACGCCTACAAAATCAATCGAAAGAACAACATTAACTGCATTCGGCAACATGTCATCCAGCGCTATGCGGATGGCCTGTAGAGCGCTACTCACACTCGCTCCCAATCAAAGCTCAAAACCTCTCGAATATGCTTTTTATCCAGCAGCTTCATCAGCAGGCGGTCCACGCCTAGCGCTACACCCGAGCAATCTGGCAAGCCCGTCTCTAGTGCTGCAATGAAATTTTGATCAATCGGCATTGCAGGCTTATCCGCATTCAAACGCTCTCTATTATCTTGCTCAAAACGCTGCCGCTGCTCCTCTGCATTGGCCAATTCATGAAAGCCATTCGCCAACTCCAATTCCCCCCAATACACTTCAAAGCGCTCGGCAGTGCGTGGGTCAGCTGGGTTGAGCTGTGCCAAGGAGGCCTGAGATGCAGGGTAGTGATATACCGTCGTCAATTGGTCTTCTGGGAATTGCGTGGCAAGCGCTTGGCTAAACAACAGATCTAGGGCGGCGTCTTTATCTAGCAAGCCCTGCTCTGCTTGCCACAAGTCATGCTCGTGTAATAGCCGATTTATGCTTTCAGCACTCGCTTCCAATACATCAAAACCTAAATAGACTTGGAATAATTCCTTATAGCTATAGCGTTTGATGCTCAAAGAGCTATCCGTATAAGTCTGAATTAATTGCTCAACCTCCGCCATCAAATCAAGCATTGAAAAACCCAAGCGGTACCACTCCAGCATAGTGAACTCTGGATTGTGATTGCGTCCCACCTCGCCATCGCGAAAGACTTGACCTAGCTGATAGCAGTCCCCTATGCCCGCCGCAAGCAAGCGCTTAATTGGCAGTTCTGGAGACGTTAATAGGTGATGCTTAGACGCTTTAAGCTCAATGCTATCAATATGCACATCGGTATTAGCGGCACTGGAAATAATCGGGGTACTGACTTCCATTACATTGCGCTGGACAAAAAAGGCGCGGATGTTTTGCAACAACCGCGCCCTCTCTTGCAATGCAGAAATGTCAGCCGAAGGCTGCCAAGACATACCTAGTCCTTGGCTCGCGACAGGTACTTACCCGTACGAGTGTCAATTTTCAACTTATCACCATTATCTACAAACAATGGCACCATAATAGAAGCACCTGTTTCAACAATAGCCGGCTTGGTAGCACCTTGGGCGGTATCTCCTCTGATGCCTGGATCCGTCTGCGTCACTTCTAAGATAACGTGATTAGGCGGTGTTACTGAAATGATCGCCTCGTTCCACAGAGTCACTTCAACTTCGTCCTGCTCTTTCAGCCAGTTCTTGGCATCGCCCACGGCAACCGCATCTGCCGCTTGCTGGTCAAAGGTGGCTGGATCCATAAAGTGCCAAAATTCGCCATCGGTATACAAGTACTGCATGTCCGTATCCATTGCGTCTGCCGCTTCAATACTGTCACCAGATTTGAAGGTTTTTTCAATCACACGGCCTGATTTTAGGTTGCGAATCTTAGTCCGAGCAAAGGCTTGGCCTTTACCTGGCTTTACAAATTCATTTTCAACGATGCTATAAGGCTCGTTGTCGATCAGTAATTTCAGCCCATTTTTAAAATCGCTGGTATTATATGTTCCCATGATGATCCTCTGTGAGCTGCGCGAACTGCGTCGCTCTATAAATAATAGAGCGCTATGATACCTGTACAAGCCATTCTCGCAAAGCCCAAAAACACCGTGCAATGGAAGCAGGAGCTGGCCGAGGCCATTGAAGATCCTGCCGAATTGCTGCGTTTTGTCGGCCTACAAGGCGATGCAGATAGGCTGCAAAAAGCTGTTTCTGCGCAAAAACTATTCAAGCTACGCGTAACCAAAAGCTTTGCCAAGCGTATAGAATACGGTAACCCACTGGACCCTTTGCTACGGCAAGTGCTGCCTCTAGGTGAAGAGCACCAAGAGGCGGCGGGGTTTAAAGCAGACCCCGTGGGCGACTTACTTGCCCAGAAACAAACTGGGTTACTGCACAAATACCAAGGCCGAGTGTTGCTGATCACCACAGGAAGTTGTGCTATTAATTGCCGCTACTGCTTCCGCCGTGAATACCCCTATAGTGAAGCCAGCGCCACACAAAGCCAGTGGCAGTCGTCTCTGGACTATATCGCAGCTGATACGAGCATTACTGAGGCTATACTTAGCGGCGGCGACCCACTAATGCTCAGCGACAAACGTTTAGATAAACTAATTACTCAGCTGGAGCAAATTTCCCACCTCAAGCGGCTGCGTATACACAGCCGCTTACCCATTGTCCTGCCCAGCCGTATAACAAATACACTAATAACTCGCCTACAACTATCTCGCCTGCAAGTAGTGATGGTAGTGCACAGCAACCATGCCCAAGAGCTTAACCACGAGGTAGCAGCTGCAATACAAACACTCAAACAGGCTAATATCACCTGCTTAAACCAAGCTGTATTACTGCAGGGGGTAAATGACAGCCTATCCGCATTATCCCAACTATCAGAGCGATTATTTGAAATAGGAGTATTGCCCTACTACCTTCACCTATTGGATAAAGTGACAGGGGCTGCACATTTTGATGTACCTGAGCAGCAAGCTCTTCAGTTAATAGCCCAACTGCAAGCGCAGCTTTCGGGGTATTTGGTACCTAAACTAGTCAGGGAAATTGCAGGACAGCCTAATAAAACCCCTGTTTATGGGGGGTAAACCAAGCCTAAAGCGCTCCTAAACAATTATTCACAATAATTGCCTAAGTTTTTGAGCTAATTGATTTAATTGCCTATTGCAAGCACGCCAGCAGTGCATACAATGGTCAGCTATGTATATCAGTATTTAGGGGCCCGGGTGAGCACAGATCAAGCAATACGACTACTAGTCGTCGAAAAGAGCACAACCGAAGGCGAAGCATACAATAGCAAGCTGCGCAGCATGGGTGTGCTTGCTCGCTCAAACTACTTTAATGAAGGCGATGACATCACTCAGCTGATCGACCAACATCTTCCCGACGTTATTTTGTTGCGTCACGGCCACCCCGAAGTCAACCTTAAAGACCTAAACTCCTATACCTCAACTCTTAATGATGAACTACCTATAGTCTTACTGCGCCGTGATGACGAAGACTTAGACATTGGTAAAATGATGGCCAGTGGCGCTGGCGATATGGTGATTGGTGATCACTACGATCACTTGAGACTTGTAGTTCAACGTGAAGCTCATATTGCTAATATGAACCGAGAGCTAAACAAGCTCACCAAGCTGTATAAAGCCTCTGAAGTGCGCTGTGAAAGCTTGCTACATAACTCCCGTGACTCCATTGCCTACGTTCACGAGGGTATGCATGTCTATGCCAACCAGTCATACCTAGAGTTGTTTGGTTATGAGGATTTCGATGATTTGGAGGGCCTTCCAATCATGGACATGGTGGTTTCTGACAAGCAAAACGAAATGAAAGAGTTTTTACGTGAGCTAGATACTGAAAAAGACAGTGATATACACTATCAAACTGACCTTATTTTAGCCGACGAGTCCATTATGGCCTCTGACTTAGAATTTAGTAGCGCCAGTATCGAGGGTGAACCTTGTACGCAGATCATTATTCGCCAGAAAGCTGAAGAGAGCACGGGCAACACCAAAGAACTGGAAGAAAAAATTGCACAGATGGCACGTATCGACTCGCATACAGGCCTACTCAATCGTCAGAGCTTTATGGACGATATGACACAGGCTCTAGGCACGATGGGCGCAGAGAGTCACGAGTACGCCTACCTGCATATGCGCCTAGATAAATTTGAAGAGCTGGGTAAAGACTTAGGCCTCGTCGGGGCCGACACTGTGATTACTAAAGTATCAGCAGAACTTAAACGTCGTATGGGCGACAAAGCCATGCTGTGTCGCTACGACGGCCCTACGTTCTCACACATGTTCCCCGTCAAGGACCGTACCGCAGATATAAAAAAGCGCGCCCAAGGCATACTCAATGTTATTAGCAAGCTAGCACTAGAGATAGACGACAAGGAAGTGAATGACCTCAGCTTTAGCTTAGGTGTTTGCCTAGTCGACGACGCCACATTGAGAGTGCCCGAAATTATTGATCGCGCTGATAACTCACTGCAAAAAGTCATCAAAGACGGTGGCAACAGTTACGAGCTATATCGCCCTAAAGAGGGCGAAATGACCGAGGCACAACTTGATAAAGCCTGGACAAGCAAGCTAGAAGACGCATTAAAGGAAAACCGTTTCCGCCTTATGTTCCAACCCATCGTCAAACTCGATGGCGGTGAGCTGGAACGCTATGAAGTGCTAGTGCGTATGCGAGACGAGCACGGCACAGAAGTTTCCCCAGGAGAGTTTTTACCCGCAGCCGATCGTACAGGTGTGGCTCGACAAATTGATCGCTGGGTAATCAGTAGTGCCTTCAAAGCCTTGGTTGATCAATTTAAGAAAGGCAACAAAACAATATTGCTCATCAAACTAACGGCTAGCTCCTTAAAAGACAAAGACTTATTTGTCTGGATCAAAGACCGCGTAAAAGCCTCTGGCCTGCCCAAAAACTGTTTGATCTTTGAAGTAAAGGAAGAGTCGGTACAAGAGAATTTAAAACAGGCAACCGCCTTTGCGGCTGGCCTACAAGCGATTGGCTGTGGCCTAGCGATTGATGATTTTGGCATCAGCAAAGACCCCTTCAAAGTCATTCAAGAAGTACCTGCACAATTCTTGAAATTTGACGCCAGTCTAACCAATGACTTGTTTAACAATCAAGAGAATCAAAGCAAGATCACCAAGCTATCCACTAATGCTCATGAAATTCAAAAGCAAACTATCATTCAGCACGTAGAAGATGCTATGACACTTTCGGTGATTTGGACTATCGGTTGTGACTATATTCAAGGGCACTTTATCTCTGGGCCTATAGAGAAAATGGATTACGATTTCAC
>CAZBWS010000011.1:20668-39442 GCA_964495705.1 uncultured Gammaproteobacteria bacterium
CCCTCTAAGCATTAACAATAAGACCTACTTGCTTAAAAGTAGCAAAAACACCATACAAAAAAACGCCCAGATCTAACCATACCGCTATAATTGTTAGCAACACACCAATGCCACCTAGCGAATAAAATAGCTGTTGATATCTACCTTCTCGCTCTTCGTACAGAAGATCGAACATATCAAAAACATTGCCATCCCAATTTTTTGACAACACACCCTCTACTTTCAAAAGCCTTATAAACAGAGTGAACTGACAGGCAAGAAAGCCCATTGCATATAAAGGTAGTATCACTCTATATAGTACCGACTCTGAATTAAGGTCTGCTTTAGTTAAAGCTATAACACCTAACACAACCAAAGCGAACCTAATTAAAGAAAGCCTATTCACGCAAGTTATTCCTTAATTTCCACCGTCATACTATCCACATTCTGATAGCCACGTGGCAACTTAAAGCCGCGCTTACCGCGCTCTACTGTGTACTCTTCCTGTTCAGTCGACTTCATCGTCTTGTGCTTCTTACCGCAGTAAACCGTAAAGCCCTCCCCATCTTGCAATAGGCCAACGTGAGACAAGACCTCTTCGCGAGTTTTGAACTTGGCCGTGGGAATATTTAACATCTTCACACCCTTACCCCTCGCTAGCAATGGCAACTCGTCTAGCTTCACAATGCCGCAATAGCCCTGCTGAGTCACACCGACCACCCAGTCCTCCTCATAAGAACGCACAGGCACGGGCGGCAACACCTTCGCCCCTGCGGGCACACTCAACATCGCCTTACCCGCCTTATTACGAGTAATCATATCTTCTAGCTTGGCCACATAGCCATAACCTGCGTCGGTGGCCAGCAAATACAGGTCATCCGCCTTGCCCATCATTACCGATACAAACTCTGCACCGTTCGCGACTTTCAACTTACCCGTTAAGGGTTCACCCAAGCTGCGCGCTGAGGGAAAACCATGTGCGGGCAAGGTATAGGTGCGTCCACTGCTATCTAGGAAGATAGCATTTTGATTGCTACGCCCCTTAACTGCATCTAAGTAGCCATCACCTGCTTTGTAATTTAGCTCTGTCGCGTCAATTTCGTGGCCCTTAGCTGCACGTACCCAGCCCTTCTGAGAGACTATAACGGTCACAGGCTCTGACGGCATAAGATCACTTTCATCAATCTGCTTAGCCGCGTCACGAGTCACAATGGGTGAGCGGCGATCGTCGCCGTACATGTCCGCATCGTGTTGCAGCTCTTTCTTAATGAGTGTTTTCAGACGCGCTTTAGAACCTAAGGTTCTCATCAAATCATCACGCTCTGCTTCCAGCTCTGCCTGCTCGCCGCGAATTTTCATCTCTTCTAGCTTGGCCAAGTGGCGCAGCTTGGTTTCTAGGATGGCTTCAGCCTGTATATCACTTAAATCAAAAGTTTTGATCAATACCGGCTTGGGCTCTTCCTCGGTGCGGATAATGCGGATAACCTCGTCGAGGTTTAAATAGGCAACCAACAAGCCCGCCAAGATGTGCAGACGCGCTTCCACTTTATCTAAGCGCCATTGTAGGCGCCTAGTCACCGTTTGTTTACGGAAATCTAACCACTCGATAATGATTTCCTTGAGATTACGCACACGGGGTTTGCCGTCTAAACCAATGATATTCATGTTCACGCGATAAGTGCGCTCAAGATCCGTCGTAGCAAATAGATGGGACATTAGAGAGTCAACATCCACACGATTCGAACGAGGTGTGATCACTAAACGGCAAGGATTAGAGTGATCTGACTCATCGCGCAAGTCCTCCACCATTGGCAGCTTTTTATCGCGCATCTGTGCGGCAATCTGTTCTAGCAGTTTCGCGCCTGACACCTGATGCGGCAAGGCGGTGACGATAATATCGCCATCTTCACGCTCGTAAATTGCGCGCATACGCAGACTGCCGTGGCCTGTCTCGTAGAGCTGACGAATTTCATTCGCAGGAGTAATAATCTCCGCATCCGTTGGGTAGTCGGGGCCAGGTAAGAAGTCGACCACTTCTTCTAGGGGCATACGACTATTGTCTAGCAATGCCAAACAAGCACTCACTACTTCACGTAGATTATGCGGAGGGATATCCGTCGCCATACCCACGGCGATGCCTGTAGTACCGTTCAATAAAATATGGGGTACGCGGGAAGGCAGTACTACGGGCTCCTTCATGGTGCCATCAAAGTTCGGCTGCCAATCCACCGTTCCCTGCCCAAGCTCTTGTAGCATCAGCTTGGAGAAGCCGGTTAGCTTCGCTTCCGTATAACGCATGGCAGCAAAAGACTTAGGGTCATCAGGGGACCCCCAGTTACCCTGACCATCCACCAGTGGATAGCGATAAGTAAAGGGTTGTGCCATCAACACCATCGCTTCATAACAAGCCGAGTCACCGTGGGGATGGTACTTACCTAACACGTCACCGACGGTACGTGCGGATTTCTTATGCTTAGACGCTGCACTTAAACCCAGCTCCGACATGGCGTAAATAATACGGCGTTGTACCGGCTTTAAGCCGTCGCCAATATGCGGCAGCGCACGATCAAGAATCACATACATGGAATAATCCAAGTAAGCCTTCTCAGTAAAATCTTTAATCGGCAGTTTTTCTACTTCGTTTTCAAATACAGCGCTCATAGCTTCGCTCTTAATTCATTACGCCAAAATCATTGGCATTAAATTGTTCAGTAGGAGCCGTTTCTAACGGCGACATATCAAACATTTCGCCGTTACAAACGGCTCCTACGTTTATTCTAAAAAATTACTTTAATTCGGCCCCAAGGGAATACCAATAGCCAACCACGCCCCTAAGAACACACTCCACCCAATCAAAAAGGCAATAGAGTACGGCAACATCATGGCAATCAATGTGCCCAGTTTTATATCGGGTTGGTAGCGCTGCATAAAGGCAATCACTACAGGGAAGTAAGGCATTAAGGGGGTAATAATATTCGTGCTGCTATCGCCAATACGATAGGCCACTTGGGTAATTTCGGGGGAGATACCCGCCAGCGCTAACATGGGCACAAACACCGGAGCCATCACCGCCCACTTCGCCGACATGCTGCCGACAAATAAATTAATGCTGGCAGTCAATAATATGAAGGCTAGCAAAATCACATAAGGCGAACTATCCGCATTCTGCAGTGCATTCGCGCCGCTGATAGAAATCACAGGTCCTATACCCGACCAGGAAAACCAAGCGACAAACTGCGCGGCGAAAAACATCAGCACTAAATAGCTGGCCAAACCTTGTAGCGCCTTCTCCATACTCGCCACCCAGTCGGCACCGCTTTGGAATGACTTGGTTACAAAACCGTACACGCTGCCTGCAATAGCAAAGCCCACAGCAATGACCACCACTATGCCATACATAAAGGGGGACTTTAAAATACTTTGCGTTGCTGGGTCGCGAAGTATTCCGGACTCAGGTACTACCGCTACAGCTAGTAATACTAGATAGGCTAGCAAAGCTAATGCCGAATATTTAATGCCTCGCAGCTCATCCGCATTCAGTCTATTGTCATCCTGAGCGCAACGCAGTGAAGCCGAAGGATCCGGTTCACCGATATTAGTAGCCTTATCTAAATTCGGAATCACCACCTTCTCGGTAATAAAGGTCGCAACCAAGGTCACAAACAACACCGAGGCAATCATAAAGTAATAGTTCGCTGCGGGGCTAACCACTTGAGCAATCGACGGATCAGCTTTTAATGCTTCTGTGCTTAAGCCAGACAGGATTACATCCACTGGACCCAGTACCAAGTTGGCACTAAAGCCACCCGACACCCCCGCAAAGGCCGCCGCCATACCCGCCAGTGGCGCACGCCCCAAGCTGTGAAACACCAAGCCCGCTAATGGAATCAGCACAACGTAACCTGCGTCTGCGGCAATGCTCGACATCACCCCCGCAAATACGACCAAAGAAGTCACCATTACCGTATTGGCTTTAGCGACGATGCTTTTTAATAGCGCTCGGATAAGACCTGAGTGCTCCGCAAAGCCGATGCCTAGCATTGCTACGATAACTGTGCCTACAGGAGCAAAACCAGTGAAGTTTTTCACTGCCTTTAGTAGCATTTCTCGTAAACCCCAACCCGAGGCTAGATTTTCCACTTCTACGACTTGTCCTGTTACCGGATGAACAGCACTCACACCAATAAAGCTTAGCAATGCGGATAAGCTAAAAACGAATAGGCACAGATAGACGAACAGGATCGTTGGATGGGGAAGACGATTGCCTGTGCGTTCTATAAAACTTAATGCCCTTTGAATACTCATATCAATTAAATTTTGATTCGCACTTTTGAATTATTATATTTACCTTTTTTTCTTGAAAATCTCTTTGAACCTTTCCTGAATATCCAAGGGCATGCTTCGTGAACGCAGGAAGCCAATAAGTAAAGCTATTATCTTCTACATATAAAGTATCTTGCTTTAATAACTGGGCATGATTTTCTGCCAACTCTCGCATTAGAAAGCATTGAGACTCAAGATTAGTAAAATCTATTTTTTGTATTCCTTGGCTAATCTTTTCAGCTGTTTCAATCAAATAATATGCATTATTTGTGCGTTCAATACTATTTAACCAAACAATACTAATTAAGCTTGCAGTCAAAAGAGAACCTATAGAAAAGGCAAGGAAATATTTCACCTAGCTAACATCCGCCAAATCACCCTTATCTTCCAACCACCGCTTCCGATCCGCCGCCCTCTTCTTAGACAACAACATATCAAACACACTATGGGCCTTGTCTTCTGCGCTCACGGTCAGCTGGATCAAACGACGGGTATCGGGGTGGATAGATGTTTCGCGCAACTGGCCTGGGTTCATTTCACCCAAGCCCTTAAAGCGGGTGATGCTAATTTTGCCTTTTTTCTTTTCCGCCTCAAGGCGGTCGAGGATGCCCTCGCGCTCCGCTTCGTCAACGGCGTAGAACACTTCTTTGCCGCAATCTACACGATACAAAGGAGGCATTGCGCAATAGATATGACCGTTCTCAACTAATGCGGGGAAGTGACGCAAGAATAGTGCGCAGATCAATGTGGCGATGTGGGCGCCGTCGGAGTCCGCATCGGCGAGGATGCAAACTTTGCCGTAGCGCAGATTGCTCAAGTCGGTGCTGCCTGGATCGACACCCAGGGCGATAGAGATATTGTGGACTTCTTCAGAGCCTAAAATTTGATCGACATCCACTTCCCAAGTATTCAAGATCTTGCCGCGCAGGGGCATGATGGCTTGGTATTCGCGCTCACGCGCCTGCTTGGCTGAACCACCCGCTGAGTCACCCTCCACTAAAAATATTTCCGTGATCGCTGGATCGGTTGAGGAGCAGTCTGCCAATTTTCCTGGCAACGCTGGCCCCGAGGTGACCTTTTTACGGATGACTTTCTTCGCCGAGCGCATACGGCGCTGAGCTGAGCTGATCGCCATTTGTGCCAGGGCTTCGCCAATATCCGCATGCTGATTCAGATACAGACTAAAGCTGTCTTTCACCACGCCCGAAACAAAGGCAGCGGTTTCACGGGAAGAAAGTCGTTCTTTGGTCTGCCCTGAAAATTGTGGGTCCTGCATCTTCACCGACAACACAAAACTAACCTTGTCCCAGACATCGTCAGGGGTGAGCTTTACGCCGCGGGGAATGAGATTGCGGAACTCACAAAACTCACGAATCGCTTCAGTTAAGCCCGTGCGTAAGCCGTTTACATGGGTTCCGCCCTGGGCGGTAGGAATCAAGTTCACATAGGACTCTTGTACTGCTTCTCCGCCCTCTGGTAGCCATAGTAAGGCCCAGTCTACCGCTTCTTTCTCGGAGGCTAAGGAGCCCACGAAGGGCTCGGTGGGCAGCATTTCCCAACCCTGTAACGCTTCCATCAGATAGTCTTGCAGGCCATCCTCGTAACACCATTCCAGCTTTTCGCCCGATTTTTCGTCCTTGAACTTGACCGTCAAGCCTGGGCACAGCACCGCCTTGGCGCGCAGTAAATGCTTCAATCGCGTTATAGAATAGTTCGCCGAATCGAAGTATTGGGGGTCAGCCCAAAAGCGCACCGTCGTACCGGTATTGCGCGCACCAACACTGTCGGTAACCACTAAGTCAGATGCCTTATCGCCATTTTCAAAGGCAATGTGATGTAGCTTGGCATCGCGTTTAATATGTATATCAACACGGGTCGACAAGGCGTTTACGACAGAAATACCCACCCCGTGCAAACCGCCGGAGAAGTTGTAGTTGCTGTTGTTGAACTTGCCCCCCGCGTGTAGCTTGGTCAGGATTAGCTCCACACCTGGCACCCCTTCTTCAGGGTGAATATCCACTGGCATACCGCGACCATCGTCCACCACTTCCAGCGAGCCGTCTTTAAATACGGTGATCTCGATCTTTTTAGCGTGGCCCGCCATAGCCTCGTCTACGGAGTTATCGATCACTTCCTGCGCCAAATGATTGGGCCGGGCTGTATCGGTATACATGCCAGGGCGTTTTTTAACGGGGTCTAGGCCACTGAGAACCTCAATATCGGATGCGCTGTAATCGCTCATGCTTAAATTTGTCTAGCTACTAAATATAGTGTCTGATGATGCCAGAAATGCTAGATGTTGGGAATGACTGTTTGACCTGTGTAGGAGTCCTTTACAAGGGCGAAAGCTATATTTAAGAAAATCGCCTTTACAAAAGGCTCCTACAAGCTCTGCAATGTGGCAAAATCCCCTGCATGGACATCAACCCCCTCAATGCCGCCAACCCTTTTCGCAATGCCACCGTTTCCGCCTCAGCGGGAACCGGCAAAACATGGATGCTGACCACCCGCATTATTCGCCTGCTGCTGGCGGATGCGCCGCCCTCCAGTATTTTAGCCATTACTTTTACTCGCAAGGCCGCGGGGGAGATGCGTGAACGTGTTTCTGACCGCTTATTAGAGCTGAGCCAATGTAATGATGAGCAGCGCGCAGAGCTATTGACCATGATGGGGGAAGCGGTGGATGCGGATAGCTTACACAAGGCCAAGAATTTATATTGGCAATTATTAGAGTCGTCCGAAACTATCCGCATCACCACCTTCCACTCCTTTTGTCAGGATATCTTGCAAGGCTTCCCCCTAGAGGCAGAAGTACCCGCAGGTTTTGAGCTGTTGCAACAAGCAGGGCTGACTATGGACATAGCCTGGGACCAGCTAACCCGCGAAGCAACCCTGCACCCTGAAGGCAATATTGCCCTTGCCCTAGACCAACTGTTTGGCCACTTAAACACCTTATTTACTACCCAGAAAGCCCTATATAGCTTTGTGAACCAACGCACGGATTGGTGGGCCTATACCGAAGGGCAAGAAAACCCTTTGGGTTGGGCTATTGAGCAGCTTAAGCTGCAACTTGAAGTACCAGAAGCCCCTTTTGCCTTAATTGAATCCCTAGATTCTTCTCTAGCTCTTTTTGCAGAGCAGTTAAATTTACGCAAAGCGAATGCCAGTATTGGCAAGTTTTTGACAGCGATCGGCGAAGCGAGACTGGCCATTGGGGTGAGCGATTATCAGCAAGCTTATGCTCAGCTTACCGCCGCCTTATTAACCAAAGACTTCAAGCCACGCGCCTATAAACACACAGGGGTACTCGATAAAGAGTTAAAAGGCACAGCCGCTGATCACGTAGCGCTGTTTAATGACATTTGCGCTAACCTACTGCGTGTACGCGAAAGTATACTGCGCCAGCAAGCTCTAAAGCTAAACACCGCTTGGTATACGATCGGTCATCAACTCATTCAAATTTACCAACAGCTCAAAGAACAACGCCGCCAATTAGACTTTGGCGATTTAGAATGGAAAACCTATGAGTTACTGCACAATGGGGATAATGCAGACTGGGTGCAATACAAGCTAGACCAGCGTATCAATCATTTGCTCTTTGATGAATTTCAAGACACTAACCCAACACAGTGGCAACTAGTCAGGCCCCTATTAGAAGAGTTGGCGGCCAGCGAACATGAACGCCATCGCAGCGTGTTTTTAGTCGGTGACGTCAAACAATCTATTTATAGCTTTCGCCGCGCCAACCCCGAACTGCAAGTACAGGCCAGCCATTGGTTACAAGAGCACTTGAACGCAGATGACTATCCTCTGAACTTGTCGCGGCGCTCCTCACCAACAGTAATTGACAGTGTAAACCACATTTTTGAACAGCCCTTACTACGCGAACGCTTGCCCAGCTTTGCCGAGCATGGAACCTATCAAAAAGAGCTGTGGGGGCGCTTTGAACTGCACCCCTTAGTCACCTCAGAAAAACCTGAAGAAACAGAAGTCATTGCAGGTGAGAATCTGCGCAACCCGTTAACCACTGCGCGTATTGATGTAAAACGCGACCACCATTATCGTGAAGGCGTACTCATTGCAAAACGCATTCAAAACTTGGTCGCCCAACATATCCGCATCAACGGCAGTGATGATATTCTAGGTTACGGTGACATCTATATATTATTAAAAAGCCGTAGTCATGCAGCAGACTATGAAAAGGCTCTGCGCGATCACGGCATTCCCTATATTGGCACGGAGAAAGGCACTTTCTTGGATAACATGGAGGTGCAAGACATGGAGGCCTTGCTCAACTTTTTGAACATGCCCTTTGACAATCACCGCCTAGCCGTTATTTTGCGTAGCCCGTTATTTCATGTCGATCACACAGATTTAATCGCATTGGCTCACGTTAAAGAATATAAAAACTGGTGGCAGCGGGTAGAGTATTTAGCCACTCAAGGGCTTGCTAGCACAGCCTTACAAACAGCCTATTCCCGAATCAGTGACTGGTTAGAAAAAACACCACAATTACCGGTACATGATCTATTAGATTATATTTACCACACAGGCCAAGTCATTCAGTTGTATACCGGCGCAGTGAAAGCAGAAAAAGTCGATCGCACGCGCTCTAACTTAATCCGCTTTTTAGAGATGGCCCTAGAAATTGATAGCGGCCGCTACCCTAGCCTTACACGCTTTCTTGACCAGTTAAAACGTTTGCGAAATAAAGATAGCGCGACCGACAAGCCAGACAACGCACAGTCCAGCGGTCAGGATGCCAGGGTGCAGTTCTTGACCATTCATGCCTCCAAGGGGCTAGAAGCACCAGTCATCTTTATGGCAGATTGCTTTAGCGGAGACAGCAATAAAGAGGCTTGGTCGCCACTGGTCAATTGGCCTTCAGATCAAGATCGCCCAACACACTTCATGCTAACACCGCGCAAACAAGACATCTGCACAACTCATGCAGAGTTAATGAAAATCAAGGCGCAAAGAGAAAGCTTGGAAAACGCAAATTTGCTCTATGTTGCTCTCACCCGAGCAAAACATATGCTCATTATCACCGCTAGCTGTCGAGATGAAATTGCCGAGACGGAAAAAGATAACTGGTACCAGATTATCCAACAAGGTATTCAAGGCCACGCCACTGACGTTGATGGCGTACTTCAACTGGAAAATGGCGTACTTGATTTTTCAGTTGTAGAAAAAAACCCACAATCAGCCCAGCAAAATGACCTAGATTTAGCCCCTCCATTTGACTGGTCTCCTGTACTGCCCCCTATTGCTAAAAAAATGGATATTGCTCCCAGTAAAATAGACGAACAGTTTGAAGCGGGGAGCGGTGATGAATACGCCATGCAACGAGGTAACTATATTCATGGGCTACTGGAACAACAAACCGCGCCCGCTCCCTTTTATACCGAGATAAAAAGCGAGCTTCCAGAGGCTATCCGCATAGAATGCCAAGCAGAGGTCAGTGCCCTATTAAGCGATGCAAAATTAGCTTTTCTATTTGATTCGCAGCAATACACCGAGGCTAAGAAGGAAGTCGACCTCCAGTACCCCACAGCGAGTGGGCAATATGTCTATGGAATTATTGACCGCCTCGTCATCACCCACGAGAAAGTCATTATCATTGACTACAAAACGCACCAGCATGTGACCGCCAATAATGCGGATAAGCTTGCCGAGCACTATCGTGCACAACTGCAATATTATGTAGAGGGTATTCAAGAAATTTATAGTGCTAAAAAAATAACAGCTGGAATTTTATTTACCCACAATAGACAGTGGCTTGAAATTATCTAACAGAGATAAAAAAGGCCGGATAATACCGGCCTTTTTTATCTAGTCTATGCAGCTTATTTCTATTCGGTTTCTTCTGCCGCTTCAGTCAGTAACTGCGCATACAACTGATCTGCAGGGCGATAACCATTGATACGTGAGCCATTGCCCGTAAAGATCAGCGGTGTACCGGTTAAGCCAACTTGTTGACCTAAAGCAATATGTTCTTTGATCGGGTTTTCACACGTTTTAGATTCAACTGATTTCCCAGACTTCACACGCGTCATAGCCGTCTGCTTATCTTTCGCACACCAAATATTTTCCAATTTCTTGGCACTATTGGATGCTAGACCCGCACGAGGGTAAAGGAAGTAACGCACTTCAACCCCTTTTTCATTCAATGCAGGTACTTCTTTATGCAGCTTTCGGCAAAAGCCACAGTCCACATCAGTGAATACATTGAGAACATATTTGGCACCCGACTTAGGCGTGAAGGCCAAGTAATCCTTCTTCTTCATGCCGTCAAATGCTGCAGCACTCAATTTATTTCGCGTCTGGTCAGTCAGGTTGACTCGCTTCTCGTAATCGACAATATCCCCTTCAATCAGGTACTTCATATCCGCACTGAAGTAGGCAATTTGACCACCGACAATAACTTCATACATACCCGGGATGGGGGCAGGCTTGACTGACTGCACAGGCAAAGCGCCTAATTGAGCGCGAATATAAGCCTCTACTTCGGCATCTGTTTTGGCTTTTTTTTGGTTTTCAGCCAAGGCCGACGTCATCATTATTAAGCCGATTACGGCCGTTAAAAACTGTTTCATTGTAAACCTCAATTTGTATCGATAGCCCTATGACCACCAGAACAGGGGATCATTCCCCATCATTTGTAATTAAGCCCGCGGATGATGTTGGCCATGAAAAGCCTTCAAACGCTCATTTGCGACGTGAGTATATATCTGCGTAGTGGATAAATCACTGTGTCCTAGTAACATTTGTACTGACCGCAGATCAGCTCCGTGATTGAGAAGATGAGTGGCAAAGGCATGACGTAGTGTATGGGGAGAAATATCACAATGTATTTGCGCATCAAAACTGTGTTTTTTTATAATATGCCACATAGCTTGGCGGGTAATCCCCCCGCCCCTGCGAGTAACAAATAAAAACGGTGTTGTAATGTCCTTACCCTTTAGTAAGTCCATGCGCGGGCCATTCAAGTATTGCTGTAACCAGTGTAAAGCCTCTTCACCAATGGGGACTAAACGCTCCTTGTTGCCCTTGCCCATGACCTTAATAATGCCATGCTGGGTATTGATTTGCTCTAGGCGCAAAGTGACTAATTCACTTACTCGCAAACCACTAGCGTAAAGCACCTCCAACATCAGGCGATCGCGAATACCGAGGTCTGACATTGTATCAGGGGCAGCTAGCAAATCATCAACCTGTTGCTCGCTAATACTCTTGGGTAAGCGACCACCTATCTTTGGAGATTCTAGCAAGGCGGTAGGGTCTGCTTGTAAACGCCCTTCCCGTACCTGATAGCGATAGAAGCGCCGCAGCGTTGACAGCAGCCTGGCAGCGCTGCTGGGCTTCGATTTTAGATCAAATTTAAAAGCTAAATAATTCTGCAGATCAGCTTTTTTGGCCGCCATCAAATTATGATTAGATTGTTGCAACCACTTGGCGAAATTTTTCAGGTCATTGGCATAGGAAGACAAGGTGTTTTTGCTTAAGCCATTCTCCATCCACAAGACATCCAAGAAGCTTTGTATCTCTAATTCGTGTTGCGGGCTTAAGGCCGTCATCTATTGCTGCAGCTGAATTTGACCATTAACATTCACACTCAAGGTACTGCTTCCACCCTCAACCGCTGGGGCAGATTTTGACTCCATAGACATCAGTTTCATACGTGGTTGTGAACGATACCTAGGAGAATAACTACCCTGTGTATTCACCTGCATATTTACAATTTTGTAAGCGCCCGCCTGCATGTTTTTTCGCACCAAAGCAGCGCGTGACTTATACGCATCTAAAGCCTCAGAAACCAACTCGTCTTCAACTTTTTTACGTGTTTTTTTGGTGGGTTCGAAACTCATGTTTTTGACTTGAAGCTTAGCTTGCAAGTCTAAAATCAAGTTAGATAGCTTTTCAAAATCCTCTGACTCAACCACCAATTGCTGTGAAGCACGCCACGCTTTAATTTTAGTTTTCTCATATACTGGGTACGTACTGTATTGCTGTGTTTCGTATTTGACGCCCTTCTGGGATTTCAGCTGAGCCAGTGCCCAGGACATATCCGCATTCACTTTCTGCGATACGTCTTTGGCTTTATTCGCCTGGTGTTCAACCATCAACTGAACACGCATCAGATCATTTGGCACTTCGCGCTCCGCCTTGGCGCTCAAACCAATCACGTTATAATTCAGTTCTTCAGCATAAGGCGCTGTTGCCAGTATCAATAAGCCCGCTAAACTTAGTATTTTTTTCATATGGCGCTCCTTTTTCTATTTCATTTTGATAATCCTATTACACACAAAGCCTACGAGCTAATTTAATCGTGAAATATCTTTAAATACAGTAGAATCAAACAACCTTAACAAATCAATCTAAGCCATGCCTAGCATACTTGAGCAATACCCCTCCGCCACATTCCTACGCAGCTTCGGCTGTATTGTATACGACGCTTTTTTAATCACAGCGATTGAGTTTTTACTACTGTTAGTCGTAGGTAATATCCAAGAGCCGCTATTTGGCGCCCCCCTGCCAGATGCTGTCGTCATGCTATTGATGTATTTAACAGGTGCTTTCTTCTATGTATGGTGCTGGACCCACGGCGGTAAAACGCTGGGCATGACTGCATGGCGCGTTGAAGTAAGATCGCATAGCGGAAAACCTATTGGCTATAAACAGGCTTGGATTCGTGCTTTGAGTGCTTGCTTAGGTCTGGCGAATCTTTGGAAATTGATCGACAAAAACAATATAGGGTGGCAGGACTATGCGAGTGGAACGGTAGCTGTGCATGATGCTGAGAGGGAGCTTTAGCTACTGCCCTTCTCCGCCCGCTCTTCTTTCTCCATCTTGGCAAACTCCAGCGCCATTTCAAAAGCGCTACGGGCAAATTCAATCACCTTTTCATGCTCAGACTCAGACAACTGGCGTGCTTCATCTCGGCTGCGATAGATATTAACCCATTGGCGATCCCGCTCTAGCATGGTTGGCAATTGCCCAAAGCCCCAATCTTCCATGACTACCCATAACTGTGGGTTATAGCCGCGAATGACATTAACCACAAAGGGGATAGGGTCGTGACGAGCGAGCAAGGAGGTTAAGCGTACAATCAAGTCAAATGACAAGGTTGCCGTGCCTTGCTCAACCGCCTGTAGCAATGTTTTATCTTCTAGATCCAGAACTTCGTTGAGCTCTTCAATCGTCAATCCAGCAACCTGGCGCGCATCTTTCACCACCTCTCCTGCAGCTAGCATCCAATCGCGTTGTTCTGGGCTATAGTTTTTCAGCTGCTCGGCACTGAGGATAATGGTTTTTCCGACTTTAAAAGACAAGCTGCCTGCCTTCTGGGCAATAGACTTCATCGCGCTTTTAGACAATCCTGCGGTTAACCCTGCCACTTGCCCCATTAGGGATTTTTCTGGCTTGTCCGTATTTCTATTGAGTTTTTCAGGCATGTCAGCTCTATTTTTCATTTGATTCAGCATTAATGTGCAGAGTAGCGTGTTTATCTAAAACTTGCGAGAGTGCACGCTGTGTCGCCAATCGCGCTTGCGCATAGGCAATCGGCCCATTAGCTAATTTGCTAGGGCCTGAACGGACGAGACCCGCAATCGCCAAACTGGCCATATTATCTCTCTGGGGCACTTGCAAGGCCGTATCCCCTTTGCGCCGCCAAGGGGAGCGGGAAACGATATGGTGATAAAAAACACGCTCCCCTATTTCAACCGCATGCAGGCCTGGGCGATCTTTTATGCCGCCGTCTAAATAAGAGTTTTGTTGGTAGTTTACAGGTTGGAACATAAACGGAACCGCACAAGAGGCCGAGACTAAGCTTGGTAAATCACCCTCAGCATAACTATGGGTTTGTTGTGTTTTACGTTCATAAACGGATATCGCTAAGGGAATGGCAGTTTGCTCAATCCTTTCTACGGGAAGTGCATTGCGCAAGCGTTTGCGGAATTTATCCCCCTTAAGCAAACCCAGCCCAAAACCAGGGTCCCAAATATCCTGTTTACTAATAGAGAAAAACAACTCGCGAATCTCCTTTACAGACATACCTGCAGCCCAACAAGCTGCAGTTAGCGCCCCCGCACTAGAGCCAGTGACTCTCTTGGGTAACAAACCCTCTTCTTCCAACACGCTTAACATACCGCAGTGGGCAAAGAAGCTGAAAAAGCCCGACGACATCGTCAGGGTAAAAGGTTGCTCCTGTAGCCATTCTCCCAGTGTCATTAAATTATTCGCTGCGCTGTAATAGCACAAAACCCAATACCGTAAACACCAGTAAAGGCGTGAATGCGGATAGCAGCACTGGAACATTATATACCTGCCCCAAGTTACTCAGCATCTCACTGGCAATATAATAAGCCATGCCAAACATAATACCCAAGACTAGGCGTGCTCCCGCATTACCTGTGCGGCGGTTACCAAAGACAAAGGGCATAGCAATCAGCATCATAACTAAAATAGATAAGGGGCCAGTAATTTTCTTCCAAAAAGCTTTACGATAGGCAGAAGATTCCAACGCATTAGCATCTAAATATTCAACATAATCATTCAATGCACTCAGCGGCATATTGCGCGGCTTCACACTCGCCACCTCAAATAAGTCAGCATCTATGATGTGACTGCGCTGGCGCTTATGATCTACCAACGTCTGAACCTCCATTTCTTGATAGCGTTTTTCACTCACCACTGATAATTGCCATTTATTGTTTACTAATTGAGCCTCTTTGGCTGTTTGCTTAGAGAGTAATTGCTGCTGAGCTGTATTAAATATTGTCACCCCGGCTAACTTAAAATCAGGCTTGGCTTGTTCAATATGTATAAAATCGTCGCCATTTCTAGACCAGAAATTACGCAGCTCTGTACTCACCTTTTTGCCTTGATGTTGCGCTCTAAAATTTTCCGCATGCACTTCACTTTTGGGTGAAACAAACTCGCCAATAGAAAGCATAAACAAGCCAATTAATAAGCCAGTTTTCATCCCTCCCCAAATAATGCGTCCTCTAGACATCCCAGCGGCGCGCAGCGCTGTTAACTCTGAATTACTGGCGAGGGCTCCAAGACCTAATAAGCTGCCGATCAATGTAATAGTGGGGAGAAACTCTATGACTTTACCGGGTATACGCATAATCACATAGGCAAGCGCATGGGCGTATTCATAGGATGCATAACGAGATACATATTTAGTTTCACCGATAAAGCCAAAAAAAGCATCTAGAAATATAATCACCAGCAGTACTAGCGATGTAGCAGCAAGGATAGAGCGCGCAAGATAACGGTCAAACAATCCCATGATCAAGCCCCACCCTGCATCACAGACGACTCTTTTTTACTCGGGAAACCATATTGTCTTATACACAAAACGACAATCAAAATAACAACCGGGATATGTGCCCACCACATTCCAAGCAGGGGATCAATTTTTCCACTTTGCAACATACTTCTCGCTACGCTCAATAAATTGCTATACGCAATATAAACCAATATGGCATAGCCAATTTTTGAAAACGCGCCCTTGCGTGGAGCAGAGTAACTCAATGGGAAAGCCAATAAAGATAAAAGCAGGCAGCCAATGGGCACTGAAAAACGCCATTGCCATTCAGCAATATGATCTAGATTATCAGATTGCATTAGCGTTAAAGTGGATGTTGCAGCCATCACTTCACCTATCGCACTAGGTTTCGGTGCTTCGATACTCACTAAATACTCTTTATAGTGGATACGAGATAGCTCTCCAAAGGCATTGGTCTGGTAAATAGTGCCATCTCGCAATTTCAGAGAATAACCCCGTTCGGTATCCTCGATTTCTCCTGAAGCGGCTAGCTGTACTGAGTCGCTCCCATCTTTGGCCTTGCTATATATAAACGCATTACTGAGCTGCGTACCTTCTAATGACTCAAGAAAAAAAACACCGTCAGGTATTCGGTTAAACTCTCCAGGGCGCAAACTAGTTTCTATACTAGGGCTCTCAGCTTGACTACTAAACTCAGCTTGTAATTGAGCCAGGCGAGGAACTACGTAGATAGATAGCACAAAACCTATAACAGCCAATGGCAACGCCACTTTAAACAAGGGGCGAAAGAAGTCGCCAGGCCCCATTCCACAGGCGACCATAGCGGACATTTCTGCATCTTTATATAGTCGACCGAAAGCCAGCATACCACCCAAAAACATACTCAAGCCCATGAACAAAACAAGATAGTTTGCAATGGTAATCACCAGCAAAGGCCAGATAAAGGCGCTAGCCATTTCCCCGTCTGCAGCCTCTGATAACAGCTTCACCAAGGTGTTGCCCACCATCAGCACCAACAAAACCAGTAACACGGCTGAACTGGTTTTCAGGAACTCTTTAATCAGGTAGCGATCAGTAATGCTCATTCTTTCTAATAAAAATCTCTGTTAAGCTCGCATTATAGCGAAACACAGCGGCTGAATCTGAAAATCTACTTTTCTGCTGCGCAAATACATTATGGAGCAATCTGACATGAACTACTCAATTAAAGTTTCCGCCCCCGAAACGGCCCGTACTCAATGCCTAGTATTAGGCATATATGCAGGCAAGCGCCTAACTGAGGCAGCTCAAGCCGTAGACGATGCGAGTGCGGGAGCCATTAAAAAGGCCCTTAGCCACGGTGATATAAGCGGCCAGCTAGGAGGTACTCAAATGCTTTACGAGGTAGGCGGTGTTTCCGCTAAACGAGTACTGCTTGTTGGGTTAGGCAAGGCCAAGTCCATGACCATAAAACAATATCAAGGCCTGCACAGCACTGTCGCCAAGCAGCTACAAAAAGGCGGCACTACTGACGTACTGTCTTATTTACACGAAGCTGAGATTAACGATCAAAGCGATGCACAGAAAATTCAGCAAGCCGTTGCTGCTGTGGGCAATGCCCTGTATCGCTTCACTGAACACAAACCTTCAGCCCCAGAGGTAAAAACGCCTTTAAAGAAATGGCAGCTAGGCGTTACAACACGTAAGGGCCTAGCCAAATTAGAAGAAGCTGTTGTCATCGGCACAGCCTTAACGGGCGGCATGAGCATGACCAAAGACCTGGGCAACCAACCAGGTAATGTTGCCACGCCTAGCTATCTGGCAGAACAAGCGGTAGAGCTATCCAAGCAATACCGCAGCATCAAAACCAACGTGATTGATGAAAAAGAGTTAGAGAAAATGGGCGCAGGCGCTTTTGTCTCAGTATCCAAAGGCTCTACCGAGCCTGGCAAGCTGATTGTCATGGAATACCGCAAGGGCAAAAAAGGCGGCAAGCCTGCGGTACTCGTTGGCAAGGGTGTAACCTTTGACAGCGGCGGCATCTCACTCAAGCCCGGCGCTGGCATGGACGAGATGAAATATGACATGGGGGGCGCTGCCTCTGTATTTGGCACCATGAAAGCCATTGCGGAAATGCAAGCGCCAGTGAATTTGGTTTGTGTAGTCGCCGCTGCTGAAAATATGCCAGCCGGCAACGCCAGTAAGCCCGGCGATGTGGTCACCACTCTATCGGGCAAAACCGTAGAAATTCTAAACACCGATGCAGAAGGCCGCTTGGTACTCTGTGACGCCCTAACTTATGTAGAACGCTTTGACCCTAAAGTCGTTATCGACATCGCTACCTTAACTGGCGCAGTGATCATTGCCCTAGGCAAAGTCCCCTCGGGGCTGATGAGTAATAACGACAAATTGGCACGCGACCTAGAAGACATCGGTCAAGAAACCGGTGACCGTGTATGGCGCCTCCCCATCTGGGACGACTACCAACCACAGTTAAACTCTAACTTTGCCGACCTGCAAAATATTGGCGGCCGCGAAGGTGGCTCAATCACCGCAGCTTGCTTCCTGTCTCGCTTTACTGAGAAGTACAACTGGGCGCATTTGGATATTGCCGGAACAGCTTGGGTGAGCGGTGGAGCGAAAGGAGCTACTGGGCGGCCAGTGCCGCTGTTGACTCAGTACTTACTGGAGAAGCATAGTAGCTAATCAGTTCTATGCGGATAGACTATTTTAGCCTATCCGCATAGCACGTCACCAATGAATACACCCGCCGAAAAAATCATCAACTACCTGCAGCAACACTCCTTGCTGCTACATGCGCTGCCAGCCCGTCCTGAGCTATCTTCTATTCATTTTCGTGAAGTCCAAGCTAGCAATGACCGTGGCTCAACAAACTTGCTGATATTTGATGAATTTGAGGATATTGATAAGCCTGCAATGCTTTTCAACCTTTGCCTCGAAGCCTGTGAGTATGTTGAAGAGTCTGCAAGCTATAGCGAATGGTTACAGGACATGGGTATTAGGGACAATATTATCAGCCAAGGCATTTACCAGGAGCTGACATTGGCCACGCCCAAATTTCGTGCTTGGCTACCAGACGCCCCTAAGGCCATCAGTGACTATGAACTTCAGTTCAATACCCAAGCTGCTCAGCAGCTGCGTGCTTACCGAGCCAGGTAATCTAAGGGAAAAAA
>CAZBWS010000012.1:0-35654 GCA_964495705.1 uncultured Gammaproteobacteria bacterium
ACCAGGGACCAATAGATTAACAGTCTACTGCTCTACCAACTGAGCTATCGAGGAATATAAAGTACCGTATGAACGCTACTGAATATATTGGTAGTCGCGATTGGATTCGAACCAACGACCCCCACCATGTCAAGGTGGTGCTCTAACCAACTGAGCTACGCGACTATATCTTCTAAATAAAAAGCCGCTTGGCTATATAAGCTAGGCGGCTTTTCTAAATTATGGCTCCTCGACCTGGACTTGAACCAGGGACCAATAGATTAACAGTCTACTGCTCTACCAACTGAGCTATCGAGGAACAACGTGGTAGGCCGCGTATATTACGGATTCGTATTTTTAAGTCAACGATTTTTTCATAAAAATAGCGCTTTTCTAGCCTCAATCAAACAAGGCAATTCGCTGCCAGCATGATATTATTGTTTCATTGAAAACCAAATATGCGCAAGGCTATACAATGACTTATGTTGTGACAGAGAACTGCATTAAATGTAAGTTCACCGATTGTGTAGATGTCTGCCCTGTCGACTGTTTCTACGAAGGCAAGAATTTTCTTGTCATCAACCCGGACGAATGCATTGACTGTAGTCTGTGTGTTCCCGCCTGCCCTGCAGAAGCTATCTATCCTGACGACGAAGTGCCTGCAGATCAGCAAGAGTTCACTTTATTAAATGCCACACTTTCTCAGCAATGGCCAAATATCAACAAGATGCAAACACCGAACGCCGACGCAGAAGAGTGGAATGGCAAAACCGGTAAAAAAGCGCTGCTCATTCGCTAGGCCATGCGCAGCGTCACCCTACAGATTGAACAGGCTTTAATACCACAACTGGCCACGCTATTACCTACTGTCGATGAAGATCTCAGTCAAATACTGTGCGTGCTCCCCAACGACTTCTTAATCCCTCAGTTGCAGCAGCAACTCAAGGGAGGTAAAGCACAACTACTGCCTCGCATTACTACTTTACAAGAAATCAGTGCCTCCGGCAGCAGCAACACATTGCCCAGCCATCAATGTAAACTATTATTAGCACAACTACTCAAAAGCCATCATCACCTATATGGCAAGGGTAGTCACTGGGGTCTAGCCAATAACCTTTTACAGTTATTCGACGAACTCAGCCTACAATGCATCGACACAAAGGTTAGCTGGGAAGACTTCAAAGCCAGCATCAGTAAAAGTGACAGCTCAAACAATCATCCATGGTTTAATCGGGAAGCCCAACTGGTTTTTACCCTCTGGCAGGCTTGGCACCAACAAATGCAAGACGAAGGCTGGCTCGACCCAGCTAACGCTTATGTGGCTGGCCTACAACAACACAGCCAGCAAGCCAGCCCTTTTAAACACCTAGTATTTATACAGCCTAACCAGCTTCGCCAATGTGAAACCCAATGGCTCAACGCGTTGAACCTCAGCACCACTGTCATCGACTACCCCGCAAGCGCAACCCAATATTGCAGTGCGTTAACTTGCGCCCCTTGCCAAAGCGCAGAAGAGCAAGCACTCGCGATTTGCTTAGCGGCCAAGCAAGCCATAGAACAACAGCAACACACGATTATTGTAGGCGAAGATCGCCGCCTGACTCGCCGTATTCACGCGTTGTTAGCGCGCTTTAACATCAGGGTGGACGACAAGTCTGGCTGGACACTGTCCACCACACAAATTGGCGCCACAATAGAGCACTGGCTGCAATGCATAGAAAATAATTTTTCTCACCAGAGCTTACTAGACCTGTTGAAATCAAGCTTTGTGCTACCCACCTTAGACAATAAAGCAGCAGCTGTTTTTCGCCTTGAACAAGACCTAGTCCACCACGAAAATATATCCAGCGACCTATCCGCATATAAAAAAGCGCTGCACAGTCGCCAGCAACGCCTGGCCAATACAGGGGGCGAAAGCTACAAAGTGTTACTGGATATCTTTGCGCGACTAGAGGATGCAGCAGCCCCCTTAATTAAACTACATAGAAACTATCGACAACACCCTCCCAAACAATTTCTCGACGCGTTAAAATACAGTTTATCTGCACTTGAAATTAATATTTACTTAGAAGAAGACGCCGCAGGGCAACAGCTATCACGATTATTTGATGAGTTTGAATTAGGCTGTAGAGTGAATGCGGATAGCCTGAACTGGAGTGATTTTCGCCACTGGTTCAATCAAGCATTGGAGGGCAGCTACTTCCGCCCTAGTGTACAGCAGGCACAGGTCACTCTTCTCACCTATGCTCAAGCGCATTTTGTCGATGCCCCTGTGCGCATACTCTGTAGTGCAGACACCGGTCACCTGCCACCCGCCCCGCCAGCGTCACCCTTTTTCAATCAGCATGCTCGCATTAGCCTAGGCCTAGAAACGCGCGAAAGCTTTGAACAACGGCATCTCAAAGTTTTTAATCGTTTACACAGCACTGCTGGCGACGTACTCATTAGCTGGCAGGCAGAACAAGAAGGAGAGCCCATAGAGGCCTCGGGATGGGTGCGACTACTACAACAAGAGCGCACTATCGATATTGCCCATTCACTGCTCGAGCAAGCTCACTTCGCAGCCAGTGAGCAGCATTATAAAAAACATTATAGAGCGGCAACAACAGCAGCGAGCACACTTGTAACAGCACACTACAGCGCCGGAGCGCATCAACGCTTAATTAATTGCCCCTACCACTATTTCGCTTCCGACCTCCTCGGTTTAAAGCCCGTTGATGAAATACGTGAAGCACTAGAAAAATCAGATTACGGCAGTCGTGTGCACCTTTGCCTAGAGGCTTTCCACCATAATATCCCACACCTGCCAGGCCCTTTTTCGGGCAACATAAACTCCGCTAATCAAGCAGATGCTCTGGCCTTGCTTACAGAAATTTCTGAATCTGTATTTATGCGCGACACCTTAAATAACTTTCAACACCGCAGCTGGTTAAAGCGCTGGCTAGCCATTACGCCTTATTATATTGCTTGGCAGTATCAGCGGCAAAAAGACTGGCTGCCTGCGCAATTTGAACAATCTATTGATCACCCTATAAACGAACAACTCAATATTAAAGGTAGAATAGACCGCATAGACCGCCATCGTGAAACTAACTCAATGAGTATTTTGGACTATAAAACAGGCTTCACACCCAGTAGTAAAGAGCTGCTCAGTGGCGAGGATGTACAACTTAGCACCTATGCATTCACCCTAGAACATATTGAGCAGTACGCTTACATTAACCTGCAAGACCCCAAGCCCATACATGAACGTAACAGCCTAGCAGGAGAAGAGCTCAGCGATGTCACAATCGCCGTACAGCAACGCCTGGAGCTGCTGCAAGCATCACTAAAAAAGGGCCAAGAGCTGCCTGCCTGGGGTGAGCAAGTCGCATGTGACCGATGCAATAACGCCGGCATCTGCCGGCGTCAAATCTGGTCTAATTAGTCAGCGCACTAATTATCTCAACACCTTCACATCACCCCTCGTCGTCCCATAGTATAGGCGACCACCGGATAAACTCATTGGCGCAACAATTTTATCTTGAGCGTCATATTTCCATACGCGCTCACCATTATCTATGTCGACAGCATGAATAAAGCCATCCAAGCTTGCTACGTATAAAATTCCGCCTTTGCCAAGTACCGGAGAGCTTGGAATCTTACCCAGAGTTTTATACTCCCAATTTTTAACGCCTGTTCTACGGTCTAAGCTATAGACATAACCGTCATTACTTGAAAATATCGTTTGATTGCCCTTCATGACAGCAGAGGACTGGATAGAAGATGAAGTTCTAAACTTCCACAACTCTTTACCCGTTTTAGCATTTAGGGCATATTGAAAACGACTGTCACTACCAACGCTTACAACCCCTTTAAATACCGCTGGTGAAGATGTAATAGGCGCCTGAGTATCATACTCCCAGACCACCTGACCACTGCCCAAGTCTAAACAATATAGCTTGCCGCTCTTACTGCTCACATACAGCCAATCCTTCCACACTGCAGCAGAAGACTGCACTGGATGACCTGTATTAAAACGCCAAACCTCTGTACCTGTCTGCGCGTTCAAGGCAAACAAATAACCGGCATCATTACCAATATAAGCAATATTTTCATGCACCGTAGGTGAGGAACTAACTAGTCCACCCGTCTTAAAACGCCACATGGGTTTTTTATTAACAAAATCCACTGCGTAAACAAAGCCATCCCAGCTACCGAAAATTGCCTTACCGTCCTCGACATGGGGTGTCGAGCTAACATTGCCTTTAGTGCGAAACTTAGAAAATTCAGTGCCGGTCTTTTTACTAATGACATGTAAATAACCATCTTGAGAGCCGACATAAATATATTTACCGTCCACTACGGGGCCGCTATAAATTCCTTTTTTAGTTTTATAGGTATAGGCAACGCCTTTTACTTGTTTTAATTTCCCTTCAGGGAAATAACCGGTATTACTGTCATCTGCACGGAACTGACCCGCTTGTACTAGGCCTGACAACAAAACTGTAAGCAGAACAGTTGCTGTATATATTTTTTGCATTCTTCTATCCTTCCTTATTGATATAGTCATAGTTTACACGGCCATAGACATTACATAACAGCTCATAGGCAATTGTACCTGAGTGAATGGCAATTTCTTCGGCAGGCAAGCCCCTGCCCCACAATACTACTTCATCACCTACCGCAGCCTCAGGCAGACCCGTTAAGTCCAGAGTTAGCATATCCATAGAAACTCGTCCCACTAAATGACAGCGGTGTCCATTGATTAAGACAGGTGTACCGCTAACTGCATGCCGAGGATAGCCGTCCCCATAGCCTATAGCCGCAATACCAATACGCATATTTTCTGGACACTCCCACTGCCCCCCATAGCCTATCCTGTCACCCTTGCGACATTCATTCACTGCAATTAAACGCGTACTCAAAGTCATAGCAGGCTTCAGCCCACAGTCACTTCCTTCCCCTTTAATAAAGGGGTTGACTCCATACAGCATAATACCGGGACGCACCCACTCCACTCTAGATTGAGGCCAGCCCAAAAGCGCTGCAGAATTGGCCATACTGCATGGAAAATCGTATTTTTCTGCAAGCTTGTTAAAGCTCGCGATTTGTAGTGTCGTGGCATCCTTATCAAGCTCGTCAGCACTCGCCATATGTGTCATTAACTGAATATCGCGCACATATTTACAAGCCCGTAGCGCACTGACCTGCGTTTGCACACCATCCACATTGATGCCCAGTCGATGCATACCTGTATCAACCTTTATAGACACAGCAATCGCTTTACTTAATGGCGTATCTAGCAAAGCGCTTACTTGCCAGGCTTGATGGATCACAGGCTCAAGTGAATGATTAGAAAAAAGGGAGATTTGCTCTCGGCTGTGAAAGCCCTGCAGAACAACAATGCGCTTTTCAGTAACACCCCTAAGCGCGACAGCCTCCTCTAAGCAAGACACCGCAAAGGCATCTGCTGCGCTCAGCGCCTCAGCAACCTCCAATAAGCCATGCCCATAGGCATTCGCCTTAATAACCGCCATCACTTGGCTGTCAGGTGCAGTCTGCTTCGCCACCGACAAATTATGTCTTAGCGCAGCAAGGTCAATCGTAGCAAGTGCAGTGCGTTCCATTATTTATACTTATAGTTAACTTAAACAGGGTATTCCTCAGAGCTATACATTTCCGGCGCCCAGTTTTCAAACTTCGTGTACTCCCCCAGGAAGTTTAAAGTGCAATCCCCGGTCGGGCCATTACGCTGTTTACCGATAATAATATCTGCCTGACCAGGGCGTTCCGAGGTTTCCTTATTATAATAGTCATCGCGATAAATAAAGCAGATCATATCTGCATCCTGCTCAATCGCACCCGATTCACGCAAGTCAGACATCATAGGTCGCTTATCGGGGCGCTGCTCAATCGCACGACTTAGCTGAGATAAGGCAATCACAGGCACTTGCAACTCCTTTGCCAAAGCCTTGAGTGAACGGGAGATCTCAGAAATTTCATTCACCCTATTCTCACTGCCAGGCACCTGCATCAATTGCAGGTAATCAATTACGATTAAAGCCAAACCATGGTCACGCTTAATGCGGCGCGCCTTAGCACGTAGGTCTGTTGGTGATAGTGACGGCGTATCATCGATAAATATTTTGGTTTCTGACAACAAAGAAATAGCCGACGTCACACGCGGCCAATCAGAGGCTTCAAGCTTACCCGTACGCAAGCGCTGCTGGTTGATTCGACCTAGGGATGAGATCATTCGCATGGCCAGTTGCTCCCCCGCCATTTCCATACTAAATATCGCCACCGGTAAACGCTTAGCCAACGCCACGTTCTCAGCAATATTCACCGCAAAGGTCGTTTTTCCCATGGAGGGACGAGCCGCAATAATGACCAAATCCGTAGGCTGTAAACCCGACGTCATTTTATCAAACTCTGTGAAACCACTGGGCAAGCCAGTAATGTCATCACCATTTTCATACAGCTCTTGTATACGGTCCACTGCACCAGCGAGCAAGTCATTCACCGCACGATAGGACTGGGTACCATCACCACCAGATTCAGCGATTTTAAACACCTGAGTTTCTGCGTGATCCAAGATATCCTTCACCGAGCGCTCACCTGGGTCATAGGCAGACTGGGAAATGTCGTCACCGACATTGATCAGCTGGCGCAAAACCGACTTGTTACGCACAATATCCGCATAGGCTTTTATATTCGCCGCACTGGGGGTTTCATTGGCTAAGTTACCCAGATACAACATGCCCCCCGACTGCTCTAACTCACCCAGTGTCTCCAAACGCTCAGATAATGTCACAACATCAAAGGGCTTATCTTCTCTTGCCAGGCCGCCTATCGCACGAAAAATCAAAGTATGATCTTTGCGATAGAAATCTTCCTCTCGAACCTTATCCGCAATCTCGTCCCAAGCGTCATTTTTGATCATCAAGCCTCCAATCACCGCCTGCTCGGCTTCAATCGAATGCGGGGGCACCTTGAAATTCTGATGAATGCGATCATCGTGACCTATTGAGGAAATGGCAGAATCGGGCATTGCGGGACCTTTATACTCTTACGCTTATACTATTACGTGGGTTTGCTATAGAGAGAAACAACAAAAGCCGCTTGCGCGGCTTTTGCAATGTGGTATTTAACCACGATTTTTTCCTATCCGACAGGTATAAGCCTGTGGCTTAACTGTGGATAAGTAGTGCGTTACGCCTCAGGCACAACAATCACTTTGACTACAACATCAACATCAGAATGAAGATGAACAGTTACATCAAACTCACCTGTCTCGCGAATATTGCCTTCTGGAAGACGCACTTCCTTCTTAGCAACTTCAACGCCAGCAGCAGCCAATGCTTCAATGATGTCCACTGTACCGATAGAGCCGAACAACTTACCTTCAGTAGCAGTACTCGCAGTGATTGTCACTGAAACATCCTGCATCTTGTCAGCGCGCGCTGTTGCAGCACCTAACAATTCAGCCGCTTGCTTTTCAAGCTCTGCACGAATAGCTTCAAACTCTTTCAAGTTTTCAGCAGTCGCGATTTTAGCTTTGCGCTGTGGCAATAAGAAGTTGCGAGCATAGCCCGACTTTACAGAAACCGTATCACCTAGAACACCTAGGTTTTCGATCTTTTCAAGTAGAATAACTTGCATTTGGATCTCCTAGTGCTGGTCAGTGTATGGCAACAATGCAATGTAACGTGAACGCTTGATGGCACGAGCCAACTGACGCTGATACTTTGCGCTAGTACCTGTCACACGACTAGGTACAATTTTGCCTGTTTCAGTAATAAATTGCTTCAATAGATCAACATCTTTGTAATCGATCTCAGTGATGCCTTCTGCAGTAAACTTGCAGTACTTACGACGACGGAAATAACCGGCCATGATAAACCCCTTTATTCTGCAGCAGCGTCAGCTGCTGGCTTTTCTTCAGACTTGGCTGCAGGCGCAGGCTTGTCTTCTTTTTCTTCTTTGATTTTAGCAAGCAAAGAAGGCTCAGTTTCCGCGTTATCTTTAGCGATAACCATGTTACGGATAACCGCATCATTAAAACGGAACGCAGTCGTCAACTCTTCAAGTACGTCATTACCGCACTCAATATTGAACATCACGTAGTGAGCTTTGTGAATTTTGTTGATTGGGTAAGCCAACTGACGACGCCCCCAGTCTTCTAGGCGATGTACAGTGCCTGCTTTTTCGATAATGGCGCGATAGCGCTCTGCCATAGCAGGGACTTGCTCAGACTGATCAGGGTGGACCAGAAACACGATTTCATAATGTCTCATAAAGACTCCTTATGGTTCTAGCCTTCTAATATGGAGACACATTAGGAAAGCAAGGAGAAACCAGTTAAAAAAATCGACACTGTACACAGACAGCGTTCGGGCGCGAAATAATACGCCTCTAGGGCGTACAAAACAAGCTAAAAACCTATAAACCCTTAAAAGCCAAGGATTAAAGCAACCATTCATCACCGATAAAAGGTAAAATCTCAAAATAGCGTGGAATAACCATTGAATATGGCCTGTATCCCTTGATTAATTAAGTGACTAAGGTGAGACTGTAATCAATAGAAAAACAAAAGACTACAACACGCATGACTGCATCTAAATCTGCGCCAAGGACATTAACTTTACAGGAATTTAGCCTGTTTGTTCGCAAGGCATCTCCTGCTCAAATTGCAAAACTTCGCCCCGAAAATCTTCCCGATGATATTCCTGACGAGCTTTTAGAAGAAGCGCCTTATGAAACAAGGGGCGCTATTGAGAATCTGCTGTTTGAATCTAATGCCCTACACATGAACTTACAGATGGATGTTGAGCAGCAATTTGGCGAGCAGGTCAGCACCGCCACTAATTTAGCTAAGCAAGAAGGGCACTCGCGAGCACACCGTGAATTTGACGGTAAAGTAAAAACTCTTGTTGAGATTTACAATACCAGCAAAACCAACCCCAAAGTCTTAAAAACCGATACCGCAGAACAACTGCGCTCAGATCTGCGTGGCCTCGCGCTTGACTTACGTCAAGAATCGGGCGCTTTCGCCCATGCAAAAGGCCACTTAGATCACGCTATAAAAGCATCGACCGAAGAAAAATTTAACAAGCTTTTCGAAACTTCCAAAAAAGCCGTCATTACCAAATTCGACAAAATCATGAAGTCGATGAACGTCTATACCTATGTGCGCGTACTCGAAGTCGCTAATGATATGGAATATGTTAGAGACCATATTAATGGATTAGAAAATGAAGTCGGCATGCTCAAACAAGATGCCGCTGAAAAACGTGAGCAATTGAAAAATCTAACTAGCAGCTTCATTAGCCGCCATCGCAATTCAAAACGCATAGAGGAAGTGCAAGAAGAAATTTCTGAAACACTGGATGAAATCAATCGCAAAGAAGTGGTCATATCAGAAGAAGATATGCTTGACTGGCTAGATGTCATTGTTGACGCCAACCTCAGTGACACGGTAGTGCAGCGCGCAGAAAGAACCATTGGCACAGCTAAAATAACCTTATTCAGCCTGCTGCAAAAGTACTGTATTTTACAAGAAAGTGGTGCTCGCCAGGTTGCACAAAACCCGTTTAGTCAAATTGACCCAAAACAATCCATTCAATATATGTTGCGCTCAGAGAAATTCATCTTGGATTACTTCTTGAAGAAGCGTGACCAAATGACCATTTGGCTAGGAGATGCAGCAGAGGCCAAGCTAAAAGCCCTGGACGGCATCGAAGACAAAGTACTAAAAGAACTTAAACGCAATAATAAGCTAAACGGTTAATATAGGGGGATGCATGAATAAATCTATTGAAATGAGTGACCCCTTACTTGCAAAATCTCTTGGTGAAGAAGAGTCAGCGGCAAAAGACGAATCTGCAGCTAGCGAGAGCGTACCGGCGGTTAAAACACTGTCTATTACTGAGCTGACTCGCATTATTCAGTCAGGGCGACCCGAAGACATCAAAAGGCTAGACCCTCACAGCCTGCCTCGCTATATTCCAATGGAGATCATTCAAAAAGCACCTGAATCGTGTAAAAATATTATTGAAGACTTGATTTTTGAAGCGTCCATGGAAAATGTTGACGCACAAAATGAATTGTCAGACACCTTTGGTCAAGGCGTACACGCTATTCTCACCGAAACCCAAAAAGAAGGCGACTCCGCAGCACTCAAGCAATTTAAAAAGGACGTTAAGAAATTAGCCGACCTGTTCAATGAAAACAAAAGCAAGCCAACTAAACGCAATTTAGCTGCTTTTGATCAACTCAACAAACAATTGCGCTCGCGCTATGCTGACTTACAAATGGAGTTTGTACACCTCTCAACACTCTCTGAACTCGCTGAAGGCAAACAATATAATGCGGATATTCAGCACAAGCATTTGCTCGATGACGCCATTTTAGTTCTGAATAGAAAAATGCAGTCTATTCAACATGTTACCGACATTTATATGTATGTGACGATGGTTGCTGTGGCAAAAGAAATGGAATACACCCAGATATGCATCAAGGCTCAGGATGAGCTCAGTCAACGAGTGATGGGGCAAGTTGAAAAGGAGCGCTTCAAACTAGAGGATCTCGTCTCTAATGTTATTACACGCTATACCAAAAAAACGGAAATCGAATCTCTTAAATACAATATCACCCAGCGTTTAGAAAAATGTAAAATGTATGAGGTGATTTTGGATGAAGATGACCTAGTGCGCTGGCTAGACACGATAGTAGAAGCCAGCCTATCCAAATTCGTTTCCAATAAGGCTAAAAAATCACTAACCAGTGCGAAGCACAGCCTCTACGCCCTACTTCAGCGTTATTGTGAATTACAGGAAGAAAGTGCTGAACAAGTGGCCGCCAACCCATTTATTCAAGTGGACCCTAAAGAGGCTATCCATTACTTAATTAAGTCTGAAGAATTTATTTTAATGTACTTCCGAGAAAAGCGTGCTGAGCTGAGTATGTGGGTAGGCTCGGCAGCAGACTTGCGCCTCAAAGGCCTCAAGGGCTTAGAGCGTGGATTGTTACGCGAGTTACGCAAAAACTATAAGCTACACTAACTCTTCCAACACATCATCGGCCCATAACAGCCAAGCACGCAGACCGTATATTCCTCGCTTAAGAGTTAGATAAGGCATTTTCCATTGCCGTCTCTGCTCCTCATCTCCCGTCAAATATTGACGCTCGATAGCCAAAAAAGATTCTAGCATATCCGCATAGTGTGTACGCTGCCCCTGCACCTCTTCAAGTAATGATGCCATATCATTCAAGCTGCCGGCATATAGCTTCACCAGTAAACCATCGTTAATTTTTGGCAGCTTCGCCGGCTCGGCCAACCAATTGTGCAGCGCCTTTCGGCCACTATCTGTCACCACATAAACCTTTTTATCAGGTTTGCCCGTCTGAACCTCAACATCACACTGCAACAGACCATCCGCATTCAGCTTTTTCAGCTCCTGGTAGACCTGCTGATGAGAAGCGTTCCAGAAATAGCCTAAGCCCTTGTTAAATGACTTAACAATGTCATAACCAGTCCCCCCCTCAGACTCTAGCAAAACTAAAATAGCGTGTTTCAGAGACACAATAACTCCAGAGCAATAATGACAATATACGTCATAATATATGCAACTATTTGCATAAGCAAAACAACTCGCTATAGTTATGCAATTTATTGCATATGAACCACAAGAGATAAACATTATGGCAAAACGTATTGGTCGTAAATATCACAGTAAACGTTTAGGGGAAAACTACGACACTATCGTTATTGGATCAGGTATAGGGGGCTTATGTACCGCCGCAATTTTGGCCAAGTCAGGGCAAAAAGTCTGTGTTCTAGAGCAACATTATACTGCGGGAGGATTCACCCATACTTATGTTCGCAATGGTTATGAGTGGGATGTCGGTGTGCACTATGTTGGTGATGTTCAAAAACCCTGGTCGCCTATACGCCGTGTCTTTGACTTCATCTCCGACGGACAATTGAAGTGGGAGTTTATGGATGAGGTCTATGACAAAATTGTTATCGGGGAGAATGAGTATGACTATGTTGCAGGACGGCATAACTTTTCTGAGAAAATGAAAGAATACTTCCCTGGTGAAGAAGCGGCTATCGATGAGTACATCAAGCGTATATCACAAGTAAACAGCCTAATACCTCGCTTTTTTGCAGGGCAAAACATGCCTCGCCAAATGGGTATGCTGTTCAACAAATTTCGTAAGCACCTAGTCCCAGACTACTTTAACCAAGCAGTTATTGAAGTATTGCGCGAGCTAACCGATAACGACGAATTAATCGGTGTATTAGCGGGTCAATGGGGTGATTACGGCCATCCCCCAGGAGAAGCTAGCTTCTTAATTCACGCCCTAATTGCCAAACACTTTCTCGCGGGGGGGAACTACCCTGTTGGCGGGTCCTCTAAAATCGCGGAAACTATCTTGCCAGTCATCAAGTCCACTGGCGGTGAAGTATTCACCTACGCGGAAGTGGACAAGATCATCATTGAAAAAAACACGGCCAAAGGTGTACGCCTAGCCAACGGCGATGAGATCATGGCCAAAAACATCGTCAGCGCTGCAGGTATTACCAATACCGTTACTCGCTTCCTGCCTGAAGAGGTAGCGAAGCAGCACGGCTTCATTAGAAAGATAGAAAAAACACCTGCCTCTAGCTCACACCTTTGCCTATACATAGGCTTAAAAGAAACAGCGAGTGAGCTCAAGCTACCTAAAACTAATTACTGGGTTTACAACAGTAATGACCACGATGGTGAAGTTGCACGCTTCAAAGCAGACCAGTCAGGTGACTTACCTCTAACCTATATCTCTTTCCCATCCGCCAAAGACCCTGAGCACGACGCCAACTACCCAGGACGCTCCACCATCGAAGTATTAACGATGTGTGAATACGACTGGTTCAAACAATGGAAGGGCACGCCCTGGGGCAAGCGTGGCACTGACTACGAAGCCTACAAAGAAGAGCTATCGCAAAAGCTACTTAAAGTACTCTTTAAACACTTCCCTCACCTAAAAGGGAAGATAGATTACTACGAATTATCTACGCCACTATCAACGGAGAAATTTCAACTCAATGACAAGGGCGAAATTTACGGTGTAGTGCATACACCCGAGCGTTTTGAACAAAATTGGCTACACCCCAAATCTCCTATCAAAGGCCTATACCTAACCGGTCAAGACGTTTTAACAGCAGGTATTGGTGGTGCATTGCTAGCAGGCGTGATGACAGCGGGTAGCATGATGGGGCTTAAAGGTCTGAGCATGATTAAGGATATCTTTATGGGGAAAAATCAAAAGACCGAAAAGCCTATTATCAGCACAAAAAAATCTGCCTAGGTATAATTCAATAAACGCCCGTGCTAAGGTCGCAAAATGACGACCTTAGCACCCACAAAATCAGTCAGCTTTAAACACCTTAATGCATTATATCTCTGCTTACCGCTATGTTTTTTAATAGTATTGGTCGACCAGTTACTGCTTAATCAGCAACTACAAAAAGCATTACCTCACTCTCCTCAAGGCCTATTTTTATTTGCTTTATTTTTTGGCCTACCCCATATAATCGCGAGTAATATCATTCTATTCAGCAACAGGGATTATTTGCAGCATTTTAAAAAGCAACTCGTTTCTATTAGCCTAATAATCATTGGATTTATCTTGCTTTGCCAGTTGGTGTTTTCTTACACTTGGGCGTATTTTCTATTTGCCGCAATGACTATATTGCACGTATTAAAGCAGCAATTCGGGCTCACTCGAGCTGTAACAAGATTAGGCGGGAAAACATTTCAACTGTGGACGTGGAGCGGAATTTTAGCCGGAATTGCCATTTATACCGGCGTATTCATGTTCAAGTTACTTAGCCAAGAACAGCTCTATTTACTAACCCTGGTGGCCTGTTGCATCTGTGTTTTTTTTATTCTTCAGGGCAGTCTCCTCTATCGTCAGACCCAGCCCGGCATCGGTAGAGCTTACTTGGTCTCAAATACACTATTAATACCCGTCAGCCTCGCTTTATACATAATGGGATACAGTTTTTTAACCATTTTATGCCCTCGTATTATTCATGACTGTAGTGCATTTTTGATCTACCTTAACCACGATCAAAACCGCAGAAATAGCACTATGAAAAATCGATTATATGGCTATGCGGATAGCTTTAAACTACCTACTTTTATCGTCGTCATTAGCATAGCGGTTCTGATTGCATACCTATTGCGCTGGCAAGGCCAACACCTCAGCACCATCAGCCTAGAGCTTATCAGCCCTGAAACAGCACTGGGGATAGCTCTACTGCTAAAAACGTTTCTTGAGCTGATGCATTACTACATGGAGTCCATCACCTGGAAAGCGGACTCACCCTATCGTAAACACGTGCGGTTTCAGGCTAAGTAAATTTTTAAACGTGCCCCCATACGCGCCCACCACGAACGGTGGCGTATACGATGATTAACATAGCGCCGGGCTACTTTGAGGTTTTTCTGGCTCACTGCCAAAAAAACCACCCCGAAATTTTTCTGAGAAATGTGTTTTATCTTACCTGTTGCCATAAAACTAGAAACAATAGGGTCGGGAAGATTCACAACCAGCTCAACGGGCTGTTCTAAACGACAACCTTGAAAGCCATGGGGCACATTTACACTTAACCCCCCTTCACTTATATCGTGAACAGACAAAACATCAACAAAATTTTCACCATTGATGTCTACCGTAACTGGCCTGCCAGGCTCAGCTTGAACCCTAACGTGCCGACGTTTACTTTTTTTATTCTCTTTCATACTCCCCCCAAACCTATTGACTCACTCTAAAATAGTTACGCAAGCCTGTAAAGCGAGAGACTTACACCTAAATAGCAATGACGCCATTGGCAATAGATTGCCGCCAAAGTATAGTTAGGCAAACATAATTGACGAGTTGCTGTAGTGGATTTACTAGACGCCAAAAACATTTTCAAAATTCAGGACAAGTTCGGACAAAGCGAGCTAGACACTTTTTATGGCTTTGAGAAAAATCTACTCTTACAAAAGCTGTCAGACCAAGCCACCGAAGAAGAGTTAAATGAAGCACAGGAATCGCTCAGCCAACTTGAGCAAGCTTATAGCGTGCTCGGCGGAGAGTTAACATCACCCACTGCGATAGAGGAAGACTATTCCGATGAGAAAAACAAAACACCCATAAACCCTCTATTTATCGGCATTGCTATTGGTATATTGGGTGCAGTAGGTGCTTATTTCTTCCTGTTACAACAACCAAGCTCTAACCCTGTTATTGCTAATGTACCATCCAACATACAAACAGAGGCTGTTAAAGATAAGCCCATAGCACTAAAAATAGATAGTAAAAATTATGATTTAGATAAGCTTCCGCAAAAGCAGGATATGCTAAAGGTGCTCAAACAAGCTAAAGCAGCGTTTCAGCAATGGAAGGATGTAACACCAGGTACTCAATTACCCGCACATATTGCCGCGCTAATGGAAGAAGGCCAGAATTTTCGCAAGAGTAACCGTTTCAGCCAAGCTCAAATAGCTTTCGAAGAATATATTCGTGCTATTAAAACCCATAAACAACAAATGCAAAACTATCAGAGTACTTTTACGCGCTTTGACAAACTAAACCAGCAATGGTCTAGTCTGTCGCATAAAAATGCCTTTGAATTCCCGCGTAGCATCGAATATAAAAAGCAATTTGCAACAGTTAAGCAAGAGCTACAACAAGGAAAGTTACCTAGCCATAGTCGCGCCGTCTTAGATCAGATTTGCTTTAACTATGAAACCACTATTCAACGCGGCACCGCACTAGCTAAACAGCACCAAGAATACAAAGTGCTGCGCGAAAAATGGGAAAAGACAGTACTGGGGTCAAGCTATTACACTCTCACTCCAGCGATTGAGGAGCTGTTGGCTACGGCCGACCAAACGCCCTACTATGCAGAAAATTTCGAATACTTGCAGACACAAATTTATCCTCGCATTCTCAATCACTTCAAGCAACACTAATAAGCCCTTAGCAAGGTATCCGCATTAGCCGCTGCGACCAGATACAAAAGGATTAGTTTGCTGTTCGTGGCCTATACTCGACATTTCCCCGTGCCCCGGAATAAAGCGTACCTGTGCTGGTAGAGAAAATAGCTCGCGACGTATACTAGCGACCAATGTCGCATGGTCACCCTTGGGAAAGTCTGTGCGGCCTATGGAACCCTGAAAAAGCACATCCCCAACAATCACCAGATCACTAGGACGATGATAAAAAACCACATGCCCTGGTGTGTGACCGGGGCAATGGCGTACCTCTAAAATTTCATCACCGATATTAACCGTATCGCCCTGCCCCAACCAACGCGCTGGCTCAAAACTCTCCGCTTCGGGAAAACCAAACATTTGGCTTTGCATAGGCAAGGAGTCTATCCAAAACTTATCGTCTTTATGCGGGCCTTCAACAGGGATGCCTAATGCTCGAGACAACGGGCCGACAGCACCGGCATGATCAATATGTGCATGAGTGAGCAAAATCTTTTCAACGCTGACGCCCTTTTCGGCAATAGCCGCCTGGATTTTGTCCATCTCACCTCCCGGGTCTACTACAGCGGCCTTCATGGTAGCTTCACACCAAATTAAGGAGCAGTTTTGCTGAAATTGTGTGACGGGGATGATTTGATATTTCATTTTACAGCGCTACGCTGGCGATGCACTTCATACAAACAAACTCCCGTCGCCACCGACACATTCAAACTCGACACTGAGCCCAGCATGGGAATAGCGACGATCTGATCACAGGTCTCACGAGTCAGGCGGCGCAGGCCGTCTCCTTCTGCCCCCATCACCATCGCTGTAGGGCCATCGTATTTGGCTTCATACAGACCTGCGTCTTCCTCATCAGCTAAACCAACAACCCAGACATTGTGTTCTTCTTGCATAGAGCGCAAGGTCCGAGACAAATTAGTCACCTGAATAAACGGCACCGAGTCCGCTGCACCACAGGCCACCTTGCGTGCAATCGGTGTTAAGCCGACCGACTTATCTTTAGGCGCGATCACAGCATGTACACCAGCACCGTCAGCCGAACGCAAGCAAGCACCCAAGTTATGGGGGTCAGTCACGCCGTCTAGTGCCAAGATTAGAACTTTGTTGCCGTGCTTTTCTAAAATGTCGCCTAGGTCATCTTCATTCCACAAGCTACTGCCAGTAAAGATCGCCACAATGCCTTGATGGTTAAGCCCTTCTGATAAGTCGTCGAGTTTTTCCTTGTTCATACTTTGAATGCTAACGCCATTCTGGCGTGCCGCAGCAATCAGCTGGTCGGTGCGTTTATCCTTGCGACCGCTTTGCATAAACAGCTGCTTCACCTTGCCAGGCTGTTTATCTATCGCGGCTTGGACCGAGTGAATGCCAAACAAATACTGTTGTTTACTTTCACTATTGCGGCCACTCCCACGCCCAGAGCGAGCGCCCTTATCGACACCCGCTTCTTTTGCCGCCTTAGCCGCCAAACGGCCTTGATTTGGCCCTCGATCTCTACCCTTTGCCATGCTTTTTCACTCGTCGCTTTTTACGCTTTGGTGCCACTGGTTCTTCGCCACCTTCAGGATTGGCTAGCTCAAGCTCAATCTTACGACTTTCTAAATCAACCTTAGTTACACGCACTTCAACCTTGTCCGAAAGCTGGTAAACCTTGCCCGTGCGCTCGCCAACTAGACGATGACCAACAGGATCATGCTTAAAGTAGTCTTTATCTAAGTTGGTAACGTGTACCATACCCTCAACATACACACCTTCCAGCTCTACAAATAAACCAAAGCCTGCTAGACCATTAATCATACCTGTGAAGGTTTCCCCTACACGGTCCATCATGTACTCACACTTCAACCAGTCCATCGCATCACGGGAGGCTTCTGTGGCGCGACGCTCAGCACTAGAGCATTCATCGCCCAACAACATCATTCGATTCGCTGCATAGGCGTAGCTCTCTACCGTGCCGCCACGCACAATGTGGCGAATCGCGCGGTGTACTAACAAGTCTGGGTAGCGACGAATAGGCGAGGTAAAGTGTGCGTAGTGACTCAATGCCAAGCCAAAGTGGCCTCGGCACTCAGGTAAATATTGCGCCTGTTTCATAGAGCGCAGCAATACTGTCTGAATCAAGCTCGCCTCAGGGCGGTCTTTAGTCTGATCGATAATATCCGCATACATTTTTACCGTGGGCTTCGTCGCCGCAGGAATCGCCACGCCAAAGCTTTGCAAGAACTGGCGCAGGTCTTCATACTTCTCTGGCTTAGGCTCTTCGTGAACACGGTACAAGGCTGGCACAGTGGATTTTTCAATAAAGCGTGCTGCGCAGATATTTGCTGCAATCATGCACTCTTCAATCATCTTATGAGCGTCATTTCGAATCACTGGGACAATTGCTTCGATGCGCTTGTTCTCTCCAAAGACAATTTTTGTCTCTACGGTTTCAAAATCAATTGCGCCGCGCTCATCACGCGCCTTGCGCATAACCGTGTACAACTTATGCAGCTCACGCACATCTTCTAATACATGGGAGAACTGCTCCTGCATGGCCGTATCGCCATCGAGCATCGCAGCAACCTGTGTGTAAGTGGTACGCGCTTTAGAATGGAACACGCCTTCTTTAAAGTCGTGGCTAACCACCACACCATCCGCATTTACCTGCATTTCACAAACCATGCTCAAACGATCGACATGGGGGTTCAAAGAGCATAAGCCATTCGAGAGTGACTCTGGTAGCATCGGTACCACACGACCAGGGAAGTAAACCGATGTCGCCCGCAGCTCAGCTTCGGTATCCAAGGCAGAGCCCACTTTCACATAATGAGAAACGTCGGCAATAGCAACATATAATATCCAGCCATTTTCTTGCTTCTCACAATAAACCGCGTCATCAAAGTCTTGTGCGTCTTCGCCGTCGATAGTGATTAGATTTAGATGGCGATAATCCGTACGCCCTACTTTATCTTCTTCAGCTACTTCGTCACCCAACACAGCAGCTTCTGCCAAGGTATCTTCAGGCCATACCACAGGGATATTGTGGGAGTTAATCGCCACCTCAATCTCCATCCCAGGCCCTTCTGGGTCTCCCATAATCTCAACCACTTGGCCTTGTGCCTGATGGCGACGGGTGGGCTGGTGAGTAATTTCAACTTTCACTAGCTCACCCTCCTTAGCATCCATCGTGCGATCAGGGGCGACCAAGATGTCCTGAGTAATTCTTAGGTTGGAGGGCACCACAAAGGCAATAGAATCCTCATAGAAGATCTCACCAACCATATGTGTGTGTGCGCGCTCTATCACTTCAACCAAGCGGCCTTCGACCTTGCCACGGCGATTTTCGCCTGCACGACGCATCACCACATGATCGTGATGAAATAAGGCATCCATTTGCTTGGCGTGAATGAATAAATCATCACCACCTTCATCAGGAATTAAAAAGCCAAAGCCATCGGGATGACCCGATACACGGCCGCGTACAAGGTCATTTTCATCCACCGGAATCAAACCGTCTTTACGATTGCGCACCAGTTGTCCATCACGAATCATGGCGCGGATACGGCGATCTAAGCCCGTATTTCCTTCATCATCATCTACTGGAATATCTAGGGCATCGGCAATATCGTCAAAATCAACCGGCGCACCAAGGGCTTCGATAATTTGTAATATGTATTCACGACTCGCACTGGGCTTGTCGTATTTGGCCGCTTCACGCTCTGCGAAGGGGTCATTTTTCATTGGGAAAGCCCCAATTTTAGAATTATTTTTTGTCATGTTTTCTATATAGTTTTCTTAAATGTTGGCCAAAATTGGCCTATCCCAGAAACGACAGAGGGCACGCATTGCGTACCCTATGTTTACTGAGCTTTTTTAAATGCTGTTAAGCGTCATATGGGTGACGCAAAACAATCGTTTCAGCTCGATCTGGGCCAGTAGAAATAATATCCACCGGCGCTTCGAGCACTTCTTCAATACGCTTAATATACGCTTTCGCAGCTGCCGGTAAGGCGTCTACTGATTGAGCGCCAACCGTAGATTCTGACCAACCTGGCATTTCTTCATAAACCGGCTTGCACCGTTCAAAGGCATCTGCTCCTGTGGGAGGAACCGTGACTGTCTTGCCGTCAATTTCATAGCTGGTACAAATGCGGATAGTCTCTAGGCCATCTAAAACGTCCAGCTTAGTCAGACAGATACCTGACACACTGTTAATCTGTAGTGAGCGACGCAGTGCTACCGCGTCAAACCAACCACAGCGACGCCCGCGACCCGTGGTGGCACCCACTTCGTGCCCTTTAACAGCTAGGTATTCACCTATGTCATCAAACAACTCCGTTGGAAATGGGCCAGAGCCCACACGGGTGGTGTAAGCCTTAGTAATACCCAACACATAATCCAATGCACAAGGGCCTACGCCAGTACCCGTACTAGCACCGCCAGCCGTGGTATTAGACGAAGTCACAAAAGGGTAGGTACCGTGATCAATATCTAGCAATGTGCCCTGGGCACCTTCAAACATGATGTGCTTACCGGCTTTGCTTAACTCGTCCAAGCGAGTCGTCACATCCACAATCATCGGTGTTAAACGCTCGCCCTGCTTCAAGGCGTCGTCCAATACTTTCTGGAATTCGTAGGTCTCAGCTTTGTAATAATTTTCCAAAACAAAGTTGTGGTAATGGAGTACTTCTTCTAGCTTACTAGCAAACATTTCTGGCTGCAGCAGGTCACCTACACGCAAGGCGCGACGGGCGACTTTATCTTCATACGCTGGGCCAATACCGCGACCCGTAGTACCAATCGCCTTATTGCCGCGCGCACGCTCACGGGCAACATCTAAGCCAATATGATAAGGCAAGATCAAAGGGCACGCTTCCGCAACGCCTAAACGCTCTGAGGCAGGTACACCGCCGCTTTCCAGCTCATCTAATTCTTTGAACAAAGCTTCAGGGGATAGCACCACACCGTTGCCAATCAAGCACTCTACGTTCTCACGCAAGATGCCCGATGGGATCAAATGCAATACGGTTTTCTTACCGTCAATCACCAAAGTGTGACCTGCGTTATGGCCACCTTGGAAGCGCACCACAGCCGCAGCCTGGTCCGTTAATAGATCAACAATTTTACCTTTGCCTTCGTCACCCCATTGAGTGCCTAGGACTACTACGTTCTTACCCATCTACATTCTCACCATTTTTCATAGGTTAATATATTTACTTAAGTACTTTATCGACAGACCAAGATTGGCCTGCTTTCTTCAATTCTCTGTCACAACCTAAGTCAGCCGCGTCACATTCAGCACCCGCCAAGGCATAAACAACGACTTCACCCTGTGCGCGCAACTTGGCAACAGTCGCAGCTAATGCCATACAGTGTTCGCTTGGAGCAAGAATACCCTTCGCAGCTGGCACCGCTACTTCACCAATTTGCACCAAGGTTTTTAAGTCCGTACTAAAACCAGTCGCTGGGCGCGCGCGGCCAAAGGCTTTGCCAATTTCGTCATAACGACCACCACGAGCCACTTCTTGCCCTGTGCCTAACACGTAGGCAGCAAAAACCACCCCAGTTTTATAGTGATAACCATGTAATTCAGACAAGTCTATATGCACGTTTAGTTCTGGCAAATACTGCTTAAGTAAGCCCAATACTTGTTCTACATAATCAATAGCAGCCAAGACATCACCACCTGCAGGGGATAGCACGTCACGAGCCCTAGCCAATGTACCTTCATCGCCATGCAATCCCGCCAAAGCCAATAACATGGTTTGCTGCTCCGCCGTCAAACTCTGCTCTGCCACCCAAGCCTGTATTTCTGGCATGGATTTACGCTGCAGCTTTTCAAATAGCATTTTTTCCTGTGCCACAGACAGTCCGCATTGCTGTGACAATCCACGGAAGACACCCACATGGCCAAGATCAACGGTAATATTCTGAATATTCGCCTGCTGTAAAGTAGCAACCATCAAGCGAATAACTTCTATATCAGACTCAGGGCCTGCGTGACCGTAAAGCTCACAGCCCACTTGCATAGGGCTGCGTGAACTCGCAAACTCGTCACTGCGGGTGTGCAAAACCGTGCCCATATAACTTAAGCGCGTGGGCACGTCCCCCCCCATATTATGGGCATCAATACGTGCCAACTGGGGCGTCATATCAGCACGTATCCCCATGGTTTTACCCGTCAGCTGGTCCGTCAACTTAAAGGTCTTTAGATCCAAGTCTTTGCCAAGGTCACCCAACAAAGACTCTATAAACTCTATCAGTGGCGGCATAACTAACTCGTAGCCCCACGTTTGATACAGGTCTAACAAATGTCGACGCAACGATTCCAGCTTGCGCGCCTCTTCAGGCAGCACTTCTTCAATACCTTGGGGAAGTAACCAGGGATTTTCGATTGCCATCTTATTCTCAGACCTTTACTGATATGTAATGCGGATAGGCTATAAATAGCGCTAACTACGTGTCCACTGCAGCAGGCCAAGGCCTATCAACATAAACACCAAACCAAATATACGTAGATTTTGATTGGGAACCTGCAGCATTTTCAACATATTGCGCTTAAAACTATTCGGGCTCAAAAAGGGCATTATCCCTTCAAATACCATTAGCAAAGCAACTGCACGTAAAAAATCGTATTCCACAAAATCTCTTTATTTCAGCTGTCCTCGCCCTGCAAAAATGCAAAAGACAGATGACAGACACAAAAAACGGGCGATCTAGCAGATCGCCCGGTGGCAAATTATACCTGATTTTCACAGCCGCCGCCTACAAAAAGAAGCGAGTTCGGCCTAGCTTGTAAGCTTACTTACCCGTAGAGCTGTTGAAGTAGCGGAAAAACTCCGAGTCAGGCTGTACAACCAGCACATCATCTTTGCTACTAAAGCTGTCTTTATAGGCACTCAAGCTACGATAGAAACGGTAGAATTCGGGATCCTTTCCGTAGGCATTGGCATAGATTTCTGCAGCCGTCGCATCCCCTTGACCGCGCAGCATTTCCGCCTTACGGAAAGCCTCGGCCAAAATCTCTTGCTTCTGTCGATCCGAGTCTGCACGAATTTTCTTGGCTGACTCTTCACCTTTAGAGCGTATCTCCTGAGCTTCTTTTTCTCGTCCCTTAGTCATGCGCTTAAATACATTTGAGCGAACTTCATCAGGGAAATCCAAACGCTTGATGCGCACATCACTAACAGTAATACCTAGCTCTTTCGCCTCTATATTAACGGCCTTTTGCACCGTCTCCATAATTTCGGCACGCTTTTCAGAGATGGACTCTTGAATTGTCTTAGTCGCAATCGTCGATTTTAAAGCATCATTAATAATACCGGAGAGGCGAATATTTGCGCGCCCGATATTATCACTACTGCCACTCGTCGCCTTGAAGAATGTTAAAACATCATCAATTCGCCATTTAACAAAAGAATCCACCATCATGTACTTTTGTTCTTTCGTCAAAAACTGCTCTGACGGCAGGTCAACCGTTTGTAAGCGTCGATCAAACTTGCGAATGTCATTTACGAATGGAATTTTCAAATGTAGTCCAGGGTCATAATCGTGTTTTTCGATCTGTCCCAATCTCAGCTTAATAGCGAACTCTCTTTCATCTACAGTGAAAAGACTAACTGACGCCAACAAGCCAACAACTACAATAAATACTGCTGCTAATTGAGTAAAACGCATTATCTTGCCTCCCTTACACGACTGCGGCTGGGCGATCTAACGGAATGACTTCCCTGACCCGGCTCCACCGTAGGTAAATATAAAGTGTTATTAGTAACAGGCTTCTGGTTCATCATCTTGTCTAGGGGCAAATACAACATGCTATTACCACCTTCCGTATCCACAACCACTTTACTGGTCTGACCCAACATAGTCTCAACAGCGTCTATATATAAGCGATCACGGGTAACACGCGGCGCTTTCTTATATTCCGTCAGCAGCTGAGTAAAGCGTGAAGCCTCACCCTCTGCACGCTTTTCAACTTGTACCTTATAGCCTTTAGCCTCTTCCTCAAGCTTAGCCGCTTGACCGCCAGCTTCTGGCAACACTTGGTTAGAGTACTTTTCAGCCTCATTGATATAGCTTTCACGGTCTTCTCGCGCCTTAGCAACATCGTCAATGGCTGATTTAACGTCAGCCGGATATTGCGCCTCAGATAAAATGACACGCTGTACAGATATACCCGTTTCATAACCTGCAATGATTTCTTGTATCAACGTTTTTGTTTGGGCTGCCACTAAACTACGACCCTCAGTGGTAATGAAGTCGAGCTTATTGCGACCAACCACTTCACGAATAGCACTATCAGCGGCCTGCTCAAGCGTTTCAACCGGGTTAACTACATTAAACACAAAATCTTCTGCACTTTGTATTTTGAATTGAACCTCGTACTTCAAGATAATAATGTTTTCATCTTGAGTTAGCATTTCTCGGCTGCCCTCGCGTTCGCGGGCATTATCAATTTTATTGACGTTTTCTACGTTAACAACCGTCAGCTTTTGAAATGGCTTAAAAATGAAAGTCGGGCCAGAGCCTTTGGTTTCCTTATAAGCGCCAAACTGCTGCAGCACCCCGAGCTTACCTTCTTCGATAGTGGTAAAACCTAGCAAGCCATAAGCAACAAATGCAACAATAGCAATTAATCCAATAAGGCCTTTATCAAAGCCGCCGCCCTTGCCGCCTGAACCGCCAAACAAGCCATTCAAACGCTCAAAAAACTTACTCAGCAATTCATCTAAATCAGGTGGCCCCTGATTTTTATTGCCATTACCCCAAGGGTCATTCGGGCGTTTATCACCGCCGCCAGGTTCATTCCAAGCCATCAAAAGCTCCAGATTATTTATAGATTGTGTGGATGTAAGGTGTGTTTTTGGTTTTTCAATGGCGACATTCTAATTAGCTAATAGCAAGCCTGCAAGCGGTGCTTTTCAAACTATCCACATAATACTAATGCTTGCGCAGACGCGCCTCATCAATGGCGTATTTACCGATAATTTCAGCGGTAAAGCGCGCACTCAGCACCGTTTTTCCTTCTTCATTCATCTTCTCTTCTTGAATAATACCTAAACCATGCAGCTGTGCTCGCAATTTGCCCTCAGTAAATTCAAGACATAGGTCGGCCATAAACGACTCATCCGCCAACAACTCTTGTAGAGCCGTACGCAGTTCATCCATGCCCAGGCCTTCTTTGGCCGACAGATAAACTTCCCTAGGCACACCTTGATCGTCACGGCGCAGCTCTACTTTCAAATTATCCGTATTATCAATTTTATTGTAGATTATGAGCTGCGGAACAACATCGGCACCAATAAAGGTCAATACATCATCAACCTCCTGCATGCGCTGCAAACGCTCATCATCACTCACATCAACAACATGCAACAATAAGGTCGCCTCTTCCGTTTCCTGCAGTGTAGAGCGGAAAGCAGCGATCAAATCGTGTGGTAATTCGCGAATAAATCCCACCGTGTCAGCCAGCACCACTTCATGCTTATCCTCTAACACCAGTTGACGCAAGGTTGGGTCCAAAGTGGCGAATAACTGATCTTCTGCGTAAACATCTGCATCCGTCAAACTATTGAATAGCGTCGATTTGCCTGCGTTGGTATAACCCACTAAAGAGACCGTTGGCACTTCAGCCTTACGGCGTGCAGCGCGGCTTTGATGGCGCTGGCGACTGACTTTTTCAAGTTTACGCGTCAATAGCTTGATGCGATCACCAATCAAGCGCCTATCTGTTTCTAGCTGGGATTCACCCGGGCCACGCATACCAATACCACCTTGCTGGCGTTCCAAGTGTGTCCAACCGCGAATCAAGCGGGTAGATATATGCTTTAGCTGAGCCAACTCAACTTGTAAGTTACCCTCAAAACTACGCGCGCGCTGAGAGAAAATATCTAGGATCAACCCCGTACGATCCAATACGCGACATTTTAACTCCGCTTCCAAGTTACGCTCTTGAGAGGGAGTCAGGCTGTGGTCAACCAAGACTAATTCAATCTCATGCATTTCCACCAGCTCTGCGACTTCTTGTACCTTACCACTGCCGACAAAGAACTTGGGGTCTGGGGTATAGCGGGATGCACTAACGGTAACAATCGGCTCAGCACCAGCAGAAGTCGCTAGCTCATAGAACTCTTGCTCATGAGCCTCTTTCTGGCTAATGTTTTTGGCACGCCCGCCCTTAGCAATTAACTGCTTAGTCATTTCGACATTCAGCAATAAGGCGCGTTCACCTGAATCCGGGCGCTCAAATAAAAAGGTAGTCATACAATGACTACCTTTTTGGGTACTACATTTCTTACTTTAATCAAAGCTTATTCAGCACTCTCTGCTGGAGCTTCGGCACCTTCTTCACCTGCAAAAGTGATGCGCACAGGACGTGCAGGCACAATTGTAGAGATGGCGTGCTTGTAAACCATTTGGTTTACACTGTTCTTTAGAAGAACAACAAATTGGTCAAAAGATTCGATCTGACCTTGTAACTTAATACCGTTTACTAAAAAGATTGAAACGGGAACGCGCTCTTTGCGCAAAGCATTCAAGAAGGGTTCTTGTAATTGCTGCCCTTTTGCCATGGGTAACTCCAAATATATTAATTATGTTTTTAGGTTATCTACTATTGTATTGCGGCTAACAACTGAACATCTACCGCGCAGATTTTTATCACCAGAACTTGCTTAGCTACAATACTGTAAACCAGCTCAACTAAGTTCTAGGTAGGGATTCTAGCACGACATTCAAGGTTCAAATGCTTAAAAAATGTCATAAATAAGACATTTAGCCGTTTTTTACAAAATGAGACACATTCTCAAGTAGCTCCGACTGGTCCGAGTCAAAACAGTTCCACTGTTGCAGGCTTTTTTCCTTGCGCAACCACGTCATTTGACGCTTGGCCAGTTGACGCGTAGCAATAATTGCCCGTTCCCGCATTGCAGTTGAGCCCAATTCACCTTCAATATACTGCCAAGCTTGTCGATACCCTACACAGCGCATAGACGGCAAGTCTAAATGTAAATCACCCCGTTTATGCAGTTTACGCACCTCATTCACAAAGCCCTGCTCCAACATTTGGTCAAAACGTTGTGCTGCCAATTTACGATGACGCTCTCTATCGTCTGGAATCAGGCCTATTTTTAAATGCGGATAGGCTAGCTGGGAAGCCTTTTGTTCAGCATGAAAAGCTGACAAGGGTTTACCGCTCAAACGAAACACCTCAATAGCCCTCAGTAAGCGCTGGGGGTCATTTACATGGATTCTCTGTGCAGCTTCAGGGTCAAAGCTTGCAAGTTCATCATGCAATGCTTGCGCGCCCAGCTCTTGCAGTTGTAGCTCCAGATTGGCGCGCAACTCCGGTTGGGACGGAGGCATTTGTGCAATACCGTCTAGCAATGCGCGAAAGTACAGCATGGTCCCCCCCGCCAAGATCGGCAGTTTTCCACGCCCCTGTATCTCCTCAATCAAGCCTAGGGCATCTGCGCGAAACTGCGCCGCAGAGTAGCTTTCCAGGGGATCACATAGATCAATTAAATGATGCGGTGCTGCGGCCAACTCATTCCCATTGGGCTTCGCCGTGCCAATATCCATGCCCTTATAAACCAAGGCCGAATCAACACTAATAATCTCACCATCAAAGCGCTGGGCGGCTTTGATTGCGAAGGCGGTTTTGCCTGTCGCCGTCGGCCCCATAACCATTAGTACGGGCTTTTTATCTGCCATATTATTGCCCACGCATAAACAATTTATCCAACTGGTCCACGGTCAGCTGCGTCCAAGTTGGGCGGCCATGATTACACTGGCCGCTGCGTTCAGTGGCTTCCATCTCACGCAGTAGCGCGTTCATTTCTGGCAAACTCAGTTGGCGGTTGGCGCGCACCGAGCCATGGCAAGCCATGGTCGATAACACTTCATTAACCGCTTCTTTGATACGCTCCGAGCTGCCGTGGGCAATCAAATCTGCCAATACATCACGTACCAACGCCTCCGCATCGCCGTTGCCAAGCAACACAGGGATCTGACGAATTAATAAAGACTCAGGGGCATTGCGGGTTAGCTCAAAACCCAACTGGGTAAAAGCTTGGGCAGATTGCTCCGCGATATCCGCTTCTTTTTCACTCACCGCAATAGCCGCTGGCACTAATAAAGGTTGAGCTTGAATCCCCTGCTGCTCATAGGCCACCTTTAATTTTTCGTAGGTGACCCTCTCATGTGCAGCATGGGTATCTACAATGATCATGCCCTGCTGGTTTTGCGCAATCACATACAAGCCATGCAGCTGTGCCAATGCGTAACCTAAGGGGTGATCGTGGCCTTCTGCCTCCGCGACGGCATGAACCTGAGCCATTTGTACAGAGCTTACAGGGTAACTGCCGCGATCATTATTACCCGCAAAAACGCTTTGATAAGATGGCGACGGCTCATTGACCCCCATACCACCATCTTGTAAGCCCATCGGCGCCTGGGGCATAACACCCGTATTAAATGCGGATAGGCTGCCAGAACCACTATTTGATTGTCCCAGCTGATGTAGCTCTATATTGCGTGCGGCGCCCGCTTCATTGCTCCCCGCCTTAGTATCTGCTAACAATTTATTTAAGGTGCTAAATAAAAAGCTGTGCACCATGCGTGATTCGCGAAAGCGCACCTCATACTTAGTCGGGTGAGCATTCACGTCTACCAATTTAGGGTCGATATCTAAATGCAACACATAGGCGGGGTGGCGTCCGTGGTACATCACGTCTTGATAGCCTTGTTTAACCGCATGGGTCACTAGCTTATCGCGCACGATGCGTCCATTCACAAAGAAGTACTGTAAATCGGCTTGGCTGCGCGAAAAAGTCGGCAAGCCCACCCAGCCACGCAGCTTCAAACCCGCCGCCTCATGATCCACATAAAGACATTGCTCCATAAACGCCGGGCCACACAGACTAGCTACACGCTTTTCCATCTCTTGACGATGATCTGCGGCGCGCAACTGAGTAACCACCTTGCCATTATTGCGCAGGGTAATACCTAGATGCGGTGTACTCAAGGCAATCCGCTTCACCAAGGTGTCAATATGATTAAACTCCGTACGTTCGGTTTTCATGAATTTGCGCCGCGCTGGCACATTGAAAAACAAATCGCGGATTTCTATCGTCGTACCCTGAGGGTGAGAGGCGGGGGAGATATCGGGCAATTGCTCTGAGCCATCGGCCTTAATAGCCCAAGCCTGCTCCTCACCCTGCCCTTTAGAGGTCACTGTCAGCTGAGACACCGAGGCTATACTCGGCAAGGCCTCGCCACGGAAGCCCATAGTACGCACTGACTCCAAATCGTCCAAGCTGGCAATTTTACTAGTGGCATGGCGATCTAGTGCCAAAGGTAGCTCTTCACGACTCATACCACAGCCATTGTCACGAATACGGATTAGTTTTACGCCGCCCTGCTCTACATCAATCTCAACACGCGTCGCACCAGCGTCGATACTATTTTCCAGTAGTTCCTTTACTACTGATGACGGGCGTTCGATGACTTCACCAGCGGCAATCTGGTTAACCAATTTAGGGGGGAGTTGTTTAATTCGCATGACGGGATTCTAAACGAAAACCTCTAATTCTCCACGTTCTTACTTAAAACACTACAATTTCGACCATTGCCCTTTGCCTCATATAATGCAGAATCAGCACAAGCGATTGCCACATCTAAGCCTTTTTTACCCAAATAAGCTGCACCTCCCACACTAATGGTAATGGAGCAAGCATCCTCAAAAAACTCTTTTTCAATTAAACCTCTTAGTACCTCCGCTAGACTCTCGGCCTCCCTCAAGACCAGCCCAGGAAATACCATCAAGAACTCTTCGCCACCGTATCGAAAGCAAAAATCACCTTTTCGCGTACGAGATTGAAGTACAGATGCAACTCTGCTAATAACCTTATCACCATAATCATGTCCATACTGATCATTAACCTTTTTAAACAAGTCAATATCAATCATAAAGACACAGCCACCTTCACTCAAGAGCTCTGAAAACATAAACACATCAGCATAATAGTGCCGGTTAAACAAACCCGTTAACTTATCTGTATAGGCTTTATTTTGGAGCGCAAATATGTCTTTTATAGATTTCCCATGAAAGAAATAGACTAAAAAAACAATAATAATCGAAATCAATGAATTTTTTATATTGAGCAACATATCTACTTGTCCTTTCAATTGAAAAAAGCAAGCAATCACAATAAAAACGCCCCATAAAAACCCATATATACTAGGGAAAATAAAGCCTAAAAAAACCAAGTATAAAATAGACCAAAAAGCAACATCCTGCCCCTGGTGTTTGACTAAAATCGTTAATACAACACCAAGAGATGTATACGCGAAAACATAGACTTTTATTGTTCTTTCAATAGAGTTACTAAAACAAGTAAACGCCAAACATGACACTAGAAGCAACAGTGCAACTAAGCCAATTTTTGCGACATATAGCATTCCGGATGAATAGTTTTCAACTATAAAAAAAGCAATTAAGGTGGCTATAAGAAATAAACAAAAATTTATTTTTATTTTAATGTCAGACTGTGTAAACATGAGTTTAGATGTATGCTGAGTAGCTAGCTATTCAGCAACACCCTCCTATTAAAAGATCAATCAACGTTATGGTTTTCATGCCAATATGTATTAACAGGGGCTATTCTCAACTCCGTCTTAGAGTGGTGACTCGCCAAAGCATTTTTCAAAAGTTTAACACCTTCAGTATAGATACCTGAACTTCCCCCAAAGAACTTATTTTCGGCTTCTGTGAACTGAGAGTCCCAGTGTGTGGGGATCATGCGCTTAGCCTCACTAGGCATAACCCAATCTGACACAAAAGGCCCCACCCCTTGCTCCCAGTTCTCTATGCTCCCCCCTGCTGAATAAAAAATGGTATCTATTTTTACATGCTGACCAGCTGAATCAAACAAAGGATCTGTATATAAAATTTCTCCGCCTAAATAGATCAAATAATTCCCTTTCGGGTGTGATATTAAGGCGGTATAAGCATCTCCTTCTTTAAAATCTTGTAGCGTCCAATCAAGTGCAATAGGAGCATTTATATGCTCGCCTCGACCTATCAAGCCATCAGCAATACGCTGTATAGGGGCATGTCGAGTTTTCATGAGACTAATTTTAAAACTTCCGACTTCATGCACACGATTTTGAAACCCGCTATCAGGCTCACCAGAAAAAAACTCATCAAAGTAAGACTCATCTCGATGTCGAGACACAGCGTAACCTCTCACTATATTCCTGACTGATTCATCGCTTATTAGGTGCACGGTATTATCCGAAGATTTAATTCTATCTAAAATATAGGGAACATCCATAGCGTGGTCGTGATGGGCGTGCATAGTAATAATTGCATCTAATGCTCCACTTTTAGAACCAGCACCTGTCCAGTTAAAATTATCGATTACACTATTAAGAATTTCAGTATTAGGCCGATTTCTTCTTCCAATTAGCTTAAGGATACTCGGCCTTGTAAAAAAGCCATCAATGAGCAGCCGTGTTTCCCCGTCTTCAAAGAGTAATGTTGACGTACCAAAATTAGTTATTTTTATGCCTTTATCTTTATTATTTGGTGAGTTTGGTAGATTATTAACTAATGCATTTTTGCCGCCCAAACCTGAGACCAAGTCTCTAATATCATCCCCGTCCTTTTTAAATTCAAGTAAAAATTCACTCGTGTCTACAGTGATTCTTTTTTTGCCAAAATCAGGTGTTAAAACAAAGTTTCCGCTTTTTCTATATACACGTCCATATTTAGAACTCGCCATGGCAACCGTACAACCAACGCTACCAGAACCTGACCCGCGCCAGCTATTTGTATAGCCTCGATTAAGTGCTTTAACATTTGCTGCAGGGTTGCGTAGCCATTGGAATTTACGAGGCGAAGCCTCTCTGCGAGTAAACTCACGACTATGACCATCTTCACCATACGCCAAAGTATATGAAGCCACTTCCCCGTCAACTTTGTTGTCAGCGGTAGAGCAATTAGAAGGTCGGCCTCCAGAAGCATAAAGATTGAAAGAACAAGCAAACGTAATAATAAATACTGTACATCTTAACAACATAAATCACCCACTCATTGAACTAATTGAATCACTTGGGTTAATATCCTCTTGTAGAAGCAATAACTCAACTATCGATAAAATGTGTCAAGTAAAAATGTCAAATACTCTTTCTATCTAGCTATACACTTGAAGAAACCTAAAAAAGGCAAAATAACTATGAGTATAAAAAACTCACTATATCATCTAGAGCCACTTGGCTTTGGTGGCACCCTGAAAAATCATCTATGAAATTCACTTGTTCGAATCTTTTAATCTTGTCCTTAAAGCAGTATTTATCTAGTCAGGGAATTGACTTTTCCGATGTATTAAAAATGGCAAATTACCAGAGTTACTCTACCCGTCAAACTAGGGTGCCCATAGAAAAATATTTTGATCTATTTGAAGCGGCTCATAAAATAACAAAAGACAATGACCTTGGCATACACTATGGCGAAAGTATTAAGTTGGGTTCGCTGGGTGATTTTGGTATCGGCATAGCATCAAACCTCTCTACTATCGGCCTACTCGATTTTGTTAAAAAGCATATTTCAATTCTCTCCAGTGACTTAATATTTAGCTATAAAATAAGCCAAGAGGAGTGCATTATGTCTGTCACATCTCTCATTCCTCAAACAATTCGCCCTAGGCATAACAATGAATGTGGCTGGGTGATTGCTTTAAACCTTGCGCAACGCTTGCTTAGCTACAACGACGAAAACATAGAAATAAAAAAAGTGCTATTTAGCCATGAAAGGCCAAACGACGTATCTGAATCTATCAGGGTATTTGGCGAAAATATTGAATACTCTACCCACGAAGACTCTATAGTCGTAAACTCTAAATTTGTCTTAAACAATGCAAAATTTGATGCGGGAAACTTAAGCAGCGTCGTCAATTTCCAGCTTGATAACCCTGTTCAATTAGATGGGCAATATGGCGATTTTATTGCCAATGTAAAAAGAGTCATAATTAAAAACATTAGTACTAATAAAATAAAAGCAAAAGATATTGCGACTGATTTAGACGTAAAAGTATCTTTATTAAACCAAATATTAAAATCTGAAAATTTAAAGCTAAGAAATTTAATTAATGAAACTCGATATGAACTTGCTATCAACCAGCTTTCCAAGTCTGATATGAGCATACAGCAAATATCCAACTTTCTCGGTTATTCTGAACAAAGCGCATTCCATAGAGCCTTCAAATCATGGACAGGAAAATCACCTAGTGATTTTCAACATAAATACAAAAAATAACCAAGTGATATAACCAGTCACTACACTATAAGTAATTCAAGCGTTACTGCGCAAACGCTGACGGTACTCGCTAGGAGAGAGTTCGGCCCAGCCCTTAAAGGCCTTGTTGAAGTTACTGGCATTACTGTAACCCAGCTCTTCCGCGACCTTTTCCATGCTGCTATCGGTGACCTCTAATAAATGAATGGCCTTGCGAAAACGCTCCGAGTCTTTGATTTTTTGATAGGTCGTTCCCGCGTCATGTAGTTTGCGCTTTAGCGTTCGCGCCGACATATGCAGGCCGTCTGCCACATTATCGATTGTAGGCAAACGTCCAATAGCATCTCTAATTTGCCCGCGCACCATAGCCGCCACATCCGTTTTCACCCCTAGACGAATCATCTCCGCTTCACATTCCGCCTGTGCCACGCTAGCCAGCTCAGGATTAGCATGAGGCAGCGGCTCAGTCAGCAAGCTCAACGGCAGACGCATTTCGTTTACCATGGCATTAAAATTCAACTCCAAGCCTGGGGATAAGGCGCTAGAAGGTATTTCACCCATCGATTCAAAGCTCAAATTAATTTGCGTATTCACCACTTCTTCCTGCTTGCCCGCTAACCAGCGGCCCAGGGACTCAATGTTAATAAAGGTAGTGATGGCGTGAAACCTTGCAAGCGCTTGATCAACAACATCACCTGAAGGACGTAAACGCAAACTGGCATACTCTTCTTTTATAAGCAGCTCAAACTCTTCCCCACCGCCGGTACGGGTATTGATGTACTGTACCAGCAAACCTGCAGCCTCCATCAAATTAGAGCTGCTTTGCGCCGCAAAACCCAACATTCCGTGTTTAGATATAGAGAGACGTTTGCCATATTCAATGGCAAATAGCGGGTCAGGAAAATACGCTAAGACATTAAAGATGACTCGTTCAAACGCATGGTGACCGATACGCGATTGGGGCTGAATCAGTGCGCTTAAAGGCAAGCCCGTGTTGGCTAAAAAGGCCTGTGGCGACATCCCTCTCTCCGCAGTAAATTCTTGCAGGGCAATTAAATACTCTGCCGCGACTGCAAATTCACCCTCACCTAATTTATTTAGATTATCTGTCGTCATTTTCACACTCGATAAGTGGCCCCAAATCACCACAACTATGTCACCCACTAACCTGTTTGGGAAGGGTAAATAGCGCGATTATTTGAACATAGTTTCAACAGCATAGCTTCCAGAGAGGATAGTAAAATGGCGACAGCAAAGCGTACGGGCGACAAAATCAGCATTAAACCCCGCAAGATGAATTTCCCCTTTCAACAAATGAAAGCTAAGTACTGGTTCGATGACAATAGCTTACTCACCACCTATTTCGCTGCGCTATCTGCAACATTCCCCCCTGGAGAACAAAATTTTATTGACTCAGTCCGTCACTATCGAGGCCAAATCAAGGATAAAACTCTGCTTGAGCAAATTCGTGGATTTATCGGCCAAGAAGGCCACCATAGCCAACAGCATAAAATAGCTAATAAAAAGCTCGATGAACTGGGCCTCCACGCTAGCCGTATTGAAGCTCATTTAAAAAGTGATATAGAGAAGCTCGGCAAAAAGCTCACGCCAGAACAACAACTTGCCTCCACCGTATGCATGGAGCATATCACTGCCATATTGGCAGAGTATGCCCTCACACACCCACACATGACAGAGCCCATGCATCCAGCAGTGCGTGAGCTAATTATGTGGCATGCGGTAGAAGAAATTGAACACAAGGCCGTCGCCTTTGATGTTTATCAGCAATGCGTAGGAGACGACAAGTTGTTGCGTCAAGTCATGGTTATCAATACCTTGGAATTTGTTACGCGCATTACATGTTATCAAATTGCCATGCTTTACTGGGACCGCAAGTTGCCTAATTTAAGAGATGTATCCGGTGCCGCCAAATTCTTCTTTGGTAGAGACGGCGTCTACCGCAAGCTGGCTAAGCCTTTTAAGGACTTTTTCCGAGAAGACTTCCACCCTTGGGATCACGACAACGCTCACCTTATAGAACGCTGGAAAAAAGAACATGCTCCTCAAGAACATGCCGAGCAAGAGGTTGCAGACTTAATCGCGGCATCAAGCCCAAAGGACCCAGCACAACTGGCGGCTATGGCGTAAAACAATAGGCTCCGACGCACTAAGCGCGTGACAAAACAGCCTAAGCATGTAAATACTGTCAGTACAGCTAAAATATAATAAAGAGATCACTATGAGTAAGTTTAAAAACAGCGTTATCGCCATCACTGGCGCCAGCTCAGGGATAGGCCGAGCACTCGCCATACAAGTGTCACAACAAGGTGGCAGTGTTGCGATCAGTGATGTCAATGCGGATAGCCTAGAAGCCACTG
>CAZBWS010000012.1:35754-38263 GCA_964495705.1 uncultured Gammaproteobacteria bacterium
CAAGGTGGCAGTGTTGCGATCAGTGATGTCAATGCGGATAGCCTAGAAGCCACTGCCGCTGACTGTCTTGCGGCAGGTGCCAAAGGCGTCTTAAGTACCGTGGTTGACGTGAGCAAGCGCAGCCAGATGCAAGCTTGGGCAGACGAGGTGCAGCAGCACTTTGGCAAGGTCAATGTCATCATTAATAACGCCGGCGTGAATCTCAGCGCCTGCGTAGAAAAAATGAGCTACAAAGATTTTGAGTGGGTTATGGACATCGACTTCTGGGGAGTAGTCTATGGCAGCAAATCCTTCCTCCCCCACATAAAGAAGGCCGACTGGGGGCATATCGTAAACATCTCAAGTCTATTTGGTTTAATCGGCATTCCTAACCAATCCGCATACAACGCGGCCAAATTCGCCGTGCGGGGCTTTAGCGAAAGCTTGCGCATGGAACTAGAGATGGATGGCAGTAATGTAGGCGTCAGCTCGGTACACCCTGGCGGCGTTAAAACTAATATTGTTAATTCGTCTTTAATCAAAGAAACACTCGGCAGACAAATCAGCGCCGAGAAAATGAAAAGACAGTTCAATCAACATTTAGCACGCACCACACCAGAACAAGCCGCCAAAGATATTTTGCACGGAATTGAAAAGAACAAACCCCGTGTACTCGTTGGTATTGACGCGCGCATTGGAGACCGCCTTCAGCGCTTAATGCCAACAGGTTATCAAAAAATCGTTAAGAAAATGTCGTCATAGGAGCCACACATGCGCGAAGGTAAAGTTCATAGCAATGGCATACAACTGCACTATGAAGACTGGGGCAAAGCAAGCGACCCAGTAATGCTTTTAGTCTGCGGAATGTCTACCCAGCTAATTCACTGGCCAGACAGTTTAGTTAATAGTTTTGTTGAGCAAGGTTATCGTGTTATCCGCTTCGACAATCGCGAAACAGGTTTATCTGATCGCAGCCATTTGAAGAAAATGCCGCCGGTAGTGAGCAGTTTCATCAAGAGTAAAATAGGCCTTAAAGTGCAAGCCGACTACGATTTGCACACCCTTGTTACTGATGCGGTTGGACTATTAGATGCCCTTGAAATTGACCAAGCTCACTGGGTCGGTTTTTCCATGGGCGGTATGATCTCCCAACTCGCCGCCATCCACCACCCTAATCGGGTGCGCAGCTTAACCTCGATCATGTCATCGCCAAATGATCGCGACCTACCCTCGGCAAAGTTGTGGACCTTATTTAATCTATTTATGCCGCCACTGGGTAAAACAGACGAACATATCGCCGACGCCATTGTGCGCAGCTTTTGGAATTTGCGCAGCACCGACTTTCCCACCGCCAAAGAAGAACTGCGCAAACAAGCCTATAAAATCATGCAGCGTTCACGCCGCCCCTTTGCAGGGCCTATGCATATGATGGCGATTATGGCGACAGAAGGCTTTGGCAAAGACCTGCACAAAGTCGATGCACCGACCCTCGTCATCCACGGTACTGTCGACCCCCTCGTTCGCCTCGCTGGCGGCAAGCGCACGGCTAAGAACATCCCCAATGCCAAGCTGATTGTTATTCCGGGTATGGGGCATGACTTCCCACAACAACTACTACCACGCTTCAGTGCGGAAATAGCAGCGCATATTCTGCAGGGGAGTGAATTGAAGGGTGGTGATGCGGATGGGGTGGAGAGCCTTGATTTAGCCTATCCGCATTAGTGGCTTAATTTCACATTGACAGAAACTAATCCATTGGATTACTATAAAAAGTATGCAAACTGTCGTTGAACTTCCTCACTTTACGAAAAAGGTAAGGGAAGTATTGTCCGATGAAGAGAAAAGCCTAGCCATTAATTACTTGGCAGCACACCCTAAATCTGGCGCACTCATACAAGGCACAGGCGGCATCCGCAAGCTTCGCTGGGCTACGGGCAATAAAGGCAAGAGTGGCGGTATCAGAGTCATCTATTACTACCACAACGAAAGCATACCCTTATTTCTGCTAACCGCCTTTGGCAAGAATGAAAAGGCCAACCTCAGCAGAGCAGAACGTAATGACTTAGCCACCTTAACTAGGCTATTACAAGCAAACTACGGTGAATGATATGAGCGATATGTATAACAGTATTAAACAAGGCCTTAACGAAGCCGTCGAGTTCTCAAAAGGACAGTGTAAAAAAGCCGTTGTTCACGATTACTCTAGTGTTGATGTGAAAAACATCCGTAAAAAAATCGGCATGACCCAAAGTGAGTTCGCCTCCTCATTTGGCATCAGCATAAGCACTCTGCGTCACTGGGAACGCGGCGACAGAACACCTCAAGGGCCGGCACTGGTATTACTAAATGTGGTGGCTAAAGATCCTGATACTGTTTTAAAGGCGTTGGCTGGGTAGGGTTTTGCTAGCCTATCCGCATTAGTCTTTTATTCTTTAAAACAGATGGTTAAAGCGGCTACCGCTCTTAAATATATGCGCATGGTGCGTGATTGGCAGGAGCTGGTTTTTTTGAGTCGTTGCTAAGTCATTGA
>CAZBWS010000013.1:0-38073 GCA_964495705.1 uncultured Gammaproteobacteria bacterium
GCGCTAAAGCTGAAACTGAAGGCAAGTGCGGCGAAGGTAAATGTGGCGGCGCTAAGTAACTTTAGCCCTCATTGATATCACTATGACTAAGCCAGCAAAAACAGTTTCTCAATACTCTGTTCATGGTGCTGGCTTAGGCCTGCGGCGCGGCCTTACGGCCGTGCTGTCAGATCTACCAGATGCGATTGACTTTATGGAGGTCGCACCTGAAAACTGGATTAATGTAGGTGGCTCGATGGGTAAAAATTTCCGTCGCTTCACTGAACGCTATCCCTTTGTTCTTCACGGCTTGTCACTGTCAATTGGCAGCCCAGCCGAACTCGATGAAGAACTTGTGCGCTCCATTGGTAAATTCATGGACACGCACAATATAGACACTTATACCGAGCATTTGACTTACTGTTCAGATGACGGCCATTTATACGACCTCATGCCCATACCCTTTACCCAAGAAGCTGCCGATTACGTGGCTCAGCGCATCTCTCGTGTGCAGGATATTCTAGGTAGAAAAATTGGCATGGAAAACGCTTCCTACTACGCAGCCCCTGGCAAGCAGATGGAAGAAATTGACTTTGTTAATTATGTAGTTGAAAAATCCGACTGCGGATTACTACTCGACCTAAATAACATCTATGTAAACTCTGTAAACCACGGATATGATGCTGAACAGTTCCTGGCAGCAATGCCTGGTGAGCGTATTATGTACGCGCACATAGCGGGACACTATAACGAAGCTGACGATCTAATTGTCGATACCCACGGTACTGATGTGATTGATCCCGTCTGGGGTTTACTAGATAAGGCGTATCAACAGTTCGGGGTATTCCCAACCCTGCTAGAGCGCGACTTCAACTTCCCTCCCCTGTATGAACTGCTCGCAGAAGTCGAGCAAATTAAAGCGGCGCAAGCTTCAGCCCAAACAATTTCTATTACCGCTTAATCAGCTGTTCTTAACCTATCCGCATAAAACAATTTAGTGCATTTTTTCATGCAACTTTTCAGCAATCAGCTTATCATAGGAAAACTCATAAATATAAGCCTTAATACAACGGGCACTGGAGATAAATAATGATGAATTTTTTTACGGACAGCTGGGCTTACGGCTTACTGGAAATCCTATCTATCATATTCATAACGGCTATAGGTATCGGCGTGTTTATGGTGGCTTGCATGTACATTGTCGACATCACCCAAACTGAACAAACCATTCGCCGCAACTACCCCGTGCTCGGCCGCTTTCGCTACGCCTTTGAACATATGGGGGAATTTTTCCGCCAGTATTTTTTTGCTATGGACCGAGAGGAGCTTCCTTTTAATCGTGCCGAACGCTCCTGGGCCTACCGAGCCGCTAAAAATGTCGACAACACAATCGCCTTTGGCTCTACTCGCGACTTGCGCCCTACAGGTTCAGTCTTCTTTGTTAACTGCCCTTACCCAACACTAGGCGAAGATGCCGTTCCCACCACAGACGTGACCATCGGCACCTATTGCGACAAACCTTATACAACTTCATCGCTTATCAATGTCTCTGGCATGAGCTATGGCGCCCTATCTAAGCCGGCTGTACTCGCTCTCTCCAAAGGCGCAAAACAAGCTGGCAGCTGGATGAATACAGGAGAAGGCGGTTTATCGCCCTACCACCTCGAAGGCGGTGCCGACATTGTTTTCCAAATAGGTACAGCCAAGTTTGGTGTGCGCGACGAGGAAGGCAACCTGTCGGACGAAAAGCTGCGCGAAGTTGCCAGCAAAGATGCCGTAAAAATGTTTGAAATCAAACTCAGCCAAGGCGCCAAGCCCGGTAAAGGCGGCATTCTTCCTGGCGCCAAGGTCAGTGCAGAAATAGCCGCCATACGTGGCCTTAAAGTCGGTGAGGATGCAATAAGCCCTAACCGCCATGTAGAAATAAACAGCTCAGCCGACTTACTAGATATGATTGAGCGTGTACGCCGCGTCACAGGCAAACCTGTCGGCTTTAAAATGGTCGTCGGTGCTGCTGCTTGGATGGACACCTTATTCGAGCTTATTCACGAACGAGGTATCGAAAGTGCGCCTGACTTTATTACCATTGACGGCGCAGATGGAGGCACCGGCGCAGCACCAATGGCGTTGATGGACTTTGTTGGCCTACCCTTGCGCGAAAGCCTGCCCATGGTCGTCGACAAGCTTAACCAATACGGCCTACGCGAGCGAGTAAAAGTCATTTGCTCCGGCAAGCTAATAACCCCATCAGGTGTCGCTTGGGCACTTTCCATTGGCGCTGACTTCGTCGTTTCGGCGCGTGGATTTATGTTTGCTCTTGGCTGCATCCAGGCATTGCAGTGCAATAAAAACACCTGCCCCACAGGCATCACTACCCATGATGCCAAGCTACAAAAAGGCTTAGTACCTGAAGACAAAGCTCAGCGTGTAGCGAATTACATTAAAAACATGACGTACGAAGTCGGTATATTAACTCACTCCTGCGGCGTAAAAGAGCCTAGAGAGCTGAAGCGCCGTCATGCTAGAATTGTCACCGAAAACGGCAAGTCCATCCCCCTTGATGAGCTTTACCCAGAGATTAAAAAAGAAGGCATTAACAGCCTTAATCCCCACAACATTAACTAATGCCTCCCCTCTCCTACTCCTGCTTCTATGCAGGGGTGGGAACCCCTTTCTCCATCATCCTTATAGTATTAATTCACTCAGCAGCAAACACTTTGCTGTATCTGATCTATATATAGCTAGAGCCTAATAAAAGTCACAAAGAGGGCCTACACTGTGGAACAACTGACTAGTAGCTGGCTATTCGTAATTTTAGAAATCCTAGCCGCCGTATTCATTCTAGTTATAGGCATAGGCATTATTTGTATTGTCATCATGTATATTGCTGACATCAGCCAAACCAAGCAAACTATCCGCCGCAATTACCCTGTCGTAGGACGCTTTCGCTATATGTTTGAGCATATGGGAGAATTTTTCAGGCAGTATTTTTTTGCTATGGATCGCGAAGAGCTACCCTTCAATCGCGCCGAGCGCTCTTGGTGTTATCGCGCCGCCAAAGATGTTGACAGCACTATCGCCTTTGGCTCTACCAAAGACATTCGCCATACTGGCTCTATATTTTTTGTAAACTGCCCCTACCCCACTTTGGGCGAAGATGCTGTCCCCCCAGCCATGGTGACTATCGGACCCTACTGTGAAAAACCCTATAGCAGTTCCTCCTTAATTAATATTTCTGGCATGAGCTATGGCGCTTTATCCAAGCCGGCTATTCTCGCTTTATCTCATGGCGCTAAACAGGCTGGTTGCTGGATTAATACAGGGGAAGGAGGTATGTCGCCCTTTCACGAGGAGGGCGAGGCCCATATTGTCTATCAAATAGGTACGGCCAAGTTTGGCGTACGTGATGAAGACGGCAGCTTTAGCGAAGCTAGGCTCAAACAACTCCGCGATAACCCGCTGGTAAAAATGTTTGAAATCAAACTCAGCCAAGGCGCTAAGCCTGGCAAGGGAGGAATTTTGCCAGGGGCCAAAGTCACCGCAGAAATTGCAGCTATTCGCGGCATCCAGGAAGGTGACGATGCGATTAGCCCCAATCGCCACCCCGACATCAATTCAGCCGAAGAATTATTGGACATGATCGAGTATGTGCGCAACTTAACCGGTAAACCAGTGGGCTTTAAAACGGTCATTGGAGCATCTGCTTGGCTGGAGGAGCTGTTTAGCCTGATGCTGTTGCGCGGCATAGAATCTGGCCCCGACTTCATTACCGTTGACGGAGCGGATGGCGGAACAGGCGCTGCCCCCATGAGCTTAATGGATCAAATGGGGCTACCCTTGCACGAAAGCCTTCCCATGCTGGTCGATAAGCTCAAGGAGTTTGGCCTACGCGACAGGGTAAAAGTCATTTCATCAGGCAAGCTTGTCACCCCTTCAGGCATTGCCTGGGCGCTAGCGATGGGCTCTGACTTCGTCGTCTCTGCACGTGGGTTTATGTTTGCTCTTGGCTGCATTCAGGCATTGCAGTGCAATAAAAACACCTGCCCCACGGGCATCACCACCCACGACACCAATCTACAAAAAGGCCTTCACCCTAAAACCAAGTCCGTCCGTGTAGCTAACTTCGTAAAAAACATGAATTACGAAGTAGGTATTATTGCCCACTCCTGTGGCGTCAAAGAACCCCGAGCACTCAAACGCAACCATGCTCGCGTGGTCATGGACGACGGAAAGTCTCGCCCACTGGACGAGCTATACCCCGAAATTCGCAAGGAGGGAGTGGTATCTTTACACAAGATGGATTTTCCTTTGGAGTAAATTTTTATATAGATAATCCAGAGGTCCATTATTAAGACTATCCGCAAAGAAAGTTATCTGGCAAAATCCTTGTTAAGGAACTTTTACTTTACCAAACACACCAAGCGCTACAGTTAATCAAGAATAAGTGAGTCACATATGAGCACCATTAAATCCCTAGGCTGCAAAGCCGTTACTTTCTACGACGCAGCAATGGAGAAGCTTAAATACTTAGACTTCAGTGTGCCATTGGCTTTTAGATTAATCCTTGCCCCTGTTTTGATTGTTGCTGGCTATCACAAGCTGCAATTACCTAGCCTTGGTACAGAGGGCGTATCCTTTTTTCAAGCCCTTATGCCTGACCCTAATGTAGTTGCGTGGTTTGGTAATGCTGACTGGGGTTTGGGCATGCCTTTCCCCGAATTCATGACCTTCATGGCAGGTTGGACTGAGTTCCTTGGCGGCTGGCTGCTATTGTTTGGCCTAGCAGCGCGATTTGTTAGCATACCTTTGGCAGGCACCATGCTAGTAGCGGCATTGACTGCTCACCTAGGTAACGGCTGGTTTGCCATTGCTCCTTCAAGCCCTGACACCAGTGCTGCACAGGTGTATTCTTGGCTAGGTTTTGACATGGCTGACGAAAGCCTGAAGAACAGCGAAGAAGTTGGTACTCGCTTGTCGGCTGCACGCAGTCTGCTTAGTAAGCACGGCAATAATAGCTGGCTAACTGAGAAAGGCAGCTTCGTGGTGCTAAACAATGGTATTGAGTTCGCCATTACTTATTTGTTTATGCTACTCACCGTATTTTTCATGGGCGGCGGGCGCTTTGTTAGTATCGATTACTGGCTGAACCGCTGGATTCGCAAGCAAGCTGAATAAGGTTAACTTATGATTAGCTCGCTAATGATCTTCATGGCGATGTTACTCATCGCCATGTTAGTAGAGCCGCTCTCTGAGCGGCTTCGCTTTCCATTCTCCGCGCTGTTAGTACTTGTCGGATTTATCGGCTCCGAGGCTATTGTTGCTTTTGGCTTTGATACTGGCCTACGCTATGAAACCTTTAACGACCTTATTCTGCACCTGTTTGTGCCTATACTTGTTTTTGAGTCTGCTTTCAATATTCACGCAAAGAGCTTATTTAAAAACATCATCCCCATATTAATCCTCGCAGTACCCGCCATGCTGTTGGCTTCTGTGGTTACCGCCACCATCATTTACTACGGTATTGGCCATCCACAGCATTTCCCTTTCGCCGCGGCGTTACTCGCAGGCATATTACTATCCGCAACAGACCCCGTTGCAGTAGTTGCTCTATTTAAAAAACTCGGCGCCCCCGAACGACTCAATATATTACTTGAAGGCGAGAGTTTGTTTAACGATGCGACAGCGGTTGTAATGTACTCTCTCGTTGTCACGTTAGCGCTAACGCCCGGAGCGGAATTCAGCGTAGCCGACGCTAGCGCGACCTTTGCCACAAGCTTTTTTGGCGGCATATTAGTTGGCGCTATCGTGGGTGGTCTTGCTAGCCTGATCTATCGCGCCTTTAATCATCCCATGCAGCACAGCGTTACCAGCATTATTACTGGCCTATCCGCATTCTACTTCTCAGAACATTTACTACATGTATCGGGCATAGTCGCGATATTAGTCGCTGCACTGATTCTTGGCGAGACTCACCGTAAATATGCGCCCAGTAGCAAAGACCACCTAACCACTGAGATCTGGGAGCTAGCTGCATATATTTCCAATGCTATTTTGTTTTTACTGGTCGGCGTCACCATTACCTGGGCGATGTTTGAGCAACAATGGCTAGCCATGCTCATTGGCATTGTCGCAGCCACTATAGCTAGGTTAATCGTAAGCTATGGCTTAGTACCCACATTGGGCCTGCTTCCGAAAACCACCAGCATCCCTAGCTGCTACAAGCCCGTGATGATGTGGGGTGGTCTGCGTGGTGCTATTGCCCTTGCTCTTGCCTTGTCTATACCCACAGAGATAGAAAGCTGGTTCACCATACAATCTATCGCTTACGGCGTAGTACTATTCACTTTATTTATACAAGCGCCTCTTATGCCACCCTTGGTGCAAAAGACGATCGACTACCATAAGCAACATGATGACTGAAACGAAAGGCTTTAAAGACATTCAAAAGCAATTTGCCGGGCATATACGCAATCCCGAGCACATTCCTCTACGCGACGATGTAGAAGATCGTCGCATGAATATTTATCGCGAGCTGTTCTACAACAATATAGAAGGCTTTATAAGCAGTGCCTTCCCCGTACTGCGTAAGTTTTATAATGAGGCAGACTGGCACGCCATGGTGCGTAGCTTCATGGTGCAGCACAAGGCTCACAGCCCCTATTTTTTAGAGATCTCCCAAGAGTTTCTAAAGTATTTCCAAGACACACATATTATGCGTGACTGCGACCCTGCATTCGCTATTGAACTAAGTCATTACGAGTGGGTAGAGCTCGCTCTAACCGTTGAAGATGAAGAAATAGACATTAACAACATCGACCCTAATGGTGATCTATTGCAATCGCGACCAGCCTTATCAACATTAGCCTGGAACCTCACTTACCAATGGCCAGTACACCAACTCAGCCTTGACAACCACCCCAGCGAAGCACCAGAGCAAACCACACATATCATCGTCTACCGCGACCGCAGTGATAAAGTCCGTTTTGTCGTCATCAACGCAGTCACTGCGGTGCTGTTGCAATTATTTGAAGAAAACGCTGAGTTAAATGGCCAGCAAGCATGTGAAATTATTGCCCAGCAAATGCAACATCCCAATCCAGAGGTCGTCGTGCAAGGCGGCTTAGCCGCTTTAGAAGACCTGAAAGAAAAAGGTATATTGCTAGGCACTTATAGAGTCAATCAAGACTAGGCATATGCATCACGACCTGTTATTTATCGGCCTGTTTATTGCAGGCGGTCTATGCCTGATTCCCCTGTTGGAAAAACTCCACATCCCATGGCCTGCTGCGTTGATTGCCAGCGGCTTTATTGGTTCAGAATTAGTAACAGCTTACGGCATTGATTTAAGTCTGCGCTGGCACAGTTTACGTAGTTTATTTTTAGACCTGCTGATTCCAGTGTTAATTTACGATGCCGTATTAAAAATAAAAATAGGCGATTTACGTCAACACATACTTGCCATTGTATTATTTTCATTACCTTTTACTCTATTAGCCTCATTGCTAACTGGCATCATCTTGTATTTTTTCATCGGCCATACGACCGGTTTCCCCTTAGCATCCGCTCTCACAGCGGGAGCCCTACTATCGATTACTAACCCCATCGCAACGATTAAATTATTTAGCGGCTGCCCCAAACCCTTGCGCACGATTATCTCCGGAGAGAGCCTATTCAACAGCATTGTGGCCATTAGCCTATTTAGCTTCTGTATTTCCTACTCCATAGACCTACAGAATACATCTATCACCCATGCTATTAACACCTTCGGAAAACAACTAATAGGCGCCCTATGTATAGGCACTCTTTCAGGCACTCTAAGCTACTTATTAATCAAGCTAAGCAACAAACCGAATAACCAAACGTTAATAAGTTTTCTTCTATGTATCAGCACAGCTTACTTATCTAATTTATGGCTGGGCGGGGCGGGCATCACTTCCGTATTTATTAGCAGCCTACTACTAGCCTATCTAAGTGACCGTGAAAATATAATCAAACAGTCCAAGCAACCCAGCCTTGCCCCGATGTTTTTACACTGGAACTTCATTAGCTACATTGCCGCTGTCGTTATTTTCACCATCATGGGCATATCAATCACCACTGAAATGTTTTCTCAGCAATGGCTAGCCATGTTGATCGGCCTTTTCTCTAGTCTGCTCGCACGTTACGTACTAGTTCATAGCATGGGCTTCAAGCTATTGCCCACTCGACAACGCAACTATATGGCATTAGGTGGCGTGCGTGGCATGGCTGTCGTTGCACTAGCCATAAGCTTACCCACTGAATTAACAGCTTGGTGGACTATCCAATCTATTGCTTATGCAGTGGTGCTGTTTTCTATACTGTTACAAACCCCTTTACTTGCTCGAAAAATAGAACGGCAAAACGTATAATTTGCCAATGCGGATAGGCTGTAATAGCCTATCCGCACTCATTGTTTTAAAGGCACACCATGACCGACGTATTAAACGAGCTATTGGACCTGCTCAAGCTAGAAAAGATAGAAGAAAACATCTTCCGCGGACAAAGTCAGGACTTAGGCTTTGGCAATTTATTCGGCGGCCAAGTGCTCGGGCAGTCCCTGTCCGCGGCCACCCAAACTGTTGACCCTGAACGCATTGTACACAGCTTACACGCCTACTTTCTTCGCCCTGGCGACCCACTGAAACCCATCGTTTATAAGGTAGAGCGCCTGCGCGATGGCGGCAGCTTTAATACGCGCCGCATTACTGCGATACAGCACGGCAATCCTATTCTCTCCATGGAGGCCTCCTTTCAAAAGCAAGAGAATGGCTTTGAACATGGCGTGGATATGCCCAAAGGCATCCCTGGCCCAGAAGGCTTACAAAATGATGAAGAACGCGCCCAGCTAATTGCGGATAAAATCCCAGCACATATCCGCGACAAAATGCTTGCCGACAAACCTATCGAAGTTCGCCCAGTAGCGCCGCTCAACCCCTTTTCTCCTGAAGTCAGCAAGCCGCAACAGCATATTTGGTTTCGCGCGGCAGGAGAATTACCTGATGCTCCTGCTGTGCACAAATACATGCTGGCCTATGCATCGGACTTTCGCTTATGCACCACTAGTCTGCGCCCCCATGGGTACTCCTTTATGCACCCGAAAATGCAGGTCGCCAGCTTAGATCATGCCATGTGGTTTTATCGCCCCTTCCGCTTTGACCAGTGGCTGCTATACACCATGGACAGCCCCATGGCAGTGAATGGCCGCGGCTTAAATCGCGGTCGCATATACACACAAGATGGACTACTGGTTGCCTCTACGGCCCAGGAAGCACTCATTCGAAAAAAGGATTAAAACATGAACATATTAGTTATCAACAGCGGCTCTTCGAGTATCAAATATCAATTGATCAACAGCAAAACTCAAGCCGCTTTAATCAAAGGCCAAGTGGAACGCGCCAACAGCCCATCCGCATTCGATGAAGCCTTTACAACCATACTTAGCCAAGCACAAGAGTATCAAGTCGATGCCATCGGTCACCGTGTAGTGCATGGTGGTGACAGTTTTCACGATGCAACTTTAATCACGAACAAAGTTGTTCAGGAGATTGAAACTTGGGTGCCTATGGCCCCCTTACACAACCCCAACGCCCTCGGCGGCATTGCTGCGGCACAAAAAGCCCTGCCTGATTTGCCACAAGTTGCCGTTTTTGATACTGCTTTCCACAATAGCTTGCCGCGCCGCGCTAGCACTTACGCCTTAGACACGGAACTCGCCGCTAAACATAAAATTCGTCGCTATGGCTTTCACGGCACCTCTCATCACTATGTTGCTCTCAAAGCAGCTGAGTATTTAGGCCGCCCCTTGAATGAGCTACGCATTGTATCCCTGCACCTAGGCAATGGCGCCAGTGCTTGCGCTATTGAGAACGGTCACTCCACAGAAACTAGCATGGGTATGACACCACTAGAGGGCTTGGTGATGGGAACACGCGTGGGTGATATCGATGCAGGCGTATTGATCAAACTCCTGCATGAAGAAGTCGACAACGTTGAAGAACTAGACGAGCTACTAAATAAACGCAGCGGCTTAAAAGGCCTGTCAGGCATCGGCAATGACTTGCGTGAAATAGAAGAACAAGCGGCACAAGGCAGTGACTCTGCTCGCCTTGCTATCGCTGTATTTGCCCATCGCGCAAAGAAATATATCGGTGCCTATGCTGCAGCTATGGGCGGATTAGATGCCGTCATTCTCACCGGAGGTATTGGCGAGAATAGCGCTAGTATGCGCCAACGTATATTGCAGCGCCTAGATTTCTTAGGCTTGAGTTTAGATGATGACCTCAACAATGATATAATACTAAATGCGGATAATCCCGTGGCAAGTCTTTCACGCCCCCACTCACGCGTAGCAGCACTGGCGATTAAGACTAACGAAGAACTCATGATTGCCCAGCAAACCGCTGAGCTAGTTGCCCAACAAAATAAAACAATGCACCCCGGTACGATTCCTATCGCTATCAGCGGCCGTCATATCCACTTAGACAAAGAAACATTCGCCAAGCTATTTGGTGAAGACGCAGAGCCTACGCCCTTCAAAGACTTATCACAGCCGGGTCAATATGCCTGTGAAGAGCGCGTCAACTTAATCGGCCCACGCAATCGCATTGATCGTGTACGTCTGTTAGGCCCGCTGCGCCAAAAAAACCAAGTCGAAGTATCTCGTACAGACGAATTTAATCTTGGTGTAGACGCCCCTGTGCGCGACTCTGGTCGCGTACAAGACTCCGCCCCTATCACCGTTGAAGGCCCCAAAGGCACAGTGCATTTAAAAGAAGGGCTAATCTGCGCTCGCCGTCATATTCATATGCACACTGACGATGCAGAACGCTTTGGTGTGAAGACTGGAGATGAAGTAGAAATTGCCATCACCGGTGGCGATCGCGACCTAATTTTCTGTGATGTCATGGTTCGCGTTAGCCCCAAATACAAATTGGAAATGCACATCGATACAGATGAAGCGAATGCTGCAGAACTAAGCGGTGTAACTGAAGGGGATGTAATTTATACCGGGGTGGACTTTGCTCAGGCACAGATACGGGCGAGGAAGACCGCTTAGCTACTTAATGCGGATAGGCTATGAAAACCTATCCGCATTAAACACACGTAACAAACACACACTACAACTCTAAAACCCCTTCTCAATTCCAGAATTCATTGCGCCAAACCTTGTTATAAAAACAAATATCATAATATTTAATGCCATTTACGAACAATTTGGCGCATTTTATCACTTAAAAACATCCAAATATCGAAAATTAAGCCACTTTCAACCTTGTAGCATTAGTTAACATACGTACACTAACTCCATAAATCACACGGTTTAACTAGAGGTGGGAAATGTTCGCTAAATCAAAAATATATGCTCGATTTGTAAAAATAAAAAAAATATCCGCGCAAGATCGACAGCAGATGTTCTCTGTATTTGAGAAATACTACTCGGGAACAGACTTCGAAACTTTCGAAACAGACATGCAGAAAAAAACCGGTGTCATACTTGTTCGCCGCCGGGAAGACAAGGCCATTGTGGGCTTTACCACCGTTACTGAATATTACTTTATTATGCCCAACGGAAAGCCTGCCTGTGGCGTGTTTAGCGGAGATACAATTATCCAAAAGGAGTATTGGGGATCGCGAGTTTTACAGTCTCGTTTTTTCATATATGTACTGACGAAAAAAGTATTCTCTGGCCGTATCCCTCTATATTGGCTCCTCATTTCTAAAGGCTTTAAAACATACCTGCTACTCGCCAATAACTTCACCGACTACCACCCTCACCCCAAGGGGAGAAATGCAAACCTCAGCTCTATAGTTGAGAATTATTGCGATAGATTGTTCCCAGGTGTCTATAACAAAGAAACGCAGCTGCTAGACTTTGGTAATGAGTATCAAATGCTCAAAGGAGGTGTCGCAGAAATTTCAGACGAACTAAAAGCAGAAAAGCCTAAGGTCGCTTTTTTTGAAGAGAAAAACCCAACCTGGCAAAGGGGGACAGAGCTGCCTTGTGTAGGCGTTCTCTCATACAAAATGCTATTTAGTTATGTGTTTATTTTATCTAGGAAAATATGGACAAGCTTAGAAATCAATAGAGTCAGTAAAAAAATATTCTTTGTTAAGGCTGTAAAGAATTAAATGTCAGCGCTCACTAAAATATTCTTTCATGGCCTGCACACAGTAATGCAGCTGGCCATGTGGAAAGACAATAGAAAATTCCTTGCGAATGTAAACAATATCGAAGCGGTACAAAAAGAGGTTTTCAAAAAAATAATCTCTCGAGTAGATTTGAAATCAACTAATTATTCAACGTTACCTACGTGGGATGAATTCCAATCAGATTTCGATTGTACTAACTACTCCGACTGGGAGAGGGGAGTAAAACTGCAAAAAGACGGCCAAGGAAAGCTCATTGATTCCCCATTAGTTCGATACCAGCCAACCAGTGGGTCAACTTCCCACGTTAAGATCATTCCCTATACGCAACTTTTTCTAGATGAATTAGACAGCGCTATCAGCCCTTGGCTGAGTTCAATGTATAAAAAATACCCTGGGGTGAAAAATGGTGTTCACTACTGGTCATTATCTTGGATACCTGAAAGCAAACGCGAAGGAGAGTATGAAGACACCAATGATGACACCCAATTACTAAGCCCTCTTAAACGCTTAATCGCGAATTATAGCCAGCCTGTACCCAATGGAGTCACTGGTGCAAAAACAATGCAAGACTCGATGTTTGCCACTATTACATTTCTCGCTGGGAATAATAATTTATCCATGATTTCAGTATGGAGCCCCACCTTCGCTATTAGCTTACTGGACTTGTTATCCGATTCAAAAAGCCAAATAGCACAAGTATTGACCACAGGGGAATGGCTGTGTGCAAGACAATCTGCTTCCTTAAAGGGCATCAAGGCACCGTTGAATAAGCGTGCGGCAATGGCTATCAATGCATGGAATGGAGACCAATCTGCAGAGTTTTATAAGACACTATGGCCTTGCCTAGCATTAGTGTCCTCCTGGGACACGGCTATGTCCGAGCATTGGGCAAAGGAGCTGCATCAGCGTTTGAGTTTTGCAGCCTTTGAAGGAAAAGGCTTATGGGCTACCGAGGGTGTCGTCACCATACCCGTGGAAGGAGAATATGTACTGGCATATCAAAGCCACTATTATGAATTTAGAGACGCAGATGACGATAAAATATATACCGCTTGGCAATTACGCAAAGGACAACGAGTCATTCCTATTATCACTTCTGGAAATGGATTCTTACGCTATGAGATGAATGATTTATTAGAGGTAAGGTCCTTTGTTGGATCTGTACCAGCGTTAATATTTAAAGGCCGAATCAGTGGCATTGATATGGTGGGTGAAAAGATGTCACCCGAAACTGCTGGAAACGCATTAAGTACTCTCGCTACCAATAGCACATTAACACCGGTTAGCATCATAGCTTACCAAGCTGGCCATAAGCCGCAATATATTGCGTTACTGGAGGATGCTGAATGTAATGAAGATGCTTTTGACAAAGACTTGTCCAGTGAACTTCAGAGTATCTTATCTAAAAACTTTCACTATGAACTTGCCTGTGACCTTGGACAGCTACAGCCTGCCATTTGTATACGTTCACACAATGCTAAAAACGTATATCTTTCGATATGTAAAGAACAGGGAATGCTTGAGGGCGATATAAAAATAGAAGCAATAAAACACTGTAAAAGCAGCGACGTATTAAAAGCCTTACTGAAACAAATAGATTCAATAAAAGTCTGCCAACTTTATCAAGAAACAAAATGCGCATAATATCTAGGTAAGGACTATGTTTGAATACTATATAACGAGATTAGAAAAATATAAGCGAAGTGTATTTTTTATTGTTGTTTCTCTCTATAGCGCGCTGAGCCTGTTTTGCTACGATATCAACTTAGCATCTAGTTTTAGAGAATTTTTCGACGATAAAAATAATAAAGTAGAAATATTTGATGCCATGGAAACGGCATTCAATAAACAAGACAGTATTGTTATTCATGTGCGTAACAAGGAAGGCTCCATATTTAACCCTAGGACGTTGGCATTAATTTATGACCTTACTGAAGAGAGCTGGAGTATCCCGCACTCTATCCGAGTAGACTCACTTTCAAACTATCAAAACACCCTAGTATCCGGAGATGACTTATCCGTTAATTTTTTAATTGAAGATAAGCTGTTGTTGGAAGATCCAGAAAAAATACTAGAAATAAAAAAAACCAGTGAAGAGACAGACTCAATACAAAATGTATTAGTCGCAAAAGATCATAGCTCGTCCATTATCTCTATTACTGTAAATCGTGAAGACAATAATAAATTAATTAATGCTGAAATCTATTCATCCGTACAAGTAATCCTGAGTAAATACATAGATAAAAATAAAGACCATGAAATAGCGTTAAGCGGATCCGTGTCATCAAGTGCTGCGATCACAAAGGCCATGAAATCGGATTTGAGTATTATTTCAGCTGCCACTTTATTGGTTATCAGTATACTTCTAGCCATATTACTTAAGACCTTTAGCGGTGTTTTGATAGTAATAACTATCTCACTATTATCTATTACGGCTACGTTTGGTTTATTTAGTCTTTTAGGGGTAACAATCACGCCTACCCATGCTTTCGCACCGACAGCAATTTGCACCATCGCTGTCGCTGACTTAGTTCACCTATTAAGCACCTATTATCATCAAATACATCTGGGTTCTAATAAAAACACGGCTATTCGTTATTCATTAGAACAAAACTGGAAGCCTATACTGATAACGACAATTAGCACCATCGTGGGTGCATTGTGCTTAAACAGCAGTGACTCTCCGCCTTATCAAACTTTAGGGAACATGATTGCCTTCGGTGTTTTCTCTGCTTATATTCTGAGTATTCTTCTAGTACCTATAATACTTTCATGGTTGTCGCTCCCTGCTCGTTACCGTACCCGCGATACGGCCTTTCAAAGCGTTAGCGTAAAACTAAGCAAGCAAATAATAGTGCACCGAAAAGCAATCACTTTAACACTGCTAATTTGTTGCATTTTCAATGGCTTTTTAATTTCAAAAAATAAAGTTACCGAACGATGGTATGAGTACTTTGGAGCAGACACATCATTCAGCACTGCAATAAATGAACTTAATAATGTTTATAGTGGAATACACAAAATAGTATATACCGTCAGAAGTAAGGAAGGAGAATTCGGTATAAACGCACCAGCTTACCTAGCTGAACTTGACCTCTTTGCAGACTGGTTAAGAAGCCAAGAAAAAGTAGGCTTTGTAGACACACACACAACGACTCTAAAGAAAATAAACCAGGATTTGCATGGCGGTGACTCGAACTACTCGACGATACCTTCTGATAAGCAATCAGTCGCTCAATACTTGTTACTCTATGAAATGTCATTACCTGTTGGCTTAGGTTTGGACAACATTCAAAATTCAGACCAATCGGCCAGTAAATTGACCGTTATTCTCCATAAAATGGACTCGCAAGAAATAATTGATTTCGACAATAAGGCGGTAAGTTGGCTGAATAATAATTCTGATTTTTTATCCGTAGATGAAGGTACTGGAATGGACATCATCTTTTCACACCTCTCTAGCAATAACATTAAAGATATTATTGGAGGGTCAATTTTGGGTTTGATTTTAATCGCCTTAATACTTTGCTACGCATTAAAATCATTTAAGCTTGGCCTTGTCAGCCTCATTCCCAACCTTCTTCCGTTGTTAATAGCTTATGGTTTATGGGGGCTTGTTGATGGGAAAATAAGTATTGCCGCATCAGTCGTCATGTCTATCAGTCTCGGCATCATTGTTGATGATACGGTACATTTTTTAAGCAAGTATCAGTACGCTAGAAGCTCTTTGCACTATGCGCCAGATAAAGCTATTGAGTATGTTTTTCAAACGGTAGGACCCGCCCTGTTGATAACGACCATCGTTTTAGTCAGTGGCTTTATGCTTATGCTTATGGCTAGCTTTACTCCAAGCCAATCAATGGGGGTATTGCTCTCTTTAGTATTATCAACGGCATTAATAATCGACTTTTTATTGCTTCCTGCACTGATGTTGTTTTTAGAGCCCGCCCATCGAAATCATTATCAAGATTTAGCTTTGGAAACCAGCAATGAATAAAACTTGGGAAATTAGAGAAGCAACACTAGCAGATGATAAAGGTATCAGAGAGTTGCTTAAAGATGTCTCGCAAGACGGCCTTGTTTCATTAGGTTTTGAAAGGGAGCCTAGCTACTTTAGTGCTATTTCTGTGAGTTACAACAAGCCCGAAGTATATGTCTACGAGGATCTAGAGAACTCAAATATTATAGGTATGTTTAGTGCTGGTCTCAGAAATTTGTTTATCAACGGAAAGCCTGAACTTGTCCGCTATACAGGTGACTTGAGAATACACCCAGACCACCAAGGTACTAGAGTGATGTTTAGAATGATAAAAAAGCTAAAGGGTATACTCGGCAATGAAGGGTGGGCACACACGGTCATTCTTAGCGATAATCAAAAGTCATTAGACACTGTCAGCAAAGCTCGGGCGGGAATGCCGCAATATTTTCATCATGCGACATTTCATACCTACACTATTCCCAAACAAAGAAGACTGGTAAGGCCTGTACTCGAAAATGATATTAAAATAAGACCAGCTCTCGAAGATGATATTATTGCCATACAAAAGTTTTTTGATCAGAATGCACCAAAGAAACAGTTTTTCCCATGCTATGATTTTTCGAAGCTAGATGACAAAAAATTTTATAAAAACCTAAAAATATCAAACTACCAGGTAGCTTTTTCAGGCAATAAAATGGTCGGTCTACTGGGCTTATGGAATCAAGAGAAGTTTAAGCAAACCCGGGTTATTGGCTATAAACACCCCATAATTCGCCTTATTAATAACTTTATTCTGGGGGGAGTAAAGTTGCCAAAAAAAGGAGCAATCCTATCCTACGAATATGCTCATACAATACTGGTAGAGGACAATAAGCCTGATATTTTATCCGCTTTATTAAAATCAGCGAGTCATAATCCGTTATATTCAAAAAGTCCAATAATCATTGGCCTTGATAGTAAAGACCCACTCAATACTGCACTCAACCCTCTACGCAAACACCTTTTGAAAAGTGAGCATTTCCTAACCACATATGCGGACACCCCCCCATCACTATTAAGCACTGAATACCCCTATACCTACCCAGAGGTGTCAAGACTATAATGAAGCGTCATAAAAAGGATCATATTGGAATCTGGTTTGAACAGCGCCGTAATCTGGGAGTCAATGATAATATTCTGATGGCGCGAAGCGTATCGAACGAAACTACCCAAAAAATTTATCAACATGCTGATATGGATGGGGTGAGTTGTTTAATGCACTTTTTTGATAGCTTCGGGCTTACATATAATAAACCTCCTCTTAGCAAAGCAAAAAATGAGCCTGGCAGGCAAGAATTTAAAGCCATTAAAAAATGCAGTGAAAACTATGAGACGCGTATTCAATGGCAACATTGGAATCCAGAAAAACACTCCAAGGTAGAACATTTATACAGTGCTTTGTTTACTCTAGAGCAGACTCAAGCTATTCAGGAAAGAGTGAGTATAGAGAAAACATCTTTGAACACATGGCTTTTTTGGACACTCAATAAAGCATGCGCAGAAAAACTAATCAAACCCAGTCAAAGCTACAGCTGGTTTTATCCTGTCAACCTTAGAGGGGCTATTGATTACAAAACCCTATATTCCAACTATAGCAGTGGTTTTTATTTGAGTTTGAATTCCGAAACAAGCTTAAGTGAACTTAGCAATATGATTAGGAAAAAACTTAAAACTGGTCAATATTGGGTCAGCTGGCGATCAGCTAAAGTATCTCAGTTTTTACCTGGTTTTATATTGCGTATGCTGTATCGCTATCTCAGTAAAAAACAGTTTTATGCTGGCAGCTTTAGCAGTCTCGGGGAATGGACTGCAGTAAAACCAAAAAAAGAATCAAGGGAGTCTTGCAAAGAGATCAGTGAAGACTGGTTCGCTTGCGCGCCAGGAACAGCTAACTACCCTATTTCTAATGGGATTCTTATTTGCAATGGAAAGCTAAGCTGCACACTAAAACTACACCCAGCTATTACAAAGTCACACGAAGAGTGCCGCGAGGTATTACAGTGCTGGTCGGAATATTTATTATGTGGAACTCCACAGCGGACTGGTTCCGGCCAACCCCATATAAAAATCATTCATTCAACTATTCAATAACCTACTTGGTAGTCACTTCACTATTCTCTATTTTAGCTTGCTCATCTTTTTTCAACTTCCAATCCAGAAAAAAGCATGCCCCCGGAACTAAAGAAGCTAGTAACACCATTAACCAAAAACCTACTGACCACTCTTCTTTGTGGCTAACGCCTAAAGACATTATAAAATAAGCCATAAACAACAGGCCATGAATAGGGCCCACAACGGGTACAACTCCATACATTTGAAATTTATACTTCAAGGGCATCGCTATAAATAACAACACAATTAAAGATAACCCTTCTACTAAACTTAATACTCGAAATGCCTTTAACACCTTATAACCTCACATTTATATCGTCGGCCAATTCAATTCACTCGGCGTGAGCCACTGAGCTGCTAAGCACCCTTTAACAGCCTCACTCAAAAACCCTGTTCCATCGCTGGGGGCAACTTGATAATAATACGCTTTCCCCATTAGACTAAAGCCAATCTGATAAGCGTGTAAATACCCCCGCTCGAGTACAGGGCAACCAGGGTAGTAACGTACATCTCCCAGAATAGGGGCAGCGATACTTTTCATAGACACGCGCAACTGATGTGTTTTACCCGTAGAAGGCTTAAGTAAATATAAGCGCCGACCTTCACCTATACTGTGGCTAAAAAACTGTGTGATCGCAGGATTTTTAGTACTAGGTAGCAATTTATAACTACCCCGTCTTGCAGCAGTCATATCGCCTTTTATCAGCCCTTGTTTCTTTTTCGGCTTTTTATCTGATATGGCTAGATAGTATTTCTCAACTTGCTGGTTTTCAAATAATTTGCCTAGCTCTTGAGCGGTAATTTTATTCTTCGCGAAGACTAATAGACCAGAAGTCATTTTGTCCAAGCGGTGTACAGGGTACAACTCTTTCAGCGCTTGTTGCTGTTTAAAGCTCTCGAACAAGCCCGCCTCTCCACTTTCTGAGTGAAAGCTCGTTCCTGCAGTTTTATCAACCACTACAAAATCAGCTTGGTCATCGATGATTTTATACATGATCGGGCTGCGGCTTTTTCAAAAAGCGCTTCATGTCACCTTGACTGGCAACATAGCAGGAGGAATGCTTGCCGAATACTTTGTAGCGATTAGTGGCAATATAATGATAAATAAAATCTCGCAAAGATTGCGGCAACACTTTAAAAACCTTTGTCAGCGACCACGGCATGCCAATATTATGCAGCACGCGTAATATTGCGTCACTGCGAACAGTGACTCTGCCTTGCTCGATGACAACTAGCGTATCGAATACATCTATAGGCATATCCGCATAGCGCAATAAGTCTTGTCCGACAGGTGATTGTACAGAGGCCAATTGATAATGCGGCTGCTTATCGTACTTTAATAAAAACTTAACCCAGCCCGTACACAAAATACAAACACCATCAAATAAGATGATATTTTGCTTGGAGTCCAAATAATGAGGCCAGCCACTCAAGCCTTTTTCTCTAATGCTTTAATTTGATCCCAGATACCGTCCAAATCTTCTAATGAGCACTCGGCCACAGCCTTACCCTGCTCTTCTAGCACTGACTCAATACCACGGAAACGGCGTTCAAATTTATAATTAGCATTGCGTAGGCAGTCTTCAGCTCTAAAACCTAAATGCCGTGCAAGATTAGTCGCGACAAATAATAAGTCGCCTATTTCTTCTTCTTGCTTAGCCTTATCATCAGCCTCTATCTCCACCTCTACCTCTTTCAGCTCCTCATACACCTTAGCAATCACAGGCTTTATGTCAGGCCAGTCGAAGCCCACTTTGGCCACACGCTTTTGCAGTTTTTGGGCGCGCATCAAAGCGGGCATATTTTGTGGAATATCATCCAATATACTGGCGTGGCCTTTATCGGAGCGCTCTTCTGATTTTTTCGCTTCCCACAACGCTTTAACTTCCGCTTCGTTAGCAGCAGAGGCAGAACCAAATACATGGGGGTGGCGGGCAACTAATTTATCGCCTAAAGTTTTAGCTACGGCGTGAAAATCAAAGCGATTTTCCTCATCCGCCATCTGCGCATGAAAGATCACCTGCAGTAAAAGATCACCCAGCTCTTCTTGTAGATCGTCGTAGTCGCCACGCTCGATGGCATCGGCCACCTCGTAGGCTTCTTCAATCGTGTAAGGGGCAATGCTTTTAAAATTTTGCTGCACATCCCAGGGGCAACCCGTATCGGGGTCGCGCAAGGTGCGCATAATAACGAGTAAGCGATCTAATTCTTGTGCTGGCATATGAGCTGTTCCGATAAAAAAACTCCTGCAGTAGCAGGAGTTTTTTGAACAAAAAGTACTAGAACGTTAAGACGAGTCCGAGATGAATATTGTCATCCAGCTCTATGTCACCCGACACATCGTCCAATTCCACTTCCATTAAACGATAACCAATGTAGCCCTTAGCACTGGGGGCAATCTCAGCTTCAAAACCGATGCCAAATTCGCGGTAATCTTCTGCATCTGCAAAAGACGTAATACCCGGTGCTATAAAGGCCTGCACATACGCAGCCATCGGTGTACTTTTATTTGGGATTAAATATGCAGCTTTTAGGCCTACAGCAAGAGCCGCCACATTGCCGTCAACACCACTAATATCAATATCACCGACAAGCACTTTTGCACCAGCACTTAGAGAAACACGCTTTTGCGTGCCCTTCATATTACCTGTCACTGTAAACTTAGCCTGCCCCAAAATAGCATCCGCATCTTCGCCTCTATGCTTTTTATCATTATAGAAAGCACCTAAGCTGATATCTGCTCCGCCCTGTAAAATACGACTGGAGTCAAACACATAATTAAAAGAAGCCGTTTCGTTGCTCAGGCTCGCATCAATACCTGCTGCCTGGCTAACACTAGTCATTGTTAGCAGAGATAGGCCGGCGATCATTTTCTTTAACATATTAGTTCCTGTTTGTTCCCCTGCTGCCAAACTTTGCCGCAGGTATGTAGCAATTATGAGGGGATAAATATACCATGCCTGCAGTGTCTTTTCGCGGTGTTTACAGTTATATGTCCGATCTACGTTTACAACAACTCCAGCAGTGGGCTGAAAAAGCCTTACAACAAGCTATCCACATAGAAGTGGTTTCTGGGGACGCCAGCTTTCGCCGCTACTTTCGCGTCAGCACAGACACCCAAATATGGATAGCGATGGATGCCCCCCCAGAAAAAGAGGATTCGAAGCCCTTTGTGGATATTGCCCAACAACTAGAAGCAAAGCTCGTTCATGTACCTCATATTAAAGCACTCGACCTAGAGCAGGGCTTTATGTTGCTGGAGGACTTAGGCGATATACAAATGCTCGACAAGCTCCTAGAAAATGACAAGCCAAACCCCGCTATGGCAGAGCAACACTACGGAGATGCTTTGCGCGCATTACTACATATACAAACCCATGTCGACGGCGCCAAGCTACCGGAGTATGACCGCGCCTTACTCAGCCGTGAAATGGCATTGTTTCCTGACTGGTTATTGGGAACACATTTAAATATAGAGACCAGCCCTGCGGATAAAAATATTTTACAACTCAGTTTTAATGCTTTAATTGCCAGCGCCTTAGAGCAACCTCAAGTGTTTGTGCACCGCGACTACCACTCTCGTAACTTAATGATACTACCCGACAACAGCCCAGGCATTATTGATTTTCAGGATGCTGTGTACGGCCCTATCACTTACGATTTAGTTTCACTGCTTCGTGATTGTTATATCACTTGGCCGCGGGCTAAAGTCCACAGCTGGGTGGCGAATTACCACAACGAAGCATTATTGAATGGCTTGTGTAGCTGTGACTTACCCACCTTTCAACGCTGGTTTGACTTTATGGGTGTGCAGCGCCACCTTAAAGCTATTGGGATTTTTTCTCGCTTAAACCACCGTGACGACAAGCCTAGTTATCTTGACGACATCCCACGCACGCTGGCTTATATAGAAATGGTTTGCGCTGAATACGAAGTGCTCAAACCCTTTGGCGCCTTGTTACTGAAACTACAGGTTCGAGAGAAATTTGAACAACAGCAACTGAGCGCACAACTATCGTGATTACTACTGCCATGATACTCGCCGCAGGGCGTGGCACGCGCATGCGTGAGCTTACCGACAACTGTCCCAAGCCACTTTTAAAAGTGACCGAAAAAAGTTTAATTGAATATCATATAGAAGCACTCTCCGCGGCGGGTATCAAACGCATCATTATTAACACCGCCTATCTTGGCTATATGCTGGAAGAAGCACTCGGTGACGGCTCTCGCTGGGGCGTAGAAATTCAATACAGCCATGAACAAGCACTAGGCTTAGAGACAGCAGGTGGCATTATCCATGCCCTTCCACTACTAGGGGAGGAACCCTTTATAGTAGTCAACGGGGATGTTTGGAGCGACTATAATTTTACTCAACTAAACTTAGATAAAAACCAGCTTGCCAAACTCGTGTTAGTCGACAACCCTGCGCATAATCTAGAGGGCGACTTTGGCATTGATGCGGATATGCTACTGAGCGTATCCGCATTACCTCGCTATACCTTTAGTGGCATCAGTCTCTATCATCCCAGCTTTTTCGATGGCTTAAATACTGGCTTTTTGCCGCTGCGTGAACCCATACAAAAAGGTTTAGAGAAAGGCTGCATAAGCGGCGAATACTATAGCGGCGACTGGCAAGATATTGGTACGCCTGAGCGCTTATTAGCCCTGCAAAAGCAGCTAAAACCAGATTAAAACTGCTTATCTAGTTTATGTTTATGCGGCAACAAAGGTAGCAATTCAGCTCGGTCTAGATCTGGCAAGGCATACCACTGCTGCTGCAAGACTCGCCAAATTTTCGCTTGAAATGATTTAGCCACATGACGAAATGCCAGGCCATTTATTTTGCCATCATATAAGCAGCGCCCCTGTTCAAAAGCTGCTTCGTTAAACTGCTTTTCACCCTGAGATAAAAAGCGGTTATAAGCCGCTAGATTCTGTTGCATCAATGGCACGAATGTACGACAAATTTCTGTTAGCAAAGGCGCTAAATCTTCATGTAACACAATTTCGTAGTCAGTGCGGCTGCGAATAAAATCTCCACTATGCATACGCTCTAGCCACTCCAATGTATTGGGCGCTATTCGTGCTATCCAAGCCCTGGCCTCAGGATCAGACAAGTTCATACCTAGCTGCCCATACAGACTCATATCAGCCAGCGTTACACGTTCGCCAAACAAGTAGGAGCGCTTAGTGAGGATAGGCTCCAAGGCTTCAAGCAAGTTCTCAAAGGCCTCTTCCAGTAAATCATGTGTCGCGGGAAAACCATCTATATGTGGTGGCTGGCGGTCCTCGGCCAACCCTTTAATGGTGTAGCCTTGCGGGGCAACACTAAACAGATACGGCAGGCGACGCACTTGACGCTCGCTAAAAAACTCATCAATTTTTTTTCTAAATGGGGCAACCAATACAGGTAATTCTCTCGATAAACGCTGACCCGCATTATTGCTTTTTGCAGAGAACTTCCAACGGTTGTGATGCGCCAGATACAAGCCAAACTCGTCGGCATATTCATCAATTAAAGATACCGCAAAGTTAAGTGCCGCGCTTTCGGTAGGGATTAATGGTGAACGCATAAACTCTAAAGGTGCAGACTCATCTAACCAATGTGCAATAGCTGTAGAGTCATATAAATTTTCACCCTTCGGGCCAAACAAGAAAGGCACCAAGGGAAATTCGTCTTCGGCACTCATTAATGGAGACGTTAATGGCAGCTGTCCACGCAACAAGCGTTCTTTACGCAACTGGATTTTCATGTTTTCGAGATTGCTGCCTTGATCTGGAAAAAAGCGATAAGGCAGACCTTTATAGCGGCACATAGCCAACACCTTTAAGGTAAAAGGTGATAACTCAGAACCGTAAACAATCCAATTTTGCATAAGTATCGTAGAATATATTAACTGCGCTTTTTGGGCACCCAAGCCCATAACATTTCACAAATTACCGGCTCCACGCCTTTGCTATCTGTAATAGTCACCTTGACAGTCACTTCACCCTTGTCGTCATTGCGGAGACTGTCCAGCTGGGACGGCGTAAGCTCAGCTACCGCAACTAACTCACCTGCAGCCGCACGCTTAACATAGTTGAAGCTCATAGACTTCATTAGTGGTAACTTGCTATCAGGCAAGGTGTAGGCCACTAATAAGCCCGTTGCAGACTCGGCCAATAAAGACATTGCTGCCGCATGTACCGTGCCAATATGATTTTGCACCTTAGTACGGTTTTTCAATGTCATTACCGTACGTGTAGCATTCATTTCATCTACACGAATACCAGCTGTTCCAAAAAACTTAACGGCAAAGCCAAAAAATTTACTCATCGCCTGCTTGCGAACGGGCAATGGCAAAACCTGCATTTTATTGATGACATTAGAGATAAGGTTATTACTGGCCATGAGCTACTCAAGTATTTAATGAAGACGGCAAACTATACACATAAAGCGTAGGCTAAGCAGTGACTTTAGCCCCCAAGAGAATAACTCTTGCGCCATATATTAGCGATATTTCAGGCGTAGTTTGGCACTACAGGTTGGCTAGTTTGGAGATTGGCTGATCCATGCCTACATAATAACCTTGAGCATAATCAACGCCTATATTGCGCAAGGCATTCAAGACTAATTCGTCTTCAACAAACTCCGCGACCGTCTTCTTACCCATGACTTGGGTGATTTCGTTAATGGAGCGCACCATAGCGTAATCGATAGGATCTTTAACAATATCTTTAACAAACAGACCATCAATTTTAATATAATCCACCGGCAAATTTTTCAGGTATGCAAACGAAGATAAACCGCTGCCGAAGTCGTCGAGCGAGAACTTACAGCCGCGATTTTTAAGCGCACGAATAAAGGTTGATGCTTTAGTTAAATTTTCAATCGCTGCAGTTTCTGTGACTTCAAAACAAATTTTACTGGGGTCAACATTACATTGATCAAATTCACGGAACACGAACTCAATAAAGTCATTGTCCATCAATGTCTGCCCCGACAAGTTGATTGAGCAGGCTTCTAAGCTTTTATGATGGGCTGGGTGCAAGGAGAGCCAGCGCAGGGTCATGCCCACTACTTTGCGATCCACTTTACCCATCAAATTATAGCGTTCAGCCGCAGGCAAAAAAGCAGCAGGGGATACAATTTCTCCCGTCGTCTCACGCATTCTAACTAGTATTTCATAGTGCTTACCCGTTTGGCGAGTGTCATCAATGGGCACAATCGACTGGAAATACAGCTCGAAGCGCTCCTGCTCTAATGCAGATTCAATGCGTGACACCCATTGCATTTCACCAAAGCGGCGTGCTAATTCAGCATCGTTTTCACGGTAAATATGTACGCGATTACGCCCTAGATCTTTCGCTGCATAGCATGCACTGTCTGCTTGGCTAAGTACTTCGTTACAGTCATGAGTTTGATCAGTCATAGCCACTAAACCAATACTAACGCCTATGCGGAAACTACTCACTCCCCAGAAAAACTGGAAGCTGGCCACGGCATCACAAATGTTTTGGGCTAAATTTTCTGCGTTTTCTAGGGAGCAATTATCAACCAAGACACCAAATTCATCGCCACCCAATCGAGCTAATGTATCGTGCTTTCGCACTTTGTGCTTCAGCATCGAAGACAGCTGGCGCAGTAACTCATCGCCAGCAACATGGCCACAGGTATCATTAATAATTTTAAATTGATCTAAATCCAGATACAGCAGAGCGTGATCTTGCTTCTCTTCTGGGTTCATTCGCTCAATGAGCATGCGCAAACGATTTTCAAATTCACGTCGATTTACCAAACCCGTCAAAGCATCATGGCTTGCTTGATGAGTCAGCTGATTGGATAACTGGCGCGCTTCGGAGATATCTTCTGCAACTACTAATATTTGGCGCTCACCCGTATCTGAGGTAGTAACACGGGCGGTTTCTCGCACCCAAATAGTGGTTCCGTCTTTGCGCACCAAGCAGATGTCGCGGCGATACAAGCGGCTATCATCTTCACAATCCACATCGATGCAATAGATAATAGAGTCGGCATCACCTTTATTATAAACCATCGAAATAGAACGACTCACCAGTTCCGAGCTGTCGTAACCAAGCTGGCGTGCACCAAAGTCATTAACTGATATCAGCTCCCCTTCCATATTAACGGTAAAGTACATAGAAGGGTTGTCATCGTATAAGGCCTGAAATTTCTCCTTACTGGACTTAAGGGCGGACTCTGCCGCCTCACGCTTATGGATATCATCCTGCATTTCCACGCGCATATCATTAATGGCACGCACCACATAACTCAGCTCGTCATCCTTGTTAATGGATGTGGTTTTTCTATCTAGCTCTAGAGCATCGTCTAGGCTGTCTAGGCCGAGATTACGCGCATAACTGGCCATTTTCGCCAAATGGCGAGTCACCATGGCACGGAATATGAATAGGATAAACAGCGACACCAACATGGTTTTAACAGTTTGAGTCAGAAGAATGACAAGTGCCTTATCCCATAGACGAGCATAGACATGGTTAAGGTTAGCAACCAGATAAAAATGGCCCAGCAACTGTCCTGAAGCCCCCCCATGTATCAAGTCGAAAGTATGTTCAATGACGTTGCCGTTACCAGGCTCTTCTCCTACGATATAGTCTTGGTCATCGACTGCACTAAGCCGAATATATTCAATATCGGGAAGTTCAAGAATGCCGTTTAGCTGTAGATAGACTTGCTCTCTATCAACTAGCCATAAACTAGAGGCAATGGAATCAGAGTAACTGTCTTGGATTTGCTGAATACGCTTATCAATTTCAGAGACATCACCACTGTAATCCAAATACAGCTGCACAGCCGTCACCAACATGGCAAAGGTTGCGCTACACAGTAGAATATAGGACAGCAAACGCTTAGACAGCGAGTGCGCCAAAGTTCCGCCAGAATTACCCATTACAGACCCAACGACACCTGAATATCCGAAATTTCAGCGTAACAAAGCGGTTCCACTGTTATGTCTTTTCCCCTGAGCTTTATAAGCTGCATTTTTATTGTGGTGATTTAGCTGCATTATGAACCTGCTTTTAACCCAATAGCAAGTACTCTAAGCCCCATTATTCGCTATTTTATAGGACTTCTTTCGCCTGTAAATCAGCATGATAAGAAGAGCGCACCATCGGACCTGAAGCTACATGACTAAAACCCATCTGGTAACCTAATTCTTCCAAGTGTTTAAACTCATCAGGGTGTACAAAACGACTGACTGCAATATGGTGTTTGGACGGCTGTAGGTACTGCCCAATAGTCAACATATCCACATCGTGGTCACGTAAATCCTGCATCACCACTTCAATTTCTGATAGCTCTTCACCTAGGCCCACCATCAAACCTGACTTGGTGCGCACATTAGGGTGGCGCTGCTTGAAGGCCTTCAGTAAATCGAGGGAACCCTGATAGTTGGAGCGTGGCCGTGCCGTTTTATATAAGCGCGGCACTGTCTCCATATTGTGATTAAAGACATCTGGCACCGCCTCATCAAAATAAGGTAGTGCGATTTCCATACGCTTGCGAAAATCGGGCACCAAAACCTCAATTTGAGTCTTGGCATTTTCCTCTCGAGTATAGCGTATACATTCAGCAAAATGTTCTGCACCACCATCACGTAAATCATCGCGGTCAACAGATGTGATCACTACATATTTTAAATTAAGCTTGCCTATCGCCTTGGCGAGGTTTTTCGGCTCATCTTTATCAAGGGGGTTAGGGTTGCCGTGGGCGACATCACAAAAACTACAGCGACGGGTACAAATATCCCCCATAACCATAAAAGTGGCAGTACCATGAGAGAAACACTCGCCTAAATTAGGGCACTGAGCTTCTTCACACACGCTGTGCAGCTTATTTTCGCGCAGCAGCTTCTTAATGCGGATAACCTCAGGGGAGCTTTGAATTTTGGCCCGTATCCAAGAGGGTTTGCGTTGATACTCACCCGTACTCTCTTCTACCTTAATAGGTATATGCGCTATTTTTGCCTCCCCACGCTTATGCGTGTCTTGGCTAGAGCGCGAAAGCGCCGTGTAATTAGAGGAGGAAGGAGTCTTGCTCATAGTGCTTTTAAGTATTATTAATTAATTGATAGTCTAACTCAGTCGCCAGCTTTGACGCCAAGCTTTGCTGAATTTCATGCATATTTAAGGCGACAGACTGCCCTGTCAGCAAGTCAGATAATTGCGTGACCCGCATACCCGCATAGCCACAGGGATTAATCCCACGATAAGGAGCCAAATCCATGTCCACATTAAAGCTAAGCCCATGGTAGGTGCAGCCCTTGCTGACTCGCAAGCCAATAGAACCAATTTTAGCCCCACCGACATAGACACCCGGTGCATCCCTATCACCAACCGCATTTATGCCAAAGTCTTTCAGCAGGACTATCATGGCATTCTCGATTCGACTAACCAGCTCCCGTACACCTAGCTTGTGCCGCTGTATATCGAGGAGAAAGTAAACGACCGCTTGGCCAGGGCCATGGTAAGTCACCTGGCCTCCCCTATTAACTTGCAAGACAGGGATATTTCCCGCATTGAGAATATGCTCCGCCTTGCCCGCTAAACCTTGAGTATAAATAGGCGGGTGCTCGACCAGCCATAATTCATCAGTAGTTTGGGCATCGCGAGCTTCTGTGAAAGCCTGCATTTGCGCAAAGCAGTGCGGATAGTCTACTAGCCCCATTGCTTTAATATTTAGAACCGTAGACATATAAATCGAATTTAAAGTGTCATTGCCACTTCAGGCCGATCGGCCAGAGTTTCATAAACCTGGTCTAACTGCTCTCGGCTTTGCGCCATGATATAAACAGTGACGCTTATGTACTTACCACTTTTGCTGTGATTCTCGCTAATACTATACGGTTCATAAGCAGCCTTACACTGGTCCAATACTTCCAGCATCACTGCTCGTATACCAAATTCAGGCTTGCCCATCGCCTTTACGGGAAAGCGCGCTGGAAACTCCAGTGCACGTTCATCTTCAGGCATGTCTACATAACGCATTAGCTAACTTCTCCGCGTTTTAACTGTTCGATGTAATCACAATAATAGGCGCGTACACGGCGCCACATAGAACCAGCGACACCTTGTCCAACGGGCTTATCGTTTAATTGAACAATAGGTACGATGGCCTTGGTAGAGCTACTGAACCACAACTCATCCGCATTCGCCAATTCGACCTCAGCAATGTCGCGCTCTTGTACATCAACGCCATGGGCAAGGGCCACTTCTACGATTAGGTCGCGGGTAATACCCGGCAATAACTGGTTAGATTTTGGCGGTGTTACCAGAACCTCTCCCTGTACCATAAACAGGTTGCTGGCCGAACATTCAGTGGCATAACCATTGCGTAGCAACACACATTCATCATAGCCACGGCTAAGCGCTTCTTGCTTGAGCAGTACATTGCCCAGCAGGGCAACCGTCTTCAGGTGACACAACTGCCAGCGAATATCGTCCAAGGTCAGCGCGCTAGTGCCCTGCATATTTTCAGGCGCAGGAATAGCAGCAATCGGTGAACTCATTAGCAATACAGTGTGTTCCACTTGCTGTGGGAATGCATGGTCACGCTGACTCGGCGCACCCCGCGTCACTTGTAAATAAAGCGACTGTTCAGTACCTTCATTGCGTGCAATAACATCGTTTATCAGCTCGGACCAATGCATTTTACTATAAGGATTAGTGAGGGAAATGCCGTCTAAACTGTCTTGCAAGCGCTGCAAATGTTCTGCCAAGCGTAACGGTTTGCCACCATAAACAGGAATCACTTCATAGATGCCGTCACCAAACAAAAAGCCACGATCTAATACTGAAACCTTAGCTGCCGATTTAGGTAGGTACTCACCATTTAAATAAACTGTACTCATCGCTTTACTCAATCAACAATAAAATGCTATCGAGAACTTGGGAGAAGAACGAGCCTTCCTCTATCTGCTGTAGCGCAACTGCGGGTGTGCTGGCAATCACTTCACCATTTAATTTAACTTGGATTGAGCCCATTTGTGTAGACTTTTTCACTGGAGCCTCTACCGGCACGGGAATCTCTTCTAGGCTAGGCTTTAGGTTTTTGTATTGGCCGCGGGGAATAGTCACAAACACATCAGTTGCGGGGCCTAACCCTAGTTGTTCTTGCTCGCCTTTCCAAACACGCACTTCGCGTACAGCATCTCCTGCACTGTATAGTTTGTGAGTTTCATAGTACCGGAAACCGTAGTTCAATAAGGTCTGGCTATGTTTAGCTCGCGCACTATCACTAGAAGTCCCCATTACAATTGAAATCAAACGCATATCACCGCGCTTCGCCGATGCCGCCAGACAATAGCCCGCAGCATCCGTATGCCCTGTTTTCAAGCCGTCGACAGATGCATCGCGCCACAACAAACGGTTGCGATTGGGCTGCTTAATGCCATTATATTTGAACTCTTTGATGCTATAGATCGAATAGTTTTCTGGAAATTCATTAATCAACGCGCGGGATAATATAGAAATATCCCTGGCCGTCGTATAGTGGTCGGCGTTTGGCCAGCCAGTGGAATTTACAAAATGGCTACCCTGCATGCCCAACCGCTCAGCAGCAGCATTCATTTGGTCGGCAAATGCCTCCTCCGACCCTGCTACATGCTCAGCCAAGGCAACTGCCGCATCATTACCCGATTGGATGACCATCCCGTGTACAAGATCACTGACGCTAACCCACTTATTTACCTCGATAAACATACGCGAGCCTTTCATACGCCAGGCTTTTTCACTGATTTGTACCTGGTCTTGCATACTGATCAAGCCTTCAGCTAAAGCCTGATAAACAACATATGCGGTCATTACCTTGGTAATACTTGCAGGCTCTATACGCTTATCCGCGTTGTGTTCTGCCAACACTTGATTGCTTCCGTGATCCAATAAGACCCACGAACTCGCCGCCAACTTAGGGGCCGCAGGCACAGGAATATTGGCGCCGTGAGCGCCCATAGAAAGAGTGAGTAAGAAACAAAAAAACAGCCCAATGCCTTGCATAAATATTCCGTTAAAACTTTAAAAAAACTCCAAGACTATAAAAAAAATCATTAGAGCAAACTACTAAAAAACTGACTAATTAATCAGTGATGACACGCTGGCCACGATAACCCAAGTTGCGCATACGCTGGTTCACGTTTGCTGCTTGTTCAGGCGAGCTCAAGGGGCCAACCCTGACGCGATGAACTTTTTTGCCCGACACGGACAGAGATTGAATCTTCACACTCTTAAAGCCGTCATCGCGTAAACGCGCGAGCATATTATCCGCATTCCCACGCTCACCAAAAGAGCCAGCTTGTACGTATATGCGATTGCGGTAATCCTTAACATTCGCTGTATTCGCACGGCTATCCTGGGGGCTTCCTATAGCTTCGACCTTAACTCGAGCCGTACCCTTTGCAATCACACCTAACTTTTGTGCGGCCGCCTTAGATAAATCAATAATGCGCCCCTTATGAAAAGGACCTCGATCATTAACTCGCACAACTAACTCTTTACCGTTATCTAAATTTGTGACTTTCACCATCACTGGAATCGGCAGGGTTTTATGTGCCGCAGTCATGCCGTGCATGTCATAGGTTTCACCGCTTGATGTACGCTTGCCGTGAAAATTCGGGCCATACCATGAGGCGATGCCTTTACCGGAATACCCACAAGCCGTCGGTAATACGGAATACCATTTTCCCAGTACTTTATAAGAGCCAGGATTGCCATAGCGGCTTTTCGGTCCATCAGTACAGGTAGCACCGCTATAATTATTGGTTGCAGGTTTAGTAATGGCCTTGCCGCCACCGCATGCGGATAAGCCGAGTACACTAATAATTACTAATAAGCGTAAATACATATCAACTCTACTTAGTATGCTTTTTATCTTCAGCATTTACATATGCTGATTTAATTTGCTCTGCCAACTGGTGCGCGGCTAAGGCATACATACTACTGTGGTTATAACGCGTAATCACATAGAAATTATGGTGGCCAAATTTATATAAACCACCTTTTTCGTCGTCAAAATACATCAAACTCAATAACTCCTCTGGGTCAACTTTGCCATTTGCCTGGGCGCCTAAGCTGGTAAAGTGCTGAGCATTATAGTCTGGCTTTAAGCCTTTGCGGCCACGCCCAATAGCAATATCTGTCATATCACCCTTAACCTGCGCCTCAGTAACCACCTTGCCCTGGGGTTTCCAGCCATGCACTTTGAAGTAATTGGCGACACTGCCAATCACGTCTTCTACATTGTGGAACAAGTCGGCCTTTTCATCTGCATCAAAGTCGATGGCATAGGCGCGATAGCTACTAGAAATAAATTGCGGCATACCCATGGCGCCCGCATAAGAACCTTTTACTTCTTTCGGGTTATAACCCTGTTCGCGACACAACAATAAAAATTCTTGTAGCTCTCTACGGAAAAAAGCAGAGCGCTTTTCCCGGTCAAAAGCCAAGGTCACTAGGGAATCGAGAACCGTATTTTTACCCTTATACGTACCAAAGCGCGTTTCGACGCCAATGATGGCTACAATCATTTCTGCAGGTACGCCCATTTCCCTTTCTGCACGCGCGAGGGTCTCCTTATGGGTCTGCCAAAACTCAACACCCTTTTCAACACGCCCTGGCTTCAGGAATATCTTGCGATACTTTGCCCAACTCAAGGCGCGCTCGGCAGGTTTGGAGTAAGCCTTAATAACCTGCCCTTGATGCTCTACATCACGAAATAAGGCCATTAACTCCGAACGGTTAAACTTTTCAGTTACCGCAAGATCGTTTATAAAGCCGCGCACATCCTTGCGGTCTGAATAGCGTGTGCCATTCAAGTCTTTCGCTAATGCAGATGCGCTAGCAGCGCTTAAAATCAACAGTACTAATAATGTCTTCATGTAGTTTCCAAGTAATACAAACCTAAGTTATAAGTTAGCAAAGTAATGTGAAGTTGATATGTCTTTGTAATGAGCCTATCGACTCAATAAACGTTTATCTGAGCTAATTGACATTAGCATACCAAAGCCTGCCATCAATGTGACCAGGGACGTCCCTCCGTAGCTAACCAATGGCAGAGGCACTCCTACTACCGGCAGCAAACCAGAGACCATGCCCACATTAACGAATAGGTAGACAAAGAAAGTGAGAGAAATACTCCCCGCTAATAAGCGAGAAAAACTTTCCGAGGCACTACCTGCAATCATAAGGCTGCGAACGATAATTAGCACATACATACCCAGTAGCAATAACACGCCGATTAAACCAAACTCTTCTCCGAATACCGAAAAAATAAAATCGGTGGACTGCTCAGGCAAAAAATCTAACTGCGATTGCGTGCCATTCATCCAACCCTTGCCGTAAGAGCCGCCAGAACCAATCGCTATTTTAGATTGAATAATATGATAACCGGAACCTAGCGGATCTGACTCTGGATTTAAAAATGTTAAGACGCGCTGCTTTTGGTAACCGTGCATGACAAAGAACCACATCACAGGTGCAGCAATGGCCCCTAATACACTACCACCGAGAATTAAACGCCAAGGCAATCCCGCTAGAAAAATAGGGAAGAAAGCTGCACTTCCTACCAATAACGCTGTACCTAAGTCAGGTTGCTTCATGATGAGTACCATAGGCAAAGCCATCATCGCCAAGCTCAGCAGTATTTGTCTAAAACTCGGCGGCAATGCTCTACTTCCTAAATACCAAGCCACCATCATCGGTGCAGCCAGCTTCATCATCTCAGAAGGTTGAAAGCGCACCACGCCTAAATTCAACCAGCGCTGAGCACCCATGCTTTTGGTGCCCACCAAAACCACCGCAATCAGCATCGCGACCCCCGCCAAGTACAACCAAGGCGACCATAAACGCAAGGCGTGAGGTGATACCTGAGCAACAAACAACATTACTCCCAAGGCAATACCAAAGCGTATTAACTGTCGGATCAATAGATCTACATTTCCACCGCCTGCACTGTATAACACAACACAGCTGACCCCCATCATTATTAAAATCAGCAATAATAACGCCGGATCTAGGCGCAACCACTTGAGCAGTTGGGAAACTAGGCTAGGCTGCTGGCTTTTGTCTACAGCCATAGCTATTTCACCTCCATCTTGGGCAGCAAATAGGCATCCATGACACGCTTGGCAATAGGTGCGGCCACAGAACTTCCATGACCACCATTTTCAACGATCACCGCCACCACAATCTGCGGGTCATCGGCCGGCGCCCAGGCAACAAACAAGGCATGGTCGCGCAATGTTTTTTTCACATCCAAGTCTTCGTATTCTTCATCCTGCTTGACGGTGAATACCTGTGCAGTACCGGTCTTTCCTGCGATTTTATAAGGGCTGCCCCAACCTATACGCTGCGCTGTTCCTCTGGCGCTGTGCACAACGTGCAACATCGACTTTTTAATATAATTCCAGCGCCCCGTATTACGCACGGATACATCTTCAAGAGAGGATGGCCCCTCGACCTCATTTGGCACGCCTTCTACTGCTTTGAGTAAATGAGGCTTAACCTTTTTACCCTGCATAGCCAGTGTTGATGTCGCCACTGCCAGCTGTAATGGCGTCGTTAAAAAATAACCCTGACCAATTCCCGATATTAATGTTTCACCTGGATACCATGGTTGACGTTTGCGTGCTTTTTTCCAGCTAGAAGAGGGTAATAAACCTGGCTTTTCACCTAAGGTATCGATGCCACTGCGCGCACCAAAACCAAACTGTTGCAAATAATCATGCATGCGATCTATACCCATACGGTTTGCCATGTCGTAAAAATAGACATCACAAGACTGGGCAATAGACTCGTCTAAATTAACATGACTATGCCCTTCTTTTTTCCAGCAACGATATTTATGCTCATCATTAGGCAACTGGTAATAACCTGGACAATTGATTTTCTTAGATGCATTTTGCAAGCCAAGCTCTAACCCAGCCAAGCCCACAAAAGGCTTCACAGTAGAACCAGGAGGATATTGCCCTGTCAGCGCCCGGTTAAATAAGGGGCGATAATAACCATCGCGCAAGGCCCCATAATCTTTAAAGGATATCCCATTCACAAATAGGTTAGGGTTATACGTTGGCAGCGAAGCGAGCGCAATAATCTCCCCTGTACTTGGATCCATAGCGACTAATGCTCCGGCCTCTTCTCCAAAGGCTTGTTCTGCAACGCGTTGTACATTGCTATCCAAGGTTAAATAAATATTTTTACCTGGCACTGGCGGCGCGTTTTCTAACACGCGCAGTACGCGCCCTTGCACATTGACTTCCACTTGTTCTGAGCCCACCGTGCCGTGCAAGAGGCTCTCGTAGTAGCGCTCTATGCCAGCCTTACCTGTATGCGTCGTGCCCTGGTAGTTGCGCTCGTCTAAGCGTTTTAAATCTTTTTCATCTACGCGCCCAACATAACCCACCGTATGCACGGCTTGGTTATCCTGTGGATAATTACGATTCAAGCGTGCGGCCACATCCACACCGGGAAAGCGATGACGATTAACAGCAAAGGTAGCCAACTGCTCATCATCGAGCTTAAATTTAAGCGGTACTCCCTTATAAGAGCCACGGCGCTGGCGGCGTAATGCCTTATGAAAGCGCTTGCGCTCATTTTCAGAGATAGCAATAACCTCATTCACGGCATCTAAGGTAGCATCCATCTCGCCACGCTTAATAAACTCAGGTGTTACTTCCAACTGATAACTAGGCAGGTTTTCTGCTAATAGCTCGCCATTGCGATCAAATATCAGCCCCCGCGTCGGCGGCACGGGTCTCACTCGGACGCGATTATCCTGAGCTAGTACTTGATAGCGATCATAGCTGACCACTTGCAGCCACACCATGCGTATCGCCAAAACGCTAATCATTGCCAAGCACAGCCACAGCGCCACCCAAGCACGCGCACGGAAGATGCGCATTTCTTGCTCTGGGTTGCGTAAACGGGTGCGTTTCTTGGCCATTACAGGGTTTAACAGTCTATATATAGATAAATCGTCGCCATTGTATAGGCAAAGAGTGTGAAACTCACGCTTCTGTACATCATGAGACAGAAACAAAAAAGCCCCAGAAAAACTGGGGCCTTTCAATGCGGAGAGGCTGTGACAGCCTAGTTCACATTACTTCTTAGCGCGCTCAATAGACTCTTGAGTGATCTGCTTAGCTTCCTCAGCATTCCCCCAACCGTCGATCTTAACCCACTTACCAGGCTCGTTGGCCTTGTACTGCTCAAAGAAGTGCTGGATCTGCTGCTTCAACAACTCAGGCATATCGTCGATGTCGTTAATGTCATTATACATAGGCGTTAGCTTCTGCTTAGGGTAAGCGATGATCTTCGCGTCAACACCACCGTCATCAGTCATCTTAAGAACCCCTACTGGGCGTGCTTCGATTACTGCACCGTGTACTAGCGGATAAGGAGTAACAACTAGTACGTCCAATGGATCGTCATCTTCAGACAATGTATGAGGAACAAAGCCGTAGTTTGCAGGGTAGAACATGCAAGTACCCATGAAACGGTCAACTAGCAATGCGCCGCTGTCCTTATCTACTTCATACTTTACCGGTACGTCGTTAGCAGGGATTTCGATGATGACATTAAGTAAATCCTTAGTGCCAATTTCAATATTGTCGATGTTCATGATGATACCTATATAGATAGACGGAAAAATTCTGAACGCGAATTATAGCCGCTCTACACAAAGATCCCAAACCAAATGGCTATATGCTTATTTAACTAACCTCTGCTGCACATCTAAGCACCACTTTGGCCAGTTTCGACCTGTACGGCTGTACACAGACATGGCACAATCCGCAGCCCTGTTAGATTTGGCTGTCAAAAGCATTCTACAGCGATTGTTTTTAATCGAGTTGCAAAGCTGCAACTGCTTGATATTCAAGTAGATAGCACAAAACTCAACCTACAAAGGCGAGCCACATGAACCTCATTTTACTCGGCGCCCCTGGTGGCGGAAAAGGCACACAGGCCAAGCTACTAGTTGAAAAATACAATATTCCACAGATCTCCACTGGCGATTTGTTGCGCGCAGCCGTAGCCGCTGGCAGCGAACTAGGCAAGCAAGCCAAGTCTGCAATGGATGCCGGCCAACTCGTTTCTGACGAGCTAGTATTAGACTTAATCAAAGAGCGTTTATCCCAAGACGATGCTAAAAACGGCTTTATCCTTGACGGTTTCCCGCGCAACACGACACAAGCCGAAGACCTAGATAAGCTATTAAATGAGATTAATGCACCACTAGAGCGCGTTGTGTTGATTGACGTTGACTTTGATATTCTTGTTAAGCGTGTTGTCGGCCGCTGGACCTGCAAGATTTGTGGAGAAATCTACAATACTTACTTCAAACCTCCGGCTAAAGAAGGAGTTTGTGACATTGAAGGTGGCGAGCTAGCACACCGCGCTGATGACAATGCAGAAACCATTAAGAGCCGACTAGCTGTTTTTGAAGAGCAAACAGCTCCGCTTGTTAACTACTACGATGACAAAGGCCTGCTCAAGACCATCGACGGCTTAGGCGAGATTGATGAGATCTTTGCACGCATGGTTAAAGTCGTTAGCTAAGCTAGTCGCAAAAGCCATCAACAAAAAAGCCGCTCTCAATGAGCGGCTTTTTTGTTATTCGGATAGGCTGTGAATTACAGACTCAACCCGCTAATAAGCCACCGTAGCTAGTCGTCACAGTAAAGCTACCAGAGCGACTAGTGCTATAGGTAGCCGCCAATGAGGTTACTATCTTAGAGTTATAACCCGCGCCACCATCGTCGTTAGCGGCAATCACATTACCG